>DATFSP010000297.1:0-23615 GCA_035262545.1 Rhizomicrobium sp. | reverse complement strand
GGGGGGCAATGCCGATTTCGCCACTGTGGCGGATGCAGTTAAGGCGAGCGCCTAGCCGGGTGGCAGTGTTGCAGGCCACGCGCTTGATCACGCGGGCCCTCGCCTCCATTCTGGTTCGGAAATCCTGGAATTATCCGCCGTGAGCGAATCACCTTTTGCCGTCAGTGAGCGCAACCGCATCAGGCGTCTGCACGAGCGCGGCTCTTACGACCGCGCCCAAGTGTTCGCAATCTTGGACTCGGCCCTTCTCTGCCACGTCGCCTATGTGATGGAAGGTCAGCCTTATTGCACCCCCACCTTGTTCTGGCGCGAGGACGACGTTCTCTACTGGCACGGTTCTTCGGCCAGCCGCATGCTGCGCCATTTAAAAAGCGGCACGCCCGCCTGTCTTACCGTTTCGCATCTGGACGGTCTTGTTCTGGCGCGTTCGGGCTTCCACCACTCGGTCAATTACCGGTCGGCCATGTGCTTCGGTACCGCCCGCATCGTGGACGATCCGCAGGCCAAAGCCAAAGCGCTGGCAGGCGTCGTAGACCGTTTCTATCCCGGCCGCGCCTCTACCCTACGGCCCAATCACCAGCAAGAGGTCAAGGCTGTCACCGTCATCAGCATGCGCATTGAGGAGGCCTCAGCCAAAGTCAGGGCGAAGAACGCTGTCGATGACGAAGAAGATTACGCCCTTCCCATCTGGTCGGGCGTAATTGGCGTCAAGACGATAATCGGCGAGGATGATCCATGTCCCCGCATGCAGTCCGGCATTGAGCGGCCGGCAGCGCTTTCACCCTACGTCCACGGCCGCGTGCTGGACGAAGCCTTCGTGGAAACCCAGCGCCTTTACGAAAAGGATTTGTCGGATTGATGATCTCCGTCAGTGGTGCGTCTTTGTCTGCGCCATGATCGCCAGCGCCTTGCCGTCCGGGTCGGAAAAAAAGGCCATCCATTCCTCCATACCGTCGGCATGACGATGGATCATGTGCGGCTGATCCCTGAAGGCGACGCCGCGCGTTGTAAGCATACGGCAGGCATGATGAATATCTTCGACACGGAAATAGAGGATGGACTCGTCATTGGAGGCGGCTCCGTCCTCGGACAGAAACAGCCGCACGCCGTTTAGGTCGAAGAAGGCGAGTTTGCCGAAAGAATAAAGATGAGAAAGGCCCAAGACCTCGCCATACCAGCGACGAGCAGTTTCGATGTTCTTCACCTTGCGCGAAATTTGTCCGATCGCGCCAAGCTTGAATTCATCTGTCATCTTGGCCCCCTTCGCCGCCATCCCGTAACTTTAGCAGCGAAGACACATACGGTCCGCAAAAAAAAAGCGGGACCGCCCCATCGGGCGGTCCCGCCAATATTCAGCGCGATTTTTCGCCTTAATGTTCGTCGTGATGGCGGCGATCGTTGTGGCGCCACTCATGGTACATATCGCCATGCGAAGCGCGGAACTGCTCGAGGTCGGCGTGATGACGCCAGTGGTGCCAATGATGGTCGTTGTCGTAATAGCCGTCGGTATAGCCGATGGCCACATTGCCGATGTCGAAGCGGGCCGTGATTGCGGCATGTGCACTGGAAACGGCCAGAGCGCTACCCAAGGCTGTTAGCATGGCGGCGGTCTTCAAATTCATGGAGATCCCTCTGATTCTGCACGAGCCCGCCCCGTGCGGGCCGTGCGGTAGCGGTTAACGCCCCCATCCCGGGAAAGTTCCGTGACGGATGTTTGACGATTGATTCCGCCGAGCGCCTGCGCGCGATGCGCCGGCATTCGAGTTTTTAATCAGCGATATTTAAGAAAATGATGTCCTGAACCGCACCGCCTCAAGCAGCGAAGCGATAGGCATAAAATATCGGTCGCTGGCGCGACTGATATTCGGCCGCTGCCGGCCGACATATGAAATAGAGAGCGAAAACGACGACGGGTTTGGCGGCTACCGGGGGGCCAAAACCATCATCATCTGCCGGCCTTCCATCTTGGGATATTGCTCGAGCTTGGCGAACACTTCGGTGTCCTTCTGGACCCGCGTGAGCAGCTCCATGCCAAGGTGCTGGTGTGCCATCTCGCGGCCGCGGAAGCGCAGCGTCACCTTGACTTTGTCGCCCTCGTCGAAGAAGCGCTTCATCGCCCGCATCTTCACGTCGTAATCGTGATCGTCGATGGTGGGGCGCATCTTGATCTCCTTGATCTCGATGACCTTCTGCTTCTTCCTGGCTTCGGCGGCCTTCTTCTGCTGCTCGTATTTGTATTTGCCATAGTCCATCAACTTGACCACGGGCGGCTTGTTGTCGGGCGAAACCTCAACCAGGTCGAATCCCTTTTCCTCCGCCAAGGCGCGGGCTTCGTCGGTGCCTATTTCGCCGTATTTGTGACCGTCATCGCCGATCAAAAGAATGGTGCGGGACGTGATCTCTTCGTTGATGCGCGGCCCATCCTTCGCGGGAGCGGGCGCATTTTGCTGAAATCGTCTGGGAACTATGGCTCTGTCTCCTTCAATGACCGTGCGCCAGCATTTCGCCGGTTCCGTCGGAGCCAAGCGAAACGAGTTCGATCATGGACGCAAACGGGAGCCTTTCGTCTGACGCGCCGGTTGGCGCAACTCCGGCAAGAGCCGGATTAGCCGTTAGGATAGGGTGTCTTGAGGCCGCCGAAAAGAGGTTATTCGGCCACATCTTTGCGGGATTCGGTTTCTTGTTTGATGCGGACGATGAATTGTTCCAGGGGCATCGCGCCCAGATCCTTGCCGGAACGGAGCCGGACCGCGACTTTCCCGGCATCCGCCTCGCGTTCGCCCACCACCAGCATGTAGGGTATTTTCTGCAGTTGCGCGTCACGGATCTTCTTCTGCATCCGCTCATTGGAAGTGTCGATGTCTACCCTAAGCCCCGCCGTGCCGTTTACCACGGGCGCGGCAAACAGCGCGTCCATCACTTTCTGGGCGTAGTCGGCCACTTTCTCACTGATGGGGATCACCCGCACCTGGATCGGCGCCAGCCAGACCGGGAACGCGCCGGCATAATGCTCAATTAGGAAAGCGGTAAAGCGCTCATGAGTCCCCAAGGGCGCGCGGTGGATCACATAGACGGGGTGGTCGGCGCCGTCCTCACCGATATAGGTGAGGTCGAATGTCTGAGTGGCCAGGAAGTCCAACTGATTGGTGGAAATAGTGTACTCGGTGCCGATCGCCGATTTGATCATGAAGTCGATCTTGGGGCCGTAGAACGCGGCCTCGCCGGGGCCTTCGACATAGGCATAGCCGGATTCCCGCATCGCCTCTTTGATGATGTCGAGCGCCTTGAGCCATTTGTCCGGCTGGTCGACATATTTGTCGAGCTTGCCCAGATCGGGCAACGACAAGCGCATGTAATATTCCTTGATGTTCATCAGGTCGTAATACCGCGCGTGAAGCCGCATCACCTTGATGAACTCTTCTTTCGCCTGGTCGTAGCGGCAATAGATGTGCGCGTCGTTCATGCAAAAGCCGCGCACTCGCATCAGTCCGGAAAGCCCACCTGAGGCTTCGTAGCGATAATCCTGGCCGTACTCGGCGATGCGCAGCGGCAGTTCGCGATAAGAGTGTCGCGTGGCACCGTAAATCAAATGGTGATAGGGACAGTTCATCGGGCGCAGATAATAATTCTCGCCGTCGATATCTAGCGGCGAGTACATCGACTCCCCGTAATAGGGGAGGTGCCGCGAGCGATAGAACAGGGCTTCCTTCGTGATATGCGGCGTCGCTACCCGGCGATAACCGTCCTTGCGTTCCTCCTGCAGGGCCAGAAATTCCAGTTCCTGCCGGATCACCATGCCGTTGGGCATCCAGAGCGGAAGGCCAGCGCCCACATCAGGCGAGAAGGTGAACAGTTCCAGCTCGCGCCCCAGCTTGCGGTGATCGCGCTTTTCCGCTTCCGCCAGACGCTCCAGATAAGCGTCGAGCTCCTTCTTGTCGCGCCAAGCGGTGCCGTAGATGCGCTGAAGCTGGGCATTCTTGGCATCGCCTCGCCAATAAGCGCCCGCGATCTTGGTGAGCTTGAAGGCATCGCCGATTTCGGCGGTGGTGCGGAAATGAGGGCCGCGGCAGAGATCGTGCCAGTCACCGTGCCAATAGATGGACACGTCCTCGTTGGCGGGAATGCTTTCGATCAGCTCCGCCTTGTAGGTTTCGCCCATGTCGCGGAAATGCTGAATCGCTTTGTCACGCGGCCAGACCTCCCTCCTGGTGGGCCGCGCCTGCTTCACGATTTCATGCATCTTGGCTTCGATCTTTGGCAGATCTTCGGGCGTGAAGGGCTCGTTGCGCGCAAAGTCGTAATAGAAGCCGTCTTCGATCGCCGGACCGATTGTGACCTGAGTGCCGGGGTAAAGCTCCTGCACCGCCATCGCCAGAAGATGGGCCGCGTCGTGACGGATCAGTTCGAGCGACTTGTCGTCCTTTTTGGTAATGATGCGGATATGGGCGTCAGCCTCAATGGGGCGAAACAGGTCCCATTCCTTGCCGTCCACTTCAAGAATCAGGGCCGCCTTGGCCAATCCTGGGCCGATGGCTTGGGCGATTTCGGCGCCCGTGACGCCCCTGACAAACGGCATTGTCTTGCCGTCAGGCAGGGTGATGGTGATCTGGGTGGGCGCGACAGACAAGCAAGGCTCCTCAAGCAAAACAAGGCGTTCGTTGGACAATGGTGTCCAGATTCTGGAATTCGCTCGCCCTCTATATCGGGTCTTGGGCGAATTCCAGAATCGAAGGACACTAGCAAGTTATTGATTTCTAGTGTCGTTTTGGCTTCGAAGCTCGTCGACAGGCCGATAGCGGCAGCGGGCGAAATTCGAAGCAACGAAACTAGGCGGGCGCGGTACGCCAAGCAACCTTAGCATTTTACGGCGGTTTTCAAGGAGGCCGGGCTTGAGAGGGCCGGTTCCTTGCGCGAGAATGCGGGGGAGGAGGGCCTGAGATATGGAGATATCCATGAATAAGGTTCTGTTGATGGGCGCGGCTGCGGCACTCCTGATAACCGCCCAAACCGCCCTGGCTCAGCCGGCCCGGGTGTGTCTATCCACCCGCAATATTGCCAATACCTCGCCTTCGCCAGATGGCACAGTGATCGTGTTCCGGATGACGGACGGTTCGGTATGGCGCAATGACCTCAGGGGCCGTTGCCGGGATATGAGATGGAACGGCTTTGCATGGTCGACCGCCAATCCTATGTCGGCAGTCTGCGAGTATGAGCAGACGCTACATGTATTCCGCAGCGGCGAGGTTTGTGGCTTGGGCAAGTTCACCCAATTGTCGCCCGCGGGCACTCATACATTCTCGACCGGCGAGAGATAACGCGCGGGCTCGGGCGCAATTCGCGTTGCTTCGGAGAATGCCCGGAGGGGCATCGGAGGAAGTGATGATGAAGTCTCTATTTTTGGCGGCAATCGCTACGACTTTGTTCGTGGGCGCAGCCCAGGGCGCGCCCATATGTCTGCGTACCTACGACATGCTCGAGACCCAACCGGCGAAGGATGGCGCCTCCATAATCTTCAAGATGCGCGACGGCTCGGCGTGGCGCAACGATCTGCATGGCCGCTGCCCCGATCTTTGGTATCTCACCGGTTTTGTCTGGGTCGTACAAAATGGCGACGGTACCGTCTGCGAAAATCAGCAGTCCTTGCACGTATTGAAATCGGCGCAGGTCTGCCTTTTGGGCAAGTTCACCGAACTCACGCCGTCCCGCAGCGAGCAGCAGGCACAGCGCTGAGGTTTGGCGGGGCGCTTTGGCTCGCGCCTACACGCTAGGCAAGCCTGCTACTGGAGATTCGTCCTTACGCCTTGCGGCTGGCTTCGAACAGGAACCAGTTGCGCCGCTCGGTCTGGTCGATGAAATTCTCCAGGATTGAGGCGGTGGCGACGTCATTATGCTGGTCGCACAATTCGTGCACAGTGCGCATCTGCTGCATCATCTTCTTGTTGTCCACCATCAGTTCTCGAAGCATGTCGGCTGGCGATACATAGACCTTGTCGTTGTCGCCAAGTGTCTGGAGCCTGGCGATCTCGCCGACAGAATGGACGGTGCGCGCGCCAAGCTTGCGCACCCGCTCCGCCAGATCGTCGATCGAGGCGAAAATCTGTTCGGCCTGTTCGTCGAACAGCAAATGATAATCGCGAAAATGCGGGCCCGACACATGCCAATGGAAATTCTTGGTCTTGAGGTAAAGGGCGAAATTGTCCGCCACCAGCTGGTTCAACGCCTCGGCCAGTGCGGGTGTGGCGTTGTTGGACAAGTCGGTGGGGGTTTCCAACCTCTGGCTTTTCGATTTCGTGGATTTTTTGGCCATGCTCAACCTCGAAAATGAATTCGATTGCTACAACCTATGCTGGTTGACAGCCCAAGTCACGGCGCGGGCGCTAGGCGTCGGCCTGCGGGTGGGTGTAGATAAGACGCGCCGACCAGGCGAGCGCGACGGCGGGCGCCACGAGCATGGCGGCGAGCCAGAAGGGCGCGTTGACGCTCAGGATCGAGAAGGCCAGGCCAAGGAAAAAGGGCCCGACCAGCCGCGCCAACGCGTAAGTGGCGTTGTTGATGCCGAGATATTGGCCCAGATGCCGCTGATCAATGTTGCGCGAGATCAAGGCCGCTACATTGGGCCACGCCACCGACTGGCCGAAAGCCGCCAGCGCCAGAAGAAGAATGATCTCGAAGCCGCCATGGCTGAAAGGCTGAAGCACCAGTCCGGCTACGGTAAGCGCCATTCCGGCGGCCAGCACCCGCGCCTGGCCGAAGCGCTTCGACATGGGACCGGTCAGGACCAACTGGCAGAAGGCGGCCACCACCCCCACCACGGCAAAAGCGCTACCCACTTGATGCGGGCCCCAATGGAAGCGGGCCTCGGTCCATAGTCCGAACATAGATTCGACACCGGAGAATGCCGCGCCGGCGAGAAGCGTGACCAGGAGGAGCCGGATGATCACCGGATGGGTGACGGCTGCCAAAGCCAGCGCCGCCGGCGCCAATTGCAGCGCGCTTTCGGTCTTGTGAATCCGGCTCTCGCGCACAAACAGGAACAGCCCCGTGGCGCAAAGAAGCGAGAGTGCGGAGGCGGCGAAGAGGGGGAGACGAAACCCTTGGGGTCCGAGTTCCGGTCGCGCCAGCCAGCCGCCCACCGCCGGTCCAATAATGAAGCCAAGGTTGTAGACTGCGGCGATCCAGGCCAGGCGGCCCGACCTTTCGTCCTCAGGCGTGACGTCGGCGATATAGGATTGGACCACTGAATTGTTGCCCCCGGCGAGCCCGCCCAGAAGCCGCATGAAAAAGGCCGCAGCGACATTGGGCGCAAACGCCAGCCCCAGATAGAGCGCCGAGTTGCTGGCCACAGTGAAGATCAAAACCGGGCGCCGTCCGATCCGGTCGGAAAGTTTTCCCCAGAAAGGTTCGCCGAAAAAGGAGCCGACCGAATAGGCCGAGAAGACATGGGCCACCTGCCAGGACGCGGCATGAAAGGATTCCGCGTAGAAGGGCAAGAGCGGTACAATCACACCGAAGCCGATCATGTTGACCAGCAAGGTGGCGAGAAGAGTGGTGAGGGCGCTTTTGGAGACGGTGGCCAAGGAATCGCCTGAGGCTTGTATTTCCACTGATTAAGGGCGCCCGGCCCGGCCGACAAGTGGACCGGCACGGCGTCGGGATCCCGGTTTTTCCGGACTTGTTCGGGTCCCCTCCGGTCTATAAGTTCCGCCGCTTGCGTCCAGTCCGAAAGACTTCCATGCCGCTGCTCAGATTCATTCCCGAAGCCACCAACATCAATTTCGTTGGCGCGCGTTATTTCGCCTTCGCCATAGACGGGCTCCTGCTCTTGGTTTCCATCGTTTCCATTGCCTGGCAGGGATTTAATCTGGGCATCGATTTCACCGGCGGCGTGCTTATGGAAGTGAAATCTGCCCAGGTGGTGAACATCGGCACCATGCGCCAGCAGGTCAACACGCTTGGCTTCGGCGAATCCCAACTGCAGTTCACTGGCGGTGGCGAATGCGATCATCCCGCCAATAGCTGCGTGCTGATCCGCGTCCAGCCGCGCCAGACCAAGGGAGGGGATCAGAACACCGCCGATCAAGCCGTGGCGCGTACCATCAAGGCCAAACTTGGGCCTTCCTACCAGGTCCGCAACACCACCGTGGTAGGGCCCAAGGTAAGCCAGGAATTATTCCATGACGGAGTGATTGCCACCCTGCTCGCGATCCTGATGATCGCAATCTATGTCTCAGTCCGGTTCGAATGGCAGTATGGCATCGGCGCCGCAATCGCCACAGGTCATGACGTGCTGGTGACGGCAGGTTTGTTTTCGGTGTTCCGCCTGGATTTCGGCCTGACCGCGGTGGCCGCGCTTCTGACTCTGGCTGGCTATTCGATCAACGACACAGTTGTGGTGTTCGACCGGATTCGCGAGAACAGGCGCAAATATAAGCGCATGAATCTCGCCGACCTCATCAATCTCTCCACCAATCAGATGGTGACGCGAACCATCCTCACATCGGCAGCGACTGCGATGTCGCTCTTGCCCTTGTTCATTTTCGGTGGTCCAGCGTTGTTCGATTTCTCGGCGCCCATCCTGTTCGGCATCGTGGTGGGCACGTTCTCGTCCATCTATGTTGCGGCGGCGCTGCTCCTGTATCTGCCTGCACCTGCAGGCACGGTCGAGGGATCGACCAGCTCTGTAGAAGCCACAAGCTGAGAGTCAGAGCGGAAACCAGTCCCGGCGATCGGAATAAACTTGGTATTGGACGTTGGCGCCCGCGCGGAAACCCACGCCTGTGCGGATCGGCGCCAACGTGACGCCGCCAGAACGTTGGTAATTCACGCCCAGTCCCGCGACGAAATAGATGCTGCCTTCGACGCCCGGGAAACGCTGGAACAGGCGGCGGTCCTCGCGCAGATTATAAATCAATGTGAAGACCTTCGATGCGTTGGCACCTACGTCGAAACCGACCGAGGGCCCACGCCAATAAACCATGATCGGATCGCGCGCCTTGCGGATCAGATAACCCGATCCATAGCGCAGTCCTACGACGAATGCGCCTGAACCTTCGTCGCCTTTGATATAGGCATCGGGCTCGCCCAAATCGCCAAAGATATGCTGTACCGCCTTGGCCATTGCCTCGGTCGTTATGCCGAAGAAATCGGCGCCCGCCTGCGTGATTTCATTGGCGGTATATTTGGCGTTTTCGCCCAGATCGTCCGCTCGTGCCACACCCGGGACCAGCAGGGTCCCTGGTACCAACGATGCCAGACCGGCGATGAATTCCTTGCGGTTCATGCGAATCCCCTCGACGTTTGCAGCTTCCAGTCTGTCCCAAATTTAGGCATTTTTACAGTGGAGGGGCGTTCCCGCGATATGGTTACGGCCTCGGAAAGGAACTTGCCCATGACGGGAAGCGACAGCGACGGCAAGCCGAAAGATGCAGGCGGATCGGGACCTTCAGTCTTCGGCATCGTGGCGATTTTGATCATGCTGGGCATGCTGGCGTGGGCCGGTTGGTACGCGGTGAGCGCGTGGAACGCCATGAGCGGGGTCAAAATGTCGCCCCTGGGCTGGGTGTTCATGGCGATGGGCGCAGTCGTTACGTTCTTGGTAGGCGCCGGACTGATGGTGTTAATCTTTTACTCATCCCGCCATGATATGGATCGCTAACTGGGTTCCATCATCGTGACACGATGCGCAGCAATCGGAGATTTTTTCGGAAATTCACGCCCGGTAAGGCCAAGAAGCTTTCGCGTTGGCTGGGCTTAAATCTGCTGGGCCTTGTGATCGCTTTCCAGGTTCAACTCTACAATCCGCCGGTCAAGATCAGTCTGCCCATAATCCTGCTAAGCCTGACGCTCACGGTCCTGTTCTTCTATTGGTGGCGCCAATATCTCTACGAGGGCCGCCGCGACCTGGACAATTTATAACGAGCCTTTTAACGGCCCCGCACTACGAACGCGCCATTCTCAAACCCCGGTTTGCCGTAGAGGAATGGGGCGCCATCCCAACGCCTGACTGTCCCGCCCGCAGCTGCAACCACAGCATGGCCAGCCGCCGTGTCCCACTCCATAGTCCGTCCGCCTCGCGCATAGATGTCAGCTTCGCCTGTCGCCACGAGGCAGAATTTCAGTGATGAGCCCGCGGCGATGTATTGCTTGACGGTAAAGCGCTCAAGAAAGGCTTCGGTCTCTCGATCTTGATGGCTGCGGCTTCCCACAGCAACCAAGCCGTCATGCGCCGCGGCGCGCGTGCTGATGGCGCGAGCAGCATTGATGTCGAGACCTTTGTCCGTTTGTTGAAGAATTTCGAAGGCGCCGCCGGCGCCGCCGAAGAAAAGTCGGGCCCTTGCCGGTGCATAGACCACGCCAGCGACAGCCACCCCGCCTCTCACTTCTGCAATATTTACGGTGAATTCACCATTCCGCTTGAGGAATTCGCGCGTCCCATCCAGTGGATCCACCAAAAAGAAATGATTGCAGGGCTCGCAAGTTCGGCCTGACGCCATTTCTTCTTCGGCCACGACCGGGATCCCCGAGAAATCCTTGGCGAGGGCTTCCAGAATCAGCGCTTCCGCCTCTTCATCCGCGTCGGTCACCGGGGTGCGGTCGTCCTTGAAGCGCGGCGTTGCACCTTCCTGGTAGTGTCGCATGATTACACCGCCCGCCGCATGGGCGATGGCCGCCAGTCGGGCCTCGGTTGCGCTGTCCTTAATCATTCCTTAAGACCGCTCGCTATTGTTTGCCATTTGAAAACCGTAGCACCGGCTTTCCCCGACGCGCGTGCGTAGCACCGTAAAGGGATTGAGGTGAATGGCCAAGTTCACCGAATGTCCACCGGCGGGCCGACTTGCTGGCGGATAGGTGGGGGTAGAAATGAACGAGATCGAATTTTCCGCCTTGATGGTGAGCCGTGTTTGCCATGACCTTGTTGGGCCCCTGGGCGCTGTGGTCAACGGGCTGGAAGTCTTGGAGGACGAGCGCGACGCCGCCATGCGCGAAGACGCCATCCGGCTGGTAGCGACGAGTGCGAACCAGGCGCTTGCCCGCATTCAATTCATGCGCATCGCGTTCGGCGCGGCGGGCTCGGCGGGCGCTGAACTCGATCTGGGCGAGGTTGGCCGTTTGATCCAGGGCCTGCTGGAAGGCGGCAAGGTCAAGCTGGAATGGAACGTGCCGCAGAGTTACTGGGCCAAGGACTGGGCCAAATTGCTGATGAACGCGACACTTCTGGGCGCCGATTGCCTGCCGCGTGGCGGCGCAGTCAGGGTCGAGGCGGGCGCGGGTACACCTCGTTTCCGCATTCACGCCTCGGGTCAAGTGGCGCGGATGGCGGAGGAGGTTGAGCGCGCGCTGAAGGACGGTGAGTCGCTGGGGCCGCTCGATGCGCGCGCCATCCAGCCCTATCTCACCCACCGCTTGTCGCGATCGGTCCATGGCGCGCTGAACGTTACGGTTGGCGCTGGTTTTGTAGAGATAACAGCGGGTTAGCAGTCGCGGCGGCTGCGGCAAGCAAGCATTTACATTCCTCTTATAAGCTCCGTCCCCATGCCCAAAGGGGCAGCGAGGGAACGCGACATCCTATGAAGAACTGCTTGGTCGTGGACGATAGCCGGGTCATGCGCACAGTGGCGCGGCGCATTTTCGAAGAGTTGCAGTTCGCCATCGGCGAGGCCGAGGACGGACCGGGCGCGCTCAACGCTTGCCGCCAAAAGATGCCCGACTTGATCTTTCTCGATGGAGACCTGCCGTCCATGCCGGCCGTGGAACTCGTCAAGAAGCTTCGCGGGCAACAGGATGGGCAGCATCCGGTGATCCTGTTCGCCACCACCGAGAGTGATGCGGGCGAGATCGCCCACGCCTTGGCGGCGGGCGCGAATGATTACATCTTGAAACCATTTGACAGGGTTTCGCTGCGCGCCAAACTCGCTGAAATTGCCGCGTAAGGGCGCGGGTTTTTCGTCCCTGCTCGCGCGTGATCACATGCTGTTCGCACGCCCGTAATTTTATGCGAGCGTTTTGCCTGTTAATCTCTCCAAAACGCGGATCGGGGCCTGGTCCGGTTCACCCATCTCCGCCACGTCGAAATGGAAGGTCTGCTCCAGCGCGAACTCGCCCTTAAGCGCGGCATGAAGTACCTGGTCGGTGTAGACCAGCCAAGTTGTGCCGGGCGGGAAGATCAATGAGGTCCGCGGCGAATATTTCTGATAGGCCGCATCGCGTTTGGTCGCATCATGCAGCGACAACATCATCTCGTCATAGGCCGAGCGACGTGCCCGCGTCACGCCGAGCTTCTCCAACAGCCAGCTTTTGCCCGGAATATGTGGGCGGATCCCGGGCGCGAATTTGGCCGCGAAATCCTCGAAATTCTCACCCACCTGCCAATGCCGCGAACTCCCCCCTTGCGGCGCGACATTGGCGAAGAAGCGCAGAATACGCCGTCCGTTCTTCATCGGCCGCGAGGGGAATGCGTCCACGTGCAGCAGCCGGTCATCCTGAATCACCGAATAGGGTCGGTCTTCCACCTGGACGGGACGGAAGGAGGTGCGCGCCCGCTCCACCCCGCCGTAATTGGGCAGGAGGTCCTTGATGAAACCTGTGGCGCCCGCGCCGAACCGCTCCATCATTCCGGCGAGCCGTCGGGCTCGTTCGCCTTCGGCCGAGGTGCCCTGCAGTTTGCCTGTGGTGTGATCCAGGCTGATATTCTTGGCCCTGCCGTCAGTGAGAGCGGAATCGAGAAATTCATTCTCGCTGTTCGAGAGCCGGAAGGGCAGCTTGGGGAAGTAGAGCAGCTTGCCATGCTCCAGCGCGGTTTGCGCGCGCACGCGCATTTCCGGGTCGAACGGGCCGGACCACTCTTCGATTTCAAATGTTTCCAGGGTCACGCAAAGGACTCCGCGATGGCGCTGTAGACCAAAGTGCGCAGGTCGCGCCTGAGTTTGACGCGGCCTGGGGCGAACAGCACTTGCGACATGAATACTACCGCCATGTCCTCTTTGGGGTCGTTGAAGAAATAGGTGCCGGCTGCGCCGCCCCAGGAATATTCCCCCACTGTGCCGGGAATGCCGGTCCTGGCAAGATTCCGGGTTACTGCCACCGAGAGGCCAAAGCCCACGCCACCATACCCGCTTTCGTTGAAAGCGGCGGAGGAAGGCATGATTTCGGTCATCTCGCTGTCGCCGGGAAGATGATTCATCGTCATCAGTTCCACCGTTTTTGGGCTGAGCAACCTGGTATGGCCCAGCGTGCCGCCATTCAGCAACATCCGGCAGAAGCGCATGTAATCCTCGGCGGTGCTAACCAGGCCGCCGCCGCCCGATTCCAGCAGTGGCGGTTGGTAGTAAGCCGAATTCTGGATATCGTCGAATACGGCAAGCTGGCTGCCTTGCACGTAATAGCAGGTGGTAAAGCGGTCGCGCTTCCGGGCCGGCACCACGAAATCCGTATCCGCCATGCCCAGGGGCATGAAGATGCGCTTATTGACAAAATCGGAAAAGCGCACGCCAGAGATCAATTCGACCAGGTAGGCAGCCACGTCCAGGCCCACAGAGTAATTCCAGGTCTCGCCAGGTACGAATTCCAGCGGCAATTTTTCAAGGGTCTCGATCAATCCCTTCATGCCGCCTTCCATGCCCGGCTCGGCGACCTTGAGCTTGCGATACGCGGCATCGAGGCTGGTGCGGTTGAGGATACCGTAAGTAAGGCCCGACGTGTGGCGAAGCAGATCCACCACCTTCATCGGCTTCGCGCAGGGAACGGTGACGAAATTGCCCAGCAAGCCACCCGCGTAAAGCCGCAAGTCCGCAAAGCGGGGGATGAAGCGTGACACTGGATCGTCCAGCGCAATCTCTCCGTCTTCCATCAGCATCAACAGCGCCACGGTCGTAATGGGCTTGGTCATGGAATAGATGCGGAAGATGGCGTCGTCACGCATAGGCGTCTTGGTCGCGATGTCGGTCACGCCCGACATGCCGAGCCAGGCCAGGCCGCCGTCGCGCCAGATCATGGTGAGGGCGCCGGGGATTGCGCCGCTTTCCACATAATTTTGCGAAATCACGTCATGAAGGCGCTTGAGGCGGTCGGGGTCGAAACCATGGCTGCTCATAGCTGACAGCTATACAAGCTCTCCCGCCCGGGCTAAAGCCGTGGCTATGAACGGCCTATTCATCAAGCGTGGGTTGGTCATTCCTGAGGTGGAGCTTGAGGAAAGCTTCATCCGCGCTTCCGGCCCGGGTGGCCAGAATGTCAATAAAGTCGCCAGCGCGGTGCAGCTCCGTTTTGATGTGGGCCAAAGTCGAAGTCTGCCCGAAGAGGTCCGGGCGAAGCTTCGGGCGCTCCCGGATTCCAGACTGGACGTGTCGGGCGTCCTGACGATCACTGCCCGGCGTTTTCGTGAGCAGGCGCGAAATCGCGCCGATGCACGCGCCCGGCTGGCCGAACTAGTTTTGGCCGCAACGCGGCCGGCAAAACCCCGGTTGGCCACCAAACCCACCCGGGCAAGCAAGCAACGCCATGCCGACCGCAAAAAGCATCGTGGGCAGATCAAAAAGGACCGGGCTAGGCCTCTTCTTGACTGACCGTTATGCCGCGCTGCCGCGAACAAATTGCAAAGCGTCAACCTAAGGCGTTCATCACATAAACGAGAAAAATAATTCGCAAACGGAGCTATAGTTTGGACCGCAAGGAGAATCATGACGCCGCTGTTGGACCTGTTGCGCCACAGACTTTGGACCGTCGCATTTGGGATGGCGGTGGCCGGCACGTTCTGGTGGTGGCTCGGCCCTGCCGCGGTCTGGGGCGTGCTGCTTCTTGTTCTTGCCGCGGCGGTGATCGTTCGCTTTGTCGTTCCCCAATCGGCGCTTCTGCCTCCGCACTCGCCCCAGGCAGAAGAGCCCGGCGTGGCAATTCTCTCGCCCCTGGTGCGCAAGGTACTGGGCCAGATGCCGGTCCCTGTGATGCTGCTGGATGAAAGCTCCAAGGTTCTGTTCGTCAATGAATCCATGCGCGCCGTGGTGGGGCCGTCGGTGGAGCGCAAATCCATCAGCGCCGTCCTGCGTAATCCCGCTGCGCTGAGCGCCATCGCCCAAACGATTTCCGACGGCGAGCCGGCCACGGCGCAATTCACTTTGCCGGTGCCGATCGAGCGCCATTACGATGCCTATTGCGCCCGGGTGAGCGTAGCACCCACTGTGATCGTGCTGGTGCTGCATGACCTCACTGCGATCCGTAGAAGCGAGCAAATGCGGGCGGACTTCGTGGCAAACGCCTCCCACGAGTTGCGCACGCCTCTGGCAGCCGTCTCGGGCTTCATCGATACGCTGCGCGGCCATGCCAAGGACGACGAAGCGGTCCGCGAGAACTTTCTGAATATTATGGGGACTCAGACCGCGCGGATGCGGCGGCTCATTGACGATCTTCTTTCGCTTACCCGCATTGAGTTGAACGAGCACGTGCCGCCCAATGGGCGGGTGTCGTTGGAGGGGGTCGTGCGGGAAGCAGTTGCGGCGCTCGAGCCTTTGTCGCGCGCCGACCGGATCAGCATTACCATTTCGGCCAGGGCCAATCTGCCCCCCGTGATCGGCGACCGTGACGAACTGATTCAGCTCTTCCAGAATCTGGTCCACAACGCCATTAAATATGGCCGCGAAGGCGGCCATGTCTGGATTCAGCTCGACATGTCCACCGAAGGCGACGGCCAGCTTTATGCCTCGGTCAAAGATGACGGCGAAGGAATTCCGGCGACTGCCGTGCCGCGCCTGACCGAGCGTTTCTACCGGGTGGATGTCAGGCGGAGCCGCGAGAGGGGTGGCACCGGCTTGGGTCTCGCCATCGTCAAGCACATTGTCAGCCGGCACCAGGGCAGGCTGACGATCGAAAGCAAGCCGGGCGAGGGGTCGGCCTTTACAGTATTTCTGCCTGTGGCCCCGGGCGAAGGCACGTCAAAAAGTCCACTCCCCGCCACCGTCACGGAAATGTTATAAAAACGTCGCATAGAATTGGCCGAACGTCCCTATCTCCGAGGGATGAGAACCGGATCCGAGTCACGCATGACCGATCACACCGTTAAGGCCTTCACCGAACAGTTGGAAAGCCTTTCTGCCCTGGTGGCCCAGATGGGCGGCCTGGCTGAAGCCCAATTCGCCTCTGCCATAGAAGCCATTGCCCGGCGCGACTCCGGCGCGGCCGAGAGCGCGGTGGGAGGCGATGCCCGCATCGACGCCGTCCAGCAGGAGGTCGAGGACCGGGCGCTTAAATTGTTGGCGTTGCGCCAGCCCATGGCTGTGGATCTGCGCGAGACGCTGGCTGCAATCAAGACTGCCGCAGAGCTGGAACGGATCGGAGATCTTGCCAAGAATATCGCCAAGCGCGCCTTGGTCCTGAACCGGGAGCCGCCTATCCGTCTTACCCAATCGTTGGCCCGGATGGGCCGGGCGGCGCTGGGCCAGCTTAAGCAAGTCTTGGATGCCTATTCCAGCCGCAACGCAGAACTGGCGGAAGCGGTGTGGAACCAAGACGATGAGATCGACGAAATCTACAACAGCCTGTTCCGCGAACTTCTTACCTATATGATGGAAGATCCGCGCACGATCGGGCTCTGCACCCACCTGCTGTTCGTAGCGAAAAATATCGAGCGCGCCGGCGATCATGCCACCAATATCGCCGAAGTGGTCTATCACATGGTGCGCGCCGATCATCTAACCAACAACCGGCCCAAGGCCGACATCACCAGCGAGACGTCGGTTCCCTTTGCCAAGACGGGCGAGGCCAAACACTGATGACGAAACCCGCAATTCTAATCGCCGAAGACGAAAGCGCCCTTGTGACGCTGCTGCGCTATAATCTGGAGCGCGAAGGCTATCGCGTGCTGGAAGCCCAGGACGGCGAAGAAGCACTCCTGGTTGCAGCGGAAGAGCGGCCCGATCTGGTGCTGCTCGACTGGATGTTGCCGCAATTGTCCGGCATCGAGGTGTGCCGCCGGTTGCGCGGGCGCCAGGAGACCCGCAACGTCCCGATCATCATGCTCACCGCGCGAGGCGAAGAAAGCGACCGCATCCGCGGTCTCGACACCGGCGCCGACGATTATCTCACCAAGCCCTTCTCCATGACCGAGCTTCTGGCCCGGTTGCGCGCGGTCTTGCGCCGCATCCGCCCCAGCCTGGCCGAGGATGTGGTGAGCGTGGGCGATATCGAGATGGACCGCGCCGCCCACCGCGTACGGCGGGCCGGCATTGAAGTGCATCTGGGACCCACCGAGTACAAGCTGCTCGATCATCTGATCCAGCATCCCGGCCGCGTCTTCTCGCGCGAGCAATTACTGGACGCGGTCTGGGGTTCGGATGTCTATGTCGAAGCCCGCACCGTGGACGTGCATGTGGGCCGTTTGCGTAAAGCGCTGAACATCGAAGGCGTGAACGACCCCATCCGCACCGTGCGGTCCGCCGGTTATTCCCTCGACGAAAACTCCACCGGCGCCGTCAAGGCAGTTTCCTGAACAAGAGCCGCTTGTCGTTTGGGTCGTGAGTGCGTCGGCCGTGCTCACGTACCTTTCGTAGCGTTCCTCGCGGCCTCCTGCTTACGCCCCAACACCCTCGCCGAAGTTAACTTCACAAAAGGGTCAATTCGCCAGCGGCCTGACTTGGGTAGTCAGAATTTTCAGAAAGCGCGAGGGGTCAGCGAAAAGCGCGAGATGGCCGTCGCCGGGCAAAGCGATGTAGCGCTTGCTAGGCGGCGTGACGGCGTCGAAGAACAGTCTGGAGCGGGGCGTCACCAGGTCCCTGTCGCCTTCCACGATCACGACCGGAATCGCAAGCTTTGCCGAGGTCAAATCATCCGCCAGCATCTCGGGCAACAGCTGACGCTGCGAAAGCATGGGGCCTGGCGAGAGGTAGGCGAGCATGAACTTGGCGCTAGCCCACAACGAAGCCGCGGAGAGTTGGCCGCGGATCGGCGGATCGAACGCGTTTGCCCATTTCAGGGTGACGAAATATTTTTCTGGGTCTGCGTAGGGCGGCGGACCGACCTCCCGCAATTCGGTGGCTGCGTTTCGGTTGCCGCGGATGCCGGCCTGCTGCACAAGCAGAGAATAAGTGATTTTGAGATCGTCGCCGAGCTTGGCGACCTGGCCGGTGCCGACATAGATGGAGAAAAGATCGGGCCGGCGGCGCGCCATCTCCACCCCGAGGATCGTACCCCAGGAATGACCCAAAAGTACGATGCGCTCCTTGCCCAGCCGCTTTCGGACATAGTCCGCCACCGCGACGCCGTCCTCGGCCATGCGTGGAATCGTCATAGTGGAAGCGATCGCAGCGCCGGATTTTTCCAAGCTGCGGCCTTCGCCGCGCTGGTCCCACATCACCACGGTGAAATACTTTTCCCAGCCACGATAAAATAGCGTCCGTGAAAGGACGGAATAGCCGGGGCCGCCATTAAGCCAAAGCAGGACGGGATTGGACTTGTCATCGCCCCGAATTTGAATCCATTGGTCGATGCCACCGATGCGTACATAGCCCGATTGGTCGATGCCGTTCGGCGTTTCGATCGCCATGGCTTGGGCGTAGCGCCAAGCGCAGAAGCCAGCACCAAGAGCGAGAACGAGTGCGATGGCAACAGCTACCAAAAGACTGCGCGATATTGCCCCCATCGCGGTCACGCCCTGAACTGCACTGTTATTTGCGCCACCGAGTTGTTTTCGGTCAAGCGCCGCGGGCGATAGCGACGGGACGCACTTTCTCCGTCAATGCCGACAGAAACGCGTCGCCGCTGGTCATGAAGGCGAAATGTCCCGCATCCGGGATCAGCACCAATTGCTTGTAGGGCGCCTCAACTCTGTTGAAATAATCCACCGCCCCCTTGGTGGGTGTTATCACGTCGTCGCGTCCCTGGATCACGAAAAATGCGGTGCCGATATGGGTGGAAGTCTTGGCAAGGTCTTCCAGCACCTGGTCGGGCAGAACGCTCTTGCTGCTGAACATTTGCCCGGCTTCGTCGTCCTCGAAATCCTTGTCGCCTTTGAGCAGCCGAGCCTGGCTACGCAGATGCTCGAGCCAGGCTTGGTCGCTGCGAGCCCAAAGTGAGCGGAAGTTCCGGGTGAAATGAAAAAACTGGCCGGTGTCTTTGGGATCGGGCGTGCCGATCGATTCCAATTCCTTGATGGTGGCTTCGTCCTTGTCGGTCCGCGCCTTTGCCAGTAGCAGGTCGAACTGGCTTTGCACCATCACCGCCCAGCTTTCCACCTGTCCAGTTCCCACATAGGCGGCGAAGGGCTCGGGATCATTCCAGACCATGGTGACGGCGACCATGCTGCCCCAGGAATGGCCCAGCACGATGATCTTTTTTTTGTTCAGGCGGTGGCAGAGATGGCGCGCCAGCTCAACGCCGTCGGCGGCGATCCGCTTCAGATTGACGTCGGGAGTATTCGAGCCGCCGCTGTGGCCATAGGTGTGGCCGGCGCCACGCTGGTCCCACTGCACCACTGTAAAGGATTTCTGCCAGGGTACATATTTGTCGGCTTGCGGCCATTGCACGTCGCCTGGGCCGCCATGGACCACCAGGAGCACCGGATTGGCGAGATCGTCGCCCTTGATGCTGATCCATTGCTCGATCCCGCCCAGCTTCACATAATCGGATAGATCAATGGATTGCGCCGCCCGAACACCCGCGCCGGGCAAGAGTAAGGTGCTCGCGAGAAAGCCGGCGAACCTTCGCCGGCTGCAGCTTCTGCCCGGAACCTGGTTCATCACCCCTCCCCTTGGGGGCAAGCTATCGCGTGAGAAGGGAACCGACGAATGAAAACTCCGTCAGGGCCGGGGTCTCAAGACGCCATACGGCCTTTGTCTTTTTCCCGCTTCTGCTGCTGCGGCTGATAGGCCTTGCGGGCGTGCGCCTCGCAGTAGGGCGATCCAGACTTGGGCGCCCGCCCGCAAAAGTGGAATTCGGTGGCAGACGGATCGCCAATCGGCCAACGGCACATGCGATCGGAAATGGTGAGCACCGTGGCGAAATTGCCGTCCGCCAGCTGCAAAGGATCCTCCTCGACCACTGGCGGAGGCGGGACATGCGTACGCATCGATGGCGCCTTCGGCATAGATACGCGAGGCCGCTCGGCGCGCGACGGGCTTGCCCGTCCCGCCAGTCCCAGGCGATGCACCTTGCCGATCACGGCATTTCTGGTCACCCCGCCTAAGGCGCGCGCGATCTGGCTGGCGGAAAGGCCCTCTGTCCACAATGTCTTGAGGTGTTCGACTCGCTCGTCGGACCAGTTCAATTGGTTCATTGCGATGGCTCCCTTCTCCGCCCCGGCCACCGGGGATACAAGATATCGTATCCCAGCAGGGACAACTAACAAGGCTTGGCGTTAAGACGCCCGACCTTGTCCACATGAATCCCGGCTACAGAAAGCGACAAAGTTCCCCTATCAAAGAGTGAGAGCCCGTGTACGATGGAACTGTTTCTTGGGGGCGTTCCTGAGAAACACGCTTGAAATGGTTGACTTAGCGACCCGGGGATGGGGGCTCATCCCCGGGCTTTTTAATTTCCAATCAACGGCTTGCGTTTTGTTTGGCGCCTGTGTCGGGAAACTCGCCGCATGCGCTTTATGTCGACACTCGGTGTGCGTCTTCCGCCGGAAGATCCGGATTTGCCGTTCAACCGAAAGGGGAGCGCGGCAAGCATGACTTCATTTGATGGGCTATTGATGATCGTGGGGTTTGCACTTGGTTGCTGGCCAATCATCGAACGATTGATTCAACCCAAGAGTTTGGCGCCTGAGCAATTCAGGCGAAGGCGGCATTCGCTTGCCGAAACGCCCTGGATTTAATGGGGAAATCAATAGCTTGTAGCGACGGCGGACCGACCCCGGGGGTGCTGGGCAGCCCCAAATCCGCTGGGGGTAGCAAAAGCGCAATAGAAAGCGGATAACCCCGCGCTCAATTGCGAAGGGCTGAAAAGGAGTTTCTCCGTGTTTCCGGCATTGCTTCCCACGTACAATCGGGCGGACGTGGCGTTCGTCCGGGGCGAAGGGTCATACCTTTTCGCCGAGGATGGGCGGCGATATCTGGACTTCGGGGCCGGCATCGCGGTCAACGCCTTCGGTCATGCCAATCCCGCACTGGTGGCGGCTCTGACCGAGCAGGCGGGAAAACTTTGGCACACGTCCAATCTCTTTCGCGTACCCGGCCAGGAAAGCCTTGCCGCCAAACTCGTGTCCCATACTTTCGCTGACACGGTATTCTTCACGAATTCCGGGGCTGAAGCGTGCGAACTCGCCTTCAAGATGGCGCGCCGCTACCATCACGTGAACGGCAATCCCGAACGCTTTCACATCGTCAGCTTTGAAGGCGCGTTTCACGGCCGCACGTTGGCCGGCATTGCAGCGGGCGGGAACAAAAAATATCTGGAGGGCTTTGGTCCCAAACTGGCTGGCTTTGACCAGGTTCCGGCTGGCAATCTGGATGCGCTGAAAAAGGCGGTGAATGAGAAAACCGCAGCCCTGGTAATCGAGCCGATCCAAGGAGAAGGCGGTATCCGTCCATTCGGCGCCGAGTTCCTGCGCGCCCTGCGCAGACTGTGCGACGAGAAGGGACTGCTGCTGATTTTTGACGAGATACAAACCGGCATCGGCCGCACGGGCAAATTATTTGCGCATGAATGGGCCGGCATCGAACCTGACATCATGGCGATCGCCAAGGGCATCGGTGGCGGTTTTCCTTTGGGCGCGTGTCTCGCCACCGCGGAAGCAGCCAAAGGCATGACGCTTGGGACTCATGGCAGCACCTATGGCGGCAATCCGCTGGCCATGGCTGTCGGCAACGCGGCGATCGATCTCGCCACCGCGCCAGGTTTTCTCGACCACGTCAACAAGATCGCCAATTATCTCAATCAACAATTGGGCGCGCTGGTTGCCGGCCATCCCGAAATTTTCGAATCTGTGCGCGGCCAGGGCATGATGCTGGGACTGAAAATGAGAGTGCCCAATGGCGACTTCATTACGGCGGCACGCGACGCAGGGCTGGTGGTGCTGCCGGCAGGCGACAATGTGGTGCGGCTTCTGCCACCGCTCACTCTTTCGGAAAATGAAGCGCGCGAAGGCGTGGCACTGATGGGCAAGGCGGCATCGACTCTCGAAGCAGCCGTCGCAGAGGGGGCCTAAATATGAATGCTCCTGTAAAGGCGCCGCCCAGACACTTTCTCGACCTTGCCGATCATGACGGCGCCATCTTGCGCGCCATTATTGCCGACGGCCAAGCCCGGAAGAAAGCACGCGCGGGACTGCCGAAGGGCGTGCCGGATGACGACCGCCCGCTGGATGGTCGCGTGCTCGCGATGATCTTTGACCGCCAATCGACTCGCACCCGCATCTCCTTCGACGTGGCGATGCGGCAATTGGGCGGCACCACTTTGCGGCTTACCGGCAATGAAATGCAGCTCGCCCGCGAGGAAACCATCGCCGACACGGCGCGGGTGATCTCGCGCTATGTGGACGCGGCGATGATCCGGCTGCTCGATCATGAGATGGTGGAGGAGCTGGCGGCCAATGCCGGCATTCCCGTGATCAATGGCCTCACCAAATGGTCCCATCCCTGCCAGGTGATGGCCGACGTAATGACTTACGAGGAGCGGAAGGGCTCGATCACGGGTGCGACCGTGGCCTGGAGCGGCGACAGCAACAATGTGCTCACCTCCTGGATCCATGCGGCCAAGAGATTCGACTTCCATCTGCATATCGCTTCGCCCAAGGAGTTGCCCGCCGACGCTGAAGTCAGGCAATGGGCGAGGGGCGGGAAGATCGAGTTCGGCCACGATCCGCAAGCGGCGGTGAAAGACGCGGATTGCGTGGTCTCGGACGCCTGGGTTTCGATGGGCGACGACGACGCGACCAAGCGGCACAATCTTCTCAGGCCCTACCAGGTGAATGCGGAGCTGATGCGACTGGCCAAGAAGGACGCCATCTTCATGCACTGCCTGCCTGCCCATCGCGGCGAGGAAGTCACCGACGAGGTGATCGACGGGCCACAATCGGTGGTGTTCGACGAGGCGGAAAATCGTCTGCATGTGCAGAAGGCGATTCTTGCCTGGGCCCTGCGATAGACGCGCGCCTTTTGGTGTCGGTACGCTGCCGCTACCTGCAGGGTTTGTCGCACGTGCTGTGAGGGGCAGTTCGCGCGAGCGAAATGATCCAGCGGACCATTTCGAGCGAGGAACGCCGAACTCCGCCGCATCTAGGGGGTTCTGCGCGCGCTTGAACCTCATGGCGTTCGGGGCCATATAAGAAGGATGTCGACATCTGTTAGAGATTCGGCCTCCGCGCGAGCGGGGGATTTTGTGCTGCCTTTCGATATCGCCATATCAGGTGTGCGCGGCCGGTTTGTGCGCCTGGACGCGACCGCGGCCCGCGCCCTGGAGGCGCACAAGCTGCCCGAAGCCCCCGCGCGTGTCGCGGGCGAGGCACTGGCGCTGGCCTCGCTCTTGGGTTCTGCCTTGAAACTGGACGGGCGGCTCAGCGTCCAGACCAAAAGCAGCGGCCCGCTCGATCTAATCACAGCCGATTATTACGGCGCTGGCGACGAGAAATCGCGCGGTGTGCGCGGCTTTGCCAGGCTTGACGCCGGCCGCTTCGCCGCGCTGGGCGATAA
>DATFSP010000296.1:0-10024 GCA_035262545.1 Rhizomicrobium sp. | reverse complement strand
CCTTGGCGAGATGGCGAAAGCGCTCTCCGCGACCCGCGGCCAGATGTCGGCCTATGCGCCGCGCA
Organism: Rhizomicrobium sp.; assembly: GCA_035262545.1. GTDB lineage: Bacteria > Pseudomonadota > Alphaproteobacteria > Micropepsales > Micropepsaceae > Rhizomicrobium. Next base: position 9,959 of record DATFSP010000296.1, on the reverse strand, counting down.
TCGAGACGATCACGATCCCGAAAGACAAGATCCGCGAAGTGATCGGCACCGGCGGCAAGGTGATCCGCGAGATCGTGGAAAAAACCGGCGCCAAGATCAACATCGAGGATGATGGCACCGTGAAGATCGCCTCTGCCGACGGCGAGTCCATCCGTGCCGCGGTCAAGTGGATCAAGTCGCTCACCGCCGAGCCTGAGATTGGCGAGATCTATGATGGCAAGATCGTCAAAGTGATGGACTTCGGCGCCTTCGTGAATTTCTTCGGGCCCAAGGACGGTCTGGTCCATGTCAGCGAATTGGCCCCCCACCGGGTGGCCAAACCGTCGGACGTGGTCAAGGAAGGTCAGGCCGTGAAGGTTAAGCTGCTGGGCTTTGACGACCGCGGCAAGGTTCGCCTCTCAATGAAGCAGGTGGACCAAGCGACCGGCGAGGACCTCTCGAAGAAGCCGGCCGAGGCGAAAGCGGAAGCGCCTCAGGCTTGACGACAATCCACATGAAGAATGCCCGCCGTCCAAGGCGGGCGTTTTTCTTTTGCCAGTCGCGCCACCATCGCGTTAGGTTTCGGCCGTTTCTCGGAAAGGTTCCCGCGCTTTGACGGTCCTAATGCGGCTGGTCGCCTTGTTGATGATCGTGACCGCGATGGTGCTGTTAGGCGCGGACGCGCTAACTTCGCTCGAACGGGGCGGCGACATCACCGTAAGATCTTTCGGCGCAGTCTGGGCAATGCTCGATCCCGCATCACTTGCCCATTTCAAGGACTGGGTGCAGCATTACTTGCCCTTCATGGCGCAGGGCGTCTATTCGGCGCTGGTGATCCCCGGCTGGGGTCTGATCGGTGTGGTGGGCGTTTTGATAGCTTTCATTTTCGGCCGCCGCACCGGCATCGAATAGGCGCGCATCCCGGCCGCTCGCTCAAGTTCACATCGTTCGTCTCTCGGAAATGGTCCACTCGAGCATTCCGTCAGCTTCGCCGCCCGCTCCTCGGCCCAAAATCTATGTGCCGTATTTCACCTATTTATCCCCGGCACCCACAGCACATCGCCCATGCCTTGATTGTTGGCGGCGCGCGCCATCACGAATAAATGGTCTGAAAGCCGGTTGATGTAGTGCAGCAGCGCGGGATTGACCTTTTCACGGGCCGCTAGCGTGACGATAGAGCGCTCGGCACGCCGTGCTATGGCCCGCGCCAGATGGAGATGCGCAGCCAATGCGGTGCCGCCCGGCAGAACGAACGAGGAGAGAGCCGAAAGTCCTTCATTAATGTCATCGATTTCCTGCTCCAGTCGTTCGACCTGGAGCGGGACGATTCTGAGATTTCCCGTATCGTCGCGGTCGTCATAGGGCATGCTGAGATCTGCACCGAGATCGAACAGGTCGTGCTGGATGCGGCTCAGCATCGCGTCGGTATCACCTTGGGCATCCAACCGTGCCACGCCAATAGCGCTGCTGGTCTCGTCCACCGCGCCCATCGCTTCAACGCGGAGTGAAGATTTGGGTACGCGGCTGAGGTCGCTCAAACCGGTTTCCCCCGAATCGCCGGTTTTCGTGTAGATCTTGTTGAGCTTGACCATCCTTGGCGGTCCCTTCGCCCCTGCCGCGCCGCTTGTCGTCGCGCTTGGTTTAATTCTCTTGCGACCGCCATCTTAAGGAATATGATCCGCCCCGCCCAGCCAAATAGAGAGTTCTCATGCCGGTGGAAGCGCCCGAAATCGTTGAAGTCGATACCACCCGCGTGGCCTGCGACGGCATTGGCGGGGGGCTGGGCCACCCACGCGTCTATCTGGAAATGGGCGACGAGAATTTCGTGGAATGCCCTTATTGCGACCGCCGCTTTGTGCTGCGCGGCGATGCCAAAGGCCACCATTGAGTCTGAAAAAGGGCGATCATCTCTATTTGGTCGACGGCTCGGGCTATCTGTTCCGCGCCTACCATGCACTGCCGCCCCTCACCCGCAAGGCCGATGGCCTGCCCACAGGGGCGGTCTCAGGCTATTGCAACATGCTCTGGAAGTTGCTCCAGGACATGAAGGCGGGCGACGCGCCCAGCCATCTGGCCGTTATATTCGACGCCAGCGAACGAACTTTCCGCAACGAAATCTACAAGGATTATAAAGCCCATCGGCCGCCGGCGCCGGAGGACCTGATCCCGCAATTTCCCTTGGTGCGCGACGCGACACGCGCCTTCGGCATCGCTTGCATCGAGATGACGGGCTATGAAGCCGACGATTTGATCGCCACCTATGCCCGCATGGCGCGCGAAGCGGGCGCGCGCTGCACGATCGTCTCCTCCGACAAGGATCTGATGCAATTGGTGGTCGATGGCAAGGTCGAGCTTTATGACAGCATGAAGAACAGGCGCATCGCTTCGGCCGAAGTGATGGAGAAGTTTGGCGTCGCGCCGGACAAGGTGGTGCAGGTGCAGGCACTTGCGGGCGATTCCACCGACAATGTGCCCGGCGTGCGCGGGGTCGGCATCAAGACGGCCGCCGAATTGATCGGGCAGTTCGGCGATGTCGAGACGCTTTTAAGGCGCGCCTCCGAGATCAAGCAGAACAAGCGCCGCGAGGCGCTGCTGGAAAATGCGGAGAATGCCCGCGTTTCTCTGAGGCTGGTCACTTTGGAAGACAAAGTGCCGGTCAAGGAAATGCCGGACGAATTCGCGGTTCATGAACCAGACGCCAAAGAATTGATCGCCTTTCTAAGGGCGATGGAATTCACCGCAATCACGAAGCGGGTGGCGTCGCATTTCGAGATTGACGAAGTGAACGCGATCGTCCCCGACCGAGCGGTGGCCAATGTACCGACGCCGAGAATTGTGTTGCCAGAGCCCGTGCCCGAGGCGCCAACGGAAGATTTGGCCATCCGGGCGCCCATCAATCACGATGCTTATGTCACCGTGACGACGCCCAAAGAGCTAGAACGTTGGGTAGCCAAGGCGCGCGAAAAAGGCATCGTCTGCGTGGATACCGAGTCCACTTCGTTGGACCCGATGCAAGCCAGCCTCTGCGGTATCGCGCTGGCGATCGCACCAGGCGAGGCATGCTACGTCCCTTGCGGCCATCGCCATGGTGACGGCCTGGCCCTTGAGGCGGGCGGCGACATATTGCAGATGGGCGAAGCCGATACGCTCAAGATATTGAAACCGCTCTTGGAGGAATCGGCAGTCCTGAAGGTAGGACAGAATCTGAAATATGATGCGCTGATATTGCTCGAGCGCGGGGTCCGCCTCGATCCCATCGATGACACGATGCTGATGTCCTACGTGCTGGAAGGCGGTTTGCACGGCCACGGCATGGACGAATTGTCGGAACTGCATCTCTCACACACCCCCATCGCCTTCAGCGAAGTCGCAGGCAAGGGCAGGGACAAACTTTCTTTCGATTGCGTCCCGGTCAAGGAAGCGACCAAATATTCCGCAGAGGATGCCGATGTCACGCTCCGCCTGCACCTTTTGCTGAAGCCCAAGCTGGGCGAGATAGGCAAGCGCGCGGTCTATGAGACGCTGGAGCGACCGCTCACCATGGTGCTGGCCGATATGGAACGCGAAGGCATCACCATTGATCCCAACATGTTGCGCCGCCTTTCCAACGATTTCGGCAAGATCCAGGGCGAGCTGGAAACGGACATTCACAAGCTGGCGGGCGAAACCTTCAATATCGGGTCACCCAAGCAATTGGGCGACATCCTGTTCGGCAAGATGGGCTTAGAGGGGGGCCGCAAGACCAAAACAGGAGCCTGGTCCACGGACTCGGATGTGCTGGAGGATATCGCGGCCCAGGGCCACGATATCGCCAAGAAAGTTCTGGATTGGCGCGCACTGGCCAAACTGCGCGGCACCTATACCGATGCGCTGCCGGGCTACGTCAATCCCAAGACGGGGCGCGTCCACACTTCTTATGCGATGGCGTCAACTTCCACGGGCCGGCTCGCCTCCACCGATCCCAATTTGCAGAATATTCCCGTGCGTACCGAGGAAGGTCGTCGCATCCGCCAAGCCTTCATCGCCGCCAAGGGGAAGAAGCTGATCAGCGCCGATTACAGCCAGATTGAGCTTCGCCTGCTTGCCCACATCGCCGACATCCCGCAGTTGAAAAAAGCCTTTGCCGAAAATCTCGACATACATGCGATGACCGCATCGGAAATTTTCGGCGTGCCGGTCAAGGACATGCCCGCTGAAGTACGCCGCCGCGCCAAGGCCATCAATTTCGGCATCGTCTATGGCATTTCGGGCTTCGGTCTAGCGAACCAATTGGGCATCCCCCAAAGCGAGGCGAGCGACTACATCAGAAAATACTTTATCCGCTTTCCGGGTATCCGCGATTATATGGAGCACACGAAGCAGTTTGCTCGCACCCATGGTTTTGTCGAGACCCTGTTCGGACGGCGCGTCCATATTCGCGAGATCAATTCCAAAGTACCGGGCTTTCGCGGGGGAGCGGAACGCGCCGCCATCAACGCGCCCATCCAGGGCTCGGCCGCCGACATTATCCGCCGCGCCATGGTCCGCGTGCCCGATGCCTTGGCCGAGAGGAATTTGAGCGCGAAGATGCTCCTCCAGGTGCATGACGAATTGATTTTCGAGGCACTGGAAAAGGAAGTGGATTCCACAGCCAAGTTGGTCAAGAGCGTGATGGAGAGGGCTGCCCTTCCGGCGGTCGAGATCTCCGTACCTTTGGTGGTGGAAGCCAGGGCTGCCGACAATTGGGACGCCGCCCATTGATAGTTGGCGCTAGCCCGCGATTAAACCCGGCCCCGCGGGCGGGGAGGCTCTTTAACCGCACAGCCTGCATTTGGGATCAGGCGCCAGAGTCACGGTGCGAAAGCGCCAAGCGAGCGTGTCGGCAATCAAAATTTTACCGGCCAGATTTTCGCCCATGCCGGTAATTTGCTTTAGCACTTCCAAAGCTTGAAGCGATCCCATGACGCCGGCGGCGGCACCCAATACGCCGGCCTCCGAGCAGCTTGGCACGGTCCCGCTCGGGGGCGGTTCGGGAAACAGGCAGCGATAGCAAGGATACGCGCCGCGCTTGTCCCAAGCTTTGAAGGTCGCGAGCTGACCGTCGAACTCCGTCACTGCTGCAGAGACAAGGACTTTTCGTGCGGCAAAACATGCGTCATTCAAGAGAAATCTGGTTTCGAAATTATCAGAGCCATCGGCGACGATGTCGTAGGCCTCAATCAGGCCATCCACATTCTCATTCGTCAGCCTGGTGTGATGCGGGATCACCCGCACGCCGGGATTGAGCGCGCGCAGATGTTCGGCGGCCGCATCCACCTTGGGCCGTCCCACATCCTTGGTAGCGAACAGGATCTGGCGCTGCAAATTGGAAAGGCTAACCGCATCATCGTCGGCTATGCCAACGCATCCCACACCCGCCGCCGCCAGATAGAGGGCGGCCGGGCTTCCCAGCCCCCCAGCCCCCACGATCAGCACCCGGGCGGCACGGATTTTTGCCTGTCCTACGCCGCCCACCTCTCGCAGGACAAGGTGGCGGGCATAGCGGTCCAATTCCTCATCGCTCATTGTCATCGCTATGCTCTAGCGCCAAGCCGCCGGAGGGACCAGTAGCCCTGTGGCGATTTATCAAACTGATGATTTTGAAGGGTTTTTCAAAAAGCGCGCCGCTTCTTCATTGTGACGGAGGCGCCATAAGTCTAGGGTCTTTCCCAAAATGACTGGCGCCGACCCCATTACCGGCGGCACAGGGGGCAATTGGAGCACGACATGTCTGCTTGCGGTTTGGAAGCATCAGGCTTTCGCAATTTGAAAGCTGTTCATTGGAATCTCAATCCAGCTGCCCTTTATGAAGAAGCACTGCGTCGCGGCGAAGGCCATGTCGCCAAAGACGGCCCGCTGGTGGTCCTGACCGGACACCACACTGGCCGCTCGGCGTCCGACAAATTCGTGGTCAAAGACGCTCAGACTGAGCCCCATGTGTGGTGGGACAATAATAAGGCGATGACCCCCGCCCATTTCGATGCGCTCTATGCCGATATGATGGCGTTCGCGGAAGGTAAGGAGCTTTTCGCCAGGGATCTGTTTGGGGGCGCCGATCCCACCCATCGCATCAAGGTCAGGATTATTACAGAATTTGCCTGGCACTCGCTTTTCGTTTACCAGCTTCTGATCCGGCCTGGCGTGGAAGAGCTCAAGGATTTCGATCCCGAATTCACCATCATCGACCTTCCCAGTTTTAGCGCCGACCGCGAAAAACATGGTTCTGCCAGCGCCACGGTGATAGCTGTGAATTTCACCCGAAAGCTGATCCTGATCGGCGGCACGTCCTATGCCGGCGAGATGAAGAAATCGGTCTTCACGATCCTCAATTACATTCTGCCGCCCAAGCGGGTGGTGCCGATGCATTGCTCGGCCAACGTAGGCAGGGATGGAAAATCCGCCATATTTTTCGGTCTTTCCGGCACCGGAAAGACCACATTGTCGGCGGATGCTTCGCGCACTTTGGTGGGCGATGACGAGCATGGCTGGGGCGAACAAGGCGTCTTCAATTTCGAAGGCGGCTGCTACGCCAAAGTGATCAGGCTTTCGCGCGAAGCTGAGCCGGAGATCTACTCGACTACCGAACGCTTCGGCACGGTGCTGGAGAACGTGGTGATGGACCCCGACACGCGCGAACTCGACCTCGACGACGCGAAATATGCCGAAAATACTCGCGCCGCCTATCCCATAGACTTCATCCCCAATGCCAGCAAAACTGGCCGCGCGGGAAGTCCCGCCAATGTGATCATGCTGACGGCAGATGCGTTTGGGGTGCTGCCGCCCATTGCGCGGCTAACGCCTAGTCAGGCCATGTATCATTTCCTGTCGGGATTCACCGCCAAAGTGGCTGGCACCGAGAAAGGTTTGGGCAAGGAGCCGCAGCCCACTTTCTCGACCTGCTTCGGCGCGCCTTTCATGCCCCGGCATCCCACTGAGTATGGCAATCTGCTGCGTGACCTGATCGCTGCAAATGGCGCTGATTGCTGGCTGGTCAATACGGGTTGGACGGGCGGCGCCTTCGGCACCGGCTCGCGCATGCCGATCAAAGTCACACGCACTCTGCTCAACGCGGCGTTGGACGGAAGCCTGGCGACGGTGGAAATGCGGGTCGATCCGCATTTCAATTTCCGTGTGCCGGTGGCGGTGCCAGGCGTGGAGAGCCGCGTTCTGCATCCGCGCGAGACCTGGGCCGACAAACCGGCCTATGACGCCCAGGCCAGGAAGCTGGTCCAGATGTTCCGGGATAACTTCAAGAAATTCGAGGCCCATGTCGGCCCCGACGTTCTGCAGGCGGCGCCCGTCCTGGCCGAGGCGGCGGAGTAAGTTCTTATTTTATAATGAGAAAATCCCAGGGCGAGCGGTCCGCTGGGGCTTTTTGCTGCGTCTTTTGATGCACCATTTTGCTACATCAAAAGGTCAGTCTTTGCGGTACACCCAGACGCGCGCGGGGGGCAGGTTGACCCAGATCATGGCCGTGCAACTCACGCTGTGATTTCTGGGGGCGGGTGCTGGGGCATGTATTCCGTAAGAAAACTGGATCAGCGCCGCGCCCGGCAGCAGCCGGTGCATCAGTCCTTCGACATAGGCCCGACGACGGGCCACCGGGAAATTCAACAGCGGAATGCCGGAGACGATGGCAGCAAAGCGCTCGGCGTGACGCGATCCCAGCGTGTGGGTGAGGTCGAATGCATCGCCCATTATTACCTGCACCTCGGGAAATCGCGCGGCGATGCCGGCGGCAAAATCCGGATCATATTCGACGGTGGTAAGCCGCTCGGGCGCGAGCCCGCGTTCCAGCAGCGCCTGGGTGATCACGCCGGTGCCGGGGCCCAATTCCAGGATCGGGCCTGGCCGGGACGGATCGACCTCGTCGGCAATGGCGCGGGCCAGCGCGCGGCTGGAAGGCGCGACCGCGCCCACCTGCTTGGGCCGCGCGATCAGGGCGCGCAGGAAGCGCAGATTGTCCGCAAACGGATCGTTTCGAAGAACCTTGGCGGCTTTGGTGCGCATGACGGAGCGCACCTTACGCGGTCTGGCCGCCTTTCCAAAACTCTTTCAGCCTGGCGATGAAACATTCCGCTTCGGGCTGGCAGCCTTCCTTGGACTCGCCCTCAAATTCTCGCAGCAATTCCCTCTGCCGGCGCGTAAGCCGGACCGGGGTTTCGACGGCGACTTCGATGTAAAGATCACCGCGCTGGGCGCTGCGCAGAACCGGCATGCCCTTGGCACGGACGCGAAACTGCTTGCCTGGTTGTGTGCCTTCCGGAATCGTCACCTTGGCGCGCCCGCCATCGAGTGTCGGGATTTCGATACTGCCGCCGAGCGCCGCGGTCACGAAAGACACAGTGGCGCGGCAGTGAAGATTATGGCCGTCGCGCTGGAAGATAGGATGTTCGGCAACCGAGAGAAAAATATAAAGGTCGCCATTGGGCCCCCCATTGGCGCCTGCAGCGCCTTCGCCGGAAAGCCTGATGCGCGTACCTTCCTCAACGCCCGGCGGGACGTCCACAGTGAGGGTCCGTTCCTTCTGCACCATGCCCGCGCCACGACAGGCTTTGCAAGGATGACGGATGATCGTGCCGCTGCCCCGGCAATGGGTGCAGCTGCGTTCGATCGTGAAGAATCCCTGGGACGCGCGTACCTTGCCGTGGCCGGCGCAGGTCGGGCAGGTTTCGGCGGTAGTACCCGCTTCCGCGCCCAAACCGTGGCACGCGCTGCAGGCCACCATGGTAGGCACCTTGATCTCGGCGGAGCGGCCCCGAAAGGCCTCCTCCAGCGTAATCTCCAGGTTGTAGCGCAGGTCCTGACCGCGATTGCTGCGCCGTGAGCGGCGACCGCCCATCATGTCGCCAAAGAAATCCTCGAAGACGTCCGAAAAGCTGCCGGCGAAATCGAATGGATTGGCGCCAGCGCGTCCCATTCCGGCCTCGAAGGCGGCGTGACCAAAACGGTCATAGGCTGCGCGCTTCTGATCGTCCTTCAAGACATCATAGGCTTCATTGATTTCCTTGAAACGGACCTCGGCCTGCGTATCGCCCGGATTGCGGTCCGGGTGAAACTTCATCGCTAGCTTGCGGTAAGCGCTCTTGAGCGTCTCTACAGTGGCGCTCTTTTCGCACTCAAGGGTCTCGTAATAACAGCGCTTGCTCATGGCCCCGCTACTCTAATCCAGCCCCCTGAACGAAAAGTAAGCCCCCGTAAGTTTCGCACGGGGGCTTGGTCCTTAGGCTGCGCCTTTCTTGCTGTCATCGACTTCCTCGAAGTCGGCATCCACCACATTGTCCTCGGGCGTGCCCGACCCGTTGGTGGTACCGCCGGCGCCCTGGCCTTCCGCCTGCTGCGCCTTGTACATGGCCTCGCCCAGCTTCATCGAAGCCTGAGCCAAGGCGTTGGTCTTGGCCTTGATATCATCGGTATCGTCGCCTTTGACCGCTTCCTTGAGGTTGGCAATAGCAGTTTCGATTGCCTGTTTCTGGCCGGCATCGACTTTGTCGCCATGCTCGCCGAGCGCTTTCTCCGTCGAATGAACCAACGCGTCGCCCTGATTACGGGCTTCGATCAACTCGCGGCGCTTCTTGTCCTCGCCGGCATGGGTCTCGGCGTCCTTGACCATCCTCTGGATGTCCGCGTCGGAAAGCCCTCCCGAAGCCTGGATGCGGATCTGCTGTTCCTTGCCCGTGGCCTTGTCCTTGGCAGTGACGCTAACGATGCCATTGGCGTCAATGTCGAACGTGACTTCGATCTGCGGCACACCGCGCGGCGCGGGCGGAATACCTTGCAGGTCGAAACGGCCGAGCGATTTGTTGTCGGCCGCCATCTCGCGCTCGCCCTGGAAAACATTAATGGTGACCGCGGTCTGATTGTCGTCAGCAGTCGAGAAGATTTGCGACTTCTTGGTAGGGATGGTGGTGTTGCGGTCGATCAGGCGCGTGAACACGCCGCCCAAGGTCTCGATGCCGAGC
>DATFSP010000295.1:0-11406 GCA_035262545.1 Rhizomicrobium sp. | reverse complement strand
CGGAGATGGTGATGCCGGGCGACAACGTGTCGTGCGAAGTGGAACTGATCGTTCCCATCGCCATGGAAGAGAAACTTCGTTTCGCCATCCGCGAAGGCGGCCGCACCGTCGGCGCCGGCGTCGTGGCGAAAATCATCAAGTAGGCAAGCGGACCGGTTCGAAGGACGACAGACATGCAAAATCAAAATATCCGCATAAGGCTGAAAGCCTTCGACCACAGGATTCTCGACAATTCGACGCGCGAGATCGTCAACACCGCCAAGCGCACCGGTGCGCAGGTGAGGGGCCCCATTCCGCTCCCCACCGGCATCGAGCGTTTCACGGTCAACCGTTCAGCTCATGTCGACAAAAAGAGCCGCGAGCAATTCGAAATCCGGACGCATAAGCGTCTGCTCGACATCATTGACCCCACCCCGCAAACCGTGGACGCGCTGATGAAGCTCGACCTGGCCGCGGGCGTGGACGTCGAGATCAAGTTGTAAGGAGCGTCAGGTGCGCACAGGCGTCATCACGCAAAAGATCGGCATGACCCGTCTATTTCTGGCAGACGGCACGCATGTCCCGGTCACGGTGCTGAAACTCGACGGTTGCGCCGTCGTAGGCACTCGTACTGAGGAAAAGGACGGCTACACCGCAGTGACTTTGGGTTCGGGCTTTGCCAAGCCCAAGAACACCAATAAGGCGGTGCGTGGCCAATTCGCGAAAGCCGAGATCGAGCCCCGCCGCAAGGTGGCGGAATTTCGGGTGGACGCGGCAAACGTGCTGGAAGTGGGCGATCAGCTTCAGGCGGATCATTTCGTGGCTGGGCAAAAGGTGGACGTGACCGGCGTTACCATCGGCCGCGGTTTCACCGGCGCCATGAAGCGCTGGAATTTCCGTGGGCTTGAAGCCAGCCATGGCGTCTCGATCAGCCACCGCTCCTTGGGCGGCACCGGCGGCCGTCAAGACCCCGGCAAGACCTTTAAGAATAAGAAGATGCATGGCCATTACGGCGTGGACAATGTCACCACCCAGAATCTCGAAGTGGCCAAGGTGGATGTCGAGCGTGGGCTGATTATGGTGCGCGGCGCCGTCCCAGGCTCTAAGGGTGGCTGGGTGATGGTGCGCGACGCGGTCAAGCGTCCCCATAAGGATGCACCTCGGCCGGCTTCCGTGAAGAAGCGCGAAAAGGCGGTTGCTGCCGAAGCGCCCGCGAACGAGAGCGAGGGCTGAGATGAAAACCAAAGTCCTCAATCTCGACAGCAAGTCCGCAGGCGACGTTGAGCTGAATGACGCTATCTTCGGCCTCGACCCGCGTGTGGATCTGATTCAGCGCGTGGTGGTGTGGCAGTTGGCCAAGCGCCGCTCGGGCCAGCACAAGGTGCTTACCCGCGGCGAGATCAACCGCACCAAGAGGAAGGTCTACAAGCAGAAGGGCACCGGCCAAGCCCGTCACGGCGCGCGCTCTGCGCCGTTGTTTGTGGGTGGCGCCAAAGCCATGGGGCCCGTGTCGCACAGCCATGAATTCGACCTGCCCAAAAAGGTGAAGGCGCTGGGCTTGAAGCACGCGCTTTCCTCCAAAGCCAAGGAGGGCCAGCTCGTCGTGTTGGACGAAGCCAAGTCCAAGGAGATCAAGACCGGGGCGCTCGCCAAGCAACTCAATAAGCTCAAGATCGGTCGTGCTTTGGTGGTGGATGGAGAGTTCGACAAGAATTTCCAGATGTCGGCCCGCAATCTAGCCGATGTCGCGCTGCTGCCAGTTGCTGGCATTAATGTCTACGACATCATGAGAAGCGACCAGTTGGTTCTGACCACGGCCGCCATCAAAGCGATCGAGGCGCGCCTAGGATGAGCAACAATTACGACGTAATCCTTTCGCCTGTGATCACCGAAAAAGCCACCCGCATGACCGAATCCAATCAGGTCGTGTTTCGGGTTGCCGCTGACGCCACCAAGCCCGCAATCGCCAAGGCGGTGGCGGACCTGTTCAAGGTCAAGGTGAAAGCGGTCAACACGGTGGTGGTCAAGGGCAAGCGAAAATTCGCCCGCGGCAAACGCTATACGCGCAGCGATTTCAAGAAAGCGATCGTGACCCTGGAAGAGGGCCACCAGATCGATATCACGACGGGTCTCTAAGCCATGGCTTTGAAAAGTTACAAACCCTCGACGCCTGGCCAGCGCCAGTTGGTGTTGGTGGACAAATCGGGCCTCCACAAGGGCGGTCCGGTCAAGGCGCTGACGGAAGGCAAACACTCCAAGGGTGGTCGCAACAACACCGGCCGCGTTGTCGTGCGCTGGCAGGGCGGCGGCCACAAGCAGCGCTATCGCTTGATCGATTTCAAGCGCCGCAAATTCGACCTGCCCGCCATCGTCGAGCGGTTGGAATACGATCCCAATCGCACCTCTTTCATCGCCCTCATCAAGTACAAGGACGGCGAGCTGGCTTATATCCTGGCGCCGCAGCGTCTGGCTGTAGGCGACACTGTCGTGTCGGGCGACAAGGTGGATGTCAAGATCGGCAATGCCATGCCGCTCTCTGCGTTGCCGGTGGGCACCATCGTCCATAATATCGAGATGAAGCCGGGCAAGGGCGGCCAGGTGGCGCGTTCGGCCGGCACTTATGCGCAATATCTGGGCCGTGACGCCGGTTACGCGCTGCTGCGCCTCAATTCTTCCGAGGTGCGCAAGGTCCCGCTCAGCTGTATGGCCACGGTGGGCGCGGTTTCCAATCCCGACCACATGAACGAGATTATCTCCAAGGCCGGCCGCAATGTATGGAAGGGTAAGCGTCCTTCGGTGCGCGGCACGGCGATGAACCCGATCGACCATCCCCATGGCGGCGGCGAAGGCCGCACCAAGGGCGGACGTCATCCGGTGACGCCCTGGGGCAAACCGACCAAGGGCGCCAAGACACGCGTCAATAAGCGGACCACGAAATTCATCGTGCGTACGCGCAAAGGCAAGACACAGGGTAACGCATGACACGCTCAGTCTGGAAAGGTCCGTTTGTCGACGGCTATCTGCTCAAGAAGGCGGAGGCTGCGCGCTCGTCTGGCCGCAAGGATGTACTCAAGACCTGGTCGCGCCGTTCGACCATCCTGCCGCAATTCGTGGGCATCACTTTTGGTGTCTACAATGGCCACAAGCATATCCCAGTGCTGGTCACCGAGGACATGGTGGGCCACAAGCTGGGTGAGTTCGCGCCCACCCGCGTGTTCCATGGCCATTCGGCCGCGTCAGGCGGCGGCGCTGCCGGCGACAAGAAAGCGAAGAGGGCCTGATGGGCAAGGAATCCCGCGCTCGCGCGCTTGCCGACCATCAGGCGATGGCGATCGGCCGTAATATCCGCGTCTCTCCCCGCAAGCTCAACCTTGTGGCGCAGCAGATCCGCGGCAAGAAGGTGGACCGCGCGCTCAATGAACTGACCTTCTCTGAGAAACGAATTGCGCACGATGTGAAGAAGGTACTGCAATCGGCCGTCGCAAACGCCGAGAACAACCACGACCTCGACGTGGACGATCTGGTCGTACGCGAGGCCTCGGTGGGCAAGAACCTCGTGATGAAGCGCTTCCATGCCCGCGCTCGCGGCAATTCCGGCGGCATCGAAAAGTTCTTCAGCCAGATCACCATCGTGGTCGAGGAACAGCGCGAAGCTGACAAGAAAGCGAAGAAGGCCGCTCCCAAGGAAGAAGCGGAAGTCGAGGCCAAACCCTCGGCCACGAAATCTTCGGGCAAGAAAGCGCCCGCCAGAAAGCCGCAGGCGAAAAAGTCCGCCAAGGCAAAGGAGAAAGCATAATGGGTCAGAAGGTCAATCCGACCGGCCTGCGTCTGGGCGTCAACCGGACTTGGGACTCGCGCTGGTACGCGGGCAAAAAGGAGTATGGCAAGCTCCTGCAGGAAGACATCAAGATCCGCGAATATCTCAGCGACAAGCTCAAGGCCGCCGGCGTGAGCCGCATCGTGATCGAGCGTCCGCACAAGAAGTGCCGTGTCACCATCCATTCGGCCCGTCCAGGCGTTGTGATCGGCAAGAAGGGTGCTGATATCGAGAAGCTCAAAAGCGAGGTCCAGAAATTCACCGCCGATGAAGTGCATTTGAACATCGTTGAAATTCGCAAGCCCGAGATCGACGCCAAGCTCGTTGCCGAGAACATCGCCCAGCAGCTGGAGCGCCGGGTAGCGTTTCGCCGGGTGATGAAGCGCGCGGTGCAGACCGCGATGCGGCTGGGCGCGCTTGGCATCCGCATCAATTGCGGCGGGCGTCTGGGCGGCGCGGAAATCGCCCGCGTGGAATGGTACCGCGAGGGCCGCGTGCCGTTGCACACCCTTCGCGCCGATATCGATTACGGTATCGCGACCGCTTTCACCACCTATGGCACTTGCGGCGTCAAAGTCTGGATCTTCAAGGGCGAGATCATGGAGCACGATCCATTCGCCACCGAGAAGCGCCAGGTTGAAGCCGCGGAGGGCAAGGCTCCGCGCGAGCGAGAACGCGATCGCGCGCCCGCGCCTGCCGCCGAATAAAGAGAAGAACTATGCTGTCACCCAAGCGCACAAAATTCCGCAAGCAATTCAAGGGCCGCATTCACGGCCCCGCCAAGGCGGGCACCTCGCTGAACTTCGGTGCCTATGGCTTGAAGGCCCTGGAGCCCGAGCGTCTGAACGCCAGGGAAATCGAAGCTGCGCGCCGCGCCATCACCCGCCACATGAAGCGCGCCGGCCGTGTGTGGATCCGCGTCTTCCCGGACGTGCCCGTATCAAAGAAGCCCGCCGAAGTGCGCATGGGTTCGGGCAAGGGTGCGCCGGAATTCTGGGTGGCTAAGGTCAAGCCGGGCCGCATCCTGTTCGAGATCGACGGCGTCGATGTGGAGACCGCCAGAGAGGCCATGCGCCTTGGCCAAGCCAAACTTTCCATTGCGACCAAGTTCGTCGCCCGCACGGTGTAACAATGGCCAAAAAAGCTGCCGCCAAGAAACCAAAAGCCACAAAACTGAAGAAGAGTTCTTCTGCCAAGGCGTCATCGAAGGCGGACGATTTCCGCGCCAAGAGCACCGACGAGCTGGGTGACCAGTTGGTTTCGATGAAGAGGGAGCAGTTCAACCTGCGCTTCCAGCGCGCCAACGGTCAGGCCGAGAATACCGGCCGGATTCGGATTTTGCGCCGGGACATCGCTCGTATCCAGACCATCCTTAACGAACAGCGCCGCGCCGCGGCTGCCAAGGCTTAAAGAGGCACGACATGCCAAAACGAATTCTCCAGGGCGTCGTGGTGAGCGACAAGAACACCAAAACCGTGGTGGTCAAGGTCGAACGCCGCTTTCTTCATCCGGCGATGGGCAAGACCGTGCGCCGGTCCAAGAAGTATCATGCCCATGACGAGAAGGGTGAATACAAAGCGGGCGACGTAGTCCGCATCCAGGAATGCCGTCCGCTCTCCAAGCTTAAGACTTGGGAAGTGGTGGAACGCGTCAGCAAGTAACGGCGCGGCCAGAGGAGTTTAGTCATGATTCAGATGTCCACCGAACTCGATGTCGCCGATAATTCCGGCGCCAAGAGCGTGATGTGCATCAAGGTGCTGGGTGGCTCGCATCGCCGCTACGCCGATGTCGGCGACATCATCGTGGTGTCTGTAAAAGAGGCAATCCCTCGCGGGCGCGTCAAGAAAGGTGAAGTGCTCAAAGCCGTGGTGGTTCGCACCGCCAAGGGCGTGCGCCGTCCGGACGGCAGCCTGATCCGTTTCGACGGAAACGCCGCGGTCTTGGTGAATGCGCAGGGCGAACCGATCGGCACGCGCATTTTCGGACCGGTGACCCGCGAGCTTCGCGCCAAGAACCAGATGAAGATCATTTCGCTCGCGCCGGAGGTCCTCTAATGAGCCATATCAAGAAGGGCGATCGCGTGATCGTCACTGCCGGTCGCGACAAGGGCAAGAAGGGCGAGGTGCTGAAGATTTTCTCCAAGGAAGATCGCGCCTTGGTCCAGGGCGTCCACGTCGTCAAGCGCCACCAGCGCCAGACCCAGACGCAACAGGGCGGTATCGTCAACAAAGAGTCGCCCATCCATCTGTCCAATCTCGCCCATGTCGATCCCAAATCGGGCAAGGCGACACGGGTGGGGTTCAAAACCCTGAATGACGGACGCAAAGTTCGCTTTGCCAAGAAGTCCGGTGAGGTCATCGATGTCTGAAACTGGTCAACAAAAGGCTGAAAAGCCGAAAAAGGACGCCGGTAAGCGCCGCGAGGCCAACACCGGCACGCAAGTGGGCGTGGGCGAGCAACAGCACGACCCCAACTATATTCCGCGTTTCAAGAAGCGGTACAACGAGACGGTGCGCCCGGCTTTGATGAAGAAGTTCGGCTACGGCAA
Organism: Rhizomicrobium sp.; assembly: GCA_035262545.1. Taxonomy (GTDB): domain Bacteria; phylum Pseudomonadota; class Alphaproteobacteria; order Micropepsales; family Micropepsaceae; genus Rhizomicrobium. Next base: position 5,062 of record DATFSP010000295.1, on the reverse strand, counting down.
TCAGTATCAAGTGCCGAAGATCAATAAGGTCGTGTTGAATATCGGTGCGGGCGAGGCTGCCTCGGATTCCAAGAAAATCCAGCAGGCGCTGAACGATCTGACCGCCATTGCCGGCCAAAAGGCTGTTATCACCCGCGCCAAAAAGGCGATCGCGACCTTCAAGATCCGCGAGGGCCTGGCAATCGGGGTCAAGGTCACGCTGCGCGGCGACCTCATGTATGAATTCATCGACCGTCTGATCACCATGGCGCTGCCCCGTGTGCGCGACTTCCGCGGAGTCAATCCCAAGAGCTTCGACGGGCGCGGAAACTACGCCATGGGGCTCAAGGAACACATCGTGTTCCTGGAGATCGATTACGACAAGACCGAGACGGTGTGGGGCATGGACATCGTCTTCAACACAACCGCGAAGACCGACGAGGAAGCAAAGGCGCTGCTCGAAGGCTTCCAATTCCCATTCACGCACTGAGGGCCCTTATGGCGAAGATCAGTCAGATCAACCGCAACAAAAAGCGCGAGAAGCTGGTGGCGCAATACGCTGCCAAGCGGGCCGTGCTCAAGGCACAAGCCGAAGACATGAAGCTGCCGGCAGAGGAGCGTTTTGCCGCCCGCCTCAAGCTCGCCAAGCTGCCGCGCAACTCTTCCAAGGTGCGCATCCATCACCGCTGCGAACTCACGGGCCGCCCCAAGGGCTATTACCGCAAGGTCAAGCTCTCACGTATTGCGCTTCGTTCGCTGTCCAATTTCGGGCAGATCCCCGGCATGACCAAGGCGAGCTGGTAAGGAGCAACCATGATCATCGATCCGATTGGCGATCTTCTGACCCGCATCCGCAACGGCCAGCTGCGGCGTTCGTCCAAGGTGCGCTCGCCCAATTCGCGGCTGCGCATCCGCCTGCTCGACGTTCTACGGGAAGAAGGATTCATCCGCGGTTATGCCGAGGTAGAATTCAAAGGTCACAAGGAGCTCGAGATCGAGCTCAAATATCATGAAGGCGAACCGGTGATCCGCGAATTGAAGCGCGTGTCCACGCCAGGTCGGCGTGTCTATTCCTCGGTGAATGACCTCAAGCCCCACCGCCAGGGGCTGGGCATCTCGATCCTTTCCACACCGCAAGGGGTGATGACGGATCAGTCAGCCCGAGAAAAGAATGTGGGCGGCGAAGTCCTCTGCCAGGTCTTTTAAGGAAAACGCGTATGTCTCGCATCGGTAAAAAGCCCGTCGCACTACCCAAAGGCGTCACTGCCTCGGTGGACGGCCAGACCGTCAAGGTCAAAGGACCCAAGGGCGAACTCAGCGTCACCTTGGTGCGTGAAGTCTCGGCCAAGGTAGATGAGCATGGCGTCACCATCACGCCGGACAAGAACCTGGAACGTTCCGACCAGATGTGGGGCCTCTCGCGCAGTCTGGTCAACAATTTGGTCACCGGCGTTACCACTGGTTTCACCCAAAAATTGGAAATCCAGGGCGTGGGCTATCGCGCGGCTGTGCAAGGCAAAAACTTGAATCTGCAGCTCGGCTTCAGCCACGACGTGGCCTATCCCATTCCAGCCGGCATCACGATCACCTCGGAAAAACCCACCATGATTTCAGTGTCCGGCATCGATAAACAATTGGTGGGTCAAGTCGCCGCCGAAATTCGCGGCTATCGCCCGCCCGAGCCCTATAAGGGCAAGGGTGTGCGCTATGAAGGCGAATATGTCCGCCGCAAGGAAGGCAAGAAGAAGTAAGATGACCAACACTCACTTCAAGAAGCGCCAATCGCGCACGCGCTACCGGATCGCGGTAAATGCCGCGGATCGGCCGCGCCTCTCGGTGTTCCGCTCGGGCAAGCATATCTACGCCCAGGTGATCGACGATCGCACCGCGGCGACGCTCGCGGCCGCTTCGACCAACGAAAAGGAAGGCCGTTCGGCCAAGACCTGGAACGTGGACGCTGCCAGCGACGTGGGCAAGAAGATCGCCGAACGTGCGCTGGCCAAGGGCGTCAAGCAGGTCGTATTCGACCGCGGCGGCTACATTTATCACGGGCGCGTGAAGGCGCTGGCGGAAGCGGCGCGCGAAGGCGGCCTGGAATTTTAAGGAACCAAACATATGGCGCGTGACGGACAACAACGGGACGAAAAGCGCGGTCGCGGCCGCGATCGCGAGGAGCGCGATAACGAGTTCATCGACAAATTGGTGCACATCAACCGTGTCGCCAAGGTCGTGAAGGGCGGACGTCGCTTCGGTTTCGCCGCTTTGGTGGTGGTGGGCGATCAAAATGGCCGGGTCGGCTTCGGCCATGGCAAGGCGCGCGAAGTACCGGAAGCCATCCGCAAAGCCACCGATGACGCCAAGAAATCATTGGTCCGTATTCCGCTCAAAGACGGCCGCACCCTCCACCACGAAGTACGCGGCCATCATGGCGCCGGTAAAGTTCTGCTGCGTCCGGCGCCAGCCGGTACCGGCATCATTGCAGGCGGTCCAATGCGCGCTGTGTTCGAGGCCCTGGGCGTTGGCGATGTCGTCGCCAAATCGCTTGGTACCTCGAATCCCTACAACATGGTGCGTGCAACCTTCGATGCCCTGAAGAACCAGCAATCGCCTCGGATGGTAGCCAACCGCCGGGGCCGTAGCGTCGCAGACATCTTGGCCAAGCGCGAAAGCCAGCCTGCCGCCGAAGCGTCGGCCTGAGAAACCAAGAGAGAAACATCATGGCCGAGAAGAAAACCAAAGCGGCGGCGCCCGCCAAGCAAGCGAAGACGGGCGGCAAGACCGTTACGATCCGCCAGATCCGCTCCGCCAACCGCAAGCCCGAAATCCAGGCGCAGACTTTGCGCGGGCTGGGCCTGGGCAAGATCCGCCGTACCCGCACGCTCGAGGATACGCCTTCGGTTCGCGGCATGATCAACGCCGTCAAGCACCTCGTCGAAATCGTCGAGGAAGGAAAGTGACATGAAGCTCAACGAAATCCGCAATAATCGCGGCGCGCACCGGCGCAAAGACAAATTGGGCCGCGGTTCCTCATCGGGCCTGGGAAAAACTTCGGGCCGTGGCGTCAAAGGCGCAAAGGCGCGTACCGGCACCAAAGTCTATGGCTTCGAAGGTGGCCAGATGCCGTTGCACATGCGTATCCCTAAGCGCGGCTTTAGCAACATCTTCGCCAACGATTTTTCCGAGGTGAATGTCGGTCGCTTGCAGAAGGCGATCGACGACAAGCGCCTCAAGAATGACGGCAAAATCACCGAACAAGTGCTGCGCGAGGCAGGCCTGGCGCACAAGAGCCGCGACGGAATCCGGCTGCTGGGCAAGGGTGAAATCAAGGCCAAGATCGAGATTGAGGTGGCGGGCGCCTCGGTCTCGGCCAAGGAAGCGGTCGAAAAAGCGGGCGGCAGTGTGATCGTGACCTTCAAGAAGAAGGTCTATGCCAACAAAAAAGGCGTGCCGGGCAAGCGCCAGAAACGCCGCAGCGACGCCGCCGCCAAACGGGCGGGCCGCCTGGGTTAAATATGGTTGCGGGGCGGCTCGAAAGAGCGGCTCCGCGCGCTATATTAGAAGCGAGCGAGGGACCCGGGAGCAGGACATGCCGTCAGCCGCCGAACAATTGGCCGCCAATTTCAGCTTCTCCAACTTGGGTAAGTCCCAGGAGTTGCGCAACCGCATCTTCTTCACCCTTGGCGCGCTGATCATCTGCAGGCTGGGCACCTATATCCCGATGCCCGGCATCGATCCGGCGGCGCTCGCGCAGCAGATCAACCAGACCGGCGGCGGCTTGCTCGATGTGTTCAATGTTCTGGCAGGCGGCGCGGTGCAGCGCATGGCGATCTTCGCGCTCGGCATCATGCCCTACATCTCCGCTTCGATCATCATCCAGCTGATGACCACGGTCTTTCCCGAACTCGAGGCCTTGAAGAAGGAGGGTGAGGCGGGCCGGAAGGTCATCAACCAATATACCCGCTACGGTACGGTGGGTCTGGCAGCGGTGCAGGCCTATGGCATCGCCGTCGGGCTGGAGCATTGGGGCAATGTCGTGATTCATCCCGGTTTCTTCTTCCGCTTGACCGCGATGATCACGCTAACCGGCGGCACGATTCTTCTGATGTGGCTGGGCGAACAGATCACCAGCCGCGGTGTGGGCAATGGCATTTCGCTGATCATCTTTGCCGGCATCGTCGCGCGGTTTCCCCAGATTCTAGGGCAGGCGCTGGAATCGGCCCGCACCGGCGCCACCAATCCGCTTCTGCTGCTGGCCTTCCTGGTCTTCGCTGCGGGCCTGGTGGGTTTCATAGTCTTCATGGAGAGGGCCCAACGCCGCCTCTTCGTCACCTATCCCAAGCGGCAGGTGGGCAACAAAATTTATGGTGGTGAATCCTCGCATTTACCGTTGAAACTCAACGTCTCGGGCGTGATCCCGCCGATCTTCGCCTCGTCGATCCTCTTACTTCCCACCACCGTCGCGAGCTTCGACGCCCAGCATCTGCCTGGTTGGCTGCAGATCATCGTGACGTATATCAGCCGTGGCCAGCCCCTTTACCTGATCCTTTATGCGACACTCATCATCTTCTTCACCTTCTTCTACACGTCGGTCGTGTTCAATCCCGAGGAAACGGCAGAGAATCTCAAAAAGTATGGCGGCGTTTTTCCTGGTATCCGGCCCGGCAAAAAGAGTGCGCAATTCATCGACTACACGCTCACCCGCATTACGGTCATCGGGGCAATCTATCTGGCCTTCGTCTGTCTAATTCCCGAATTCCTCTTTTATGAGTACAATTTGTCGTTTTCGCTGGGGGGTACTTCGATCTTGATCGTAGTCTCAGTCACCATGGACACGGTGGCGCAGATTCAGAGCCACTTGATCGCCCAGCAATATGAAGGCCTGCTCAAAAAATCGAAATTGCGAGGGGCACGCCGTTGAATTTGGTTCTGTTCGGCCCCCCAGGGGCGGGCAAGGGCACTCAGTCCAGAATCCTCACCGAGACACGCGGCCTTCCTCAGCTTTCCACTGGCGACATGCTGCGCGCGGCGATTGCTGCCGGCACGCCGCTAGGCCTTGCCAGCAAGGCGCTGATGGACAAGGGCG
>DATFSP010000294.1:0-10282 GCA_035262545.1 Rhizomicrobium sp. | reverse complement strand
CTAGGGGATCGCGCAGCATCAGTGTGGGATCATCGTCACGCGACTTTCGCCTGACGGGAAGCTTCGATTAAGCTCCTTTCCTCCAACACACAGAGCATAGCGGTGGCAATCTCTCTCGATGAAGGACTGAAGCGGGCTCAGGCCCTGGCCAAAAGAGGTGAAACCCAGCAGGCCAGGCAAATGTTCCAAGCGCTGCTGGAGTACGACCCCGGTCACCGGCAGGCGCGGGACGAATTGGCGGCGCTCGATCACCGCTCGGCGCAGTTTAACGCGCTGGCAGAGCTTTACCAGAAAGGCGACTACGAGGCCGCTTTTCAACAAGGCACGGTTTTGGTGCGGCAATATCCGGATGCCGCATTCCTCTACAATACCCTTGGCAACACTAGTGTGGCGCTGGGAAAGTGGGATGAAGCAATCCAATGTTACAGCAGAGCGCTGCACATCAGGCCCGATGTCGCCGAAACCCACGTCAATCTGGGCAAGACTTTCAGCCACCTCGCCCGCCAAGAAGAGGCGGTCGCTTGCTTCTACAACGCGTTGCGCGTGAGGCCGGGCTACGCGGACGCACATTATAGTCTGGGTGTCGTCTTTCAGGCCCTAGAGCGCGACGAGGAGGCCGTCGCTTCGTACCGAAAGGCAGTCGAGATCAATCCCAATTTCACTGAAGCATATGACAATATGGGTATCGTGCTTCGCCGTATGGGACGCATCGACGAAGCGATAGCCTGCTTCAACAGGGTGCTGGCGAGTCGGCCTGAAAATCCGGGCACTCTTGTCCAGCTTGGTATCTCGCTCGGCAAGCTCGGGCGGTTTCCCGAATCGAATGCGGCTTTCGCCGCGGCGCTGGCGATTCGGCCAAGCTTCTCCGATCCGTACGCGCAAAAATTATATCAGGGGGCGCTGATTTGCGATTGGCATGGCCTTGCCGCCGAGAGGGAGGCGATCAGCACATTGGGGATCGATGGTGCGGCCGTCAGGCCCTTTGTGCTGTTCCCACTCGAAGACGAACCTGCGCGACATCGCGCAAGGGCCGAGCGCTTCACCGCGGAACGATTTGCCATCCCAGAACTCGCCCCGATCGCACGCCCCTCGACCAAGCCCGATCGTATCCGTATCGGATATTTCTCGGCCAATTTTCACAATCATGCGGTAATGCATCTGATGGGGAAATTGTTGGAGGCGCATGATCGTTCGCAATTCCAGATACACCTTTATTCTTATGGGCCTTCCGCGAATGACGCGGAGCGCATACGAGCCCAGAAAGCAGCGGACATCTTTCATGATGTGCACGCCCTGAGCGGCAAGGAAATAGCGGAACTTGCGCGCAATGACGGCATCGATATCGCCATCGATTTGATGGGTTATACCGAGAATGCGCGCTCGGAAATATTTGCTCACCGCGCGGCGCCAATTCAGATCAATTACTTGGGTTACCCCTCGACGATGGGCGCTCCCTTCATGGAATATTTGATCGCGGACAGAATGCTCATCCCCGAAGGACAGGAAAAACATTATTCCGAACAGATCATTTATCTGCCGCACACCTTCATGCCCAGCGACAATGGGCGGGACATTTCAGACCGCGCGATGACCCGCCGCGAGATGGGCTTGCCGGAAAAGGGCGTGGTATTTTGCTGCTTCAACAATAGCTACAAGATTGGAGCCGACGAGTTCACCATCTGGATGAGGCTGCTTGGAAAAGTCGAAGGCAGTGTATTGTGGCTGAGCGGCGCCAATGACTATGCAAGGCACAATCTGAGGAACGCGGCCGAGGCGCGCGGGATAGATGCCGACCGCATTGTCTTTACCGCACGCCTTCCGATGGCCGAGCATCTCGCCCGCCATCGCCTGGCCGACCTTTTTCTGGATACGTTCCTTTACAACGCCCATTCGACTGCAAGTGATGCTCTATGGTCGGGGCTGCCGGTAATCACTTGGCCGGGCCGCGGATTCGCCGCGCGCGTCGGCGCCAGCCTTTTGCAGGCTATTGGACTTCCGGAACTAATCACAGGTTCGGCGGAGGAATATGAACGGCTCGCCTTGGAGCTTGCGACCGATCCGGACAAGCTCGCGGCATTGAAAGCAAAACTTGCACGGCTGAGAATGAGCGCGCCGCTGTTCGACACTGAGCGCTTTGCCCGACACATCGAAGATGGCTACACCCAAGCCTATCAGCGCTATTTCGAGGGCAAGGGTCCAACACACCTTACCGTGTCGGATTATAAATAAGCCCGAATGCTGTGCGCGACGGCTTATGACTTCGGATTTTGCGGCCCGCTTACCGTCACATTGAGATCCTTCACCAACCCGGTCGCAAGCGAATAAACCCATCCATGCACTGAGAGACTCTGGTCTCGTGCCCAGGCATCTTGTACGAACACATCAGAGGCCACGTTCTTGACCTGTCGGATCACATTGAGCTCGCAGAGGCGGTCGGCCCGCTGATGACGATCGGGAATGGCGTCGAGTTGGGCGCGGTGCTCGTCCGCAACTTCGCGAATGGGATGAAGCCAGTGGTCCACCAAGCCCCGCCTGTTGCCATCCACTGCCGCGGCGATTCCGCCGCAGCCATAATGACCCACCACGATCACATGTCTGACTTTGAGCACATCTACCGCGAATTGCAGTACCGAAAGATAGTTGGCGTCCTGGGGCGGCGCGAGATTGGCCACATTGCGATGGACGAACATTTCGCCCGGTGCCAGATCAACGATCTCGTTGGCAGGCACCCGGCTGTCCGAGCAGCCGATCCAGAGATATTGGGGCCCCTGTTGGCGTTCCAGCCGTTTGAAGAATTCCGGATCGCGCGCAACCATGCGAGCGGCCCAGGCGCGATTATTGGCTTTCAAATCATCGAGCATGCTCGACCTTTGTGCAGCGTCAGTCGCCTGTCTAATTGAAGCGTGGCGGAGGGTCAAAAACCGTATTCGGGCCGCCGCCAGACCAAGAGTTTCACGGTGAAGGTCTGGACTACTTCGTTCTGTTGATTCTTTGTCTCGCTTTTCAGGGTCACGAAGCCGCGCTCCGGTTTGGACCGCGAGGGCCTCACCTCCAGCACTTCGCTTTCGACCCGAAGATCGTCGCCCGGCCGCGCCGCGCTCGGCCATGACAATTCCCCGCTGGCGCCGATAATGCCGCCCGCGATCTTTGGGCCATTTTCGACCTGCAGCCGCATGGTGATTGCGGCGGTGTGCCAACCGCTAGCCACTAATCCGCGGAAGAAACTTTCCTCGGCGGCCTTTTCGTCCAGGTGAAAGGGCTGCGGGTCATAGGCCCGGGCAAAAGCCTTGACCTCGTCTACGGTCAAAAGATGCGAGGCCGTGACAAAGTGCTGCCCCACGAAAATATCTTCCAGATACAGGGGACCGCTCACTAAAACCTCCGCCGCCATCAAAACCCGGAGGGCGCCGCGGTTTCAATTGCACTGTGCGCGCAAGGCCTCCGCAGCTATCGCAACTCTGCGGTTCTGGTGGCGTGCCGCCTCCAATTCATCGGCGATCGGTCCCCACGGCGGATGCGGGAAACCACGCTGGCGCCCTAGGCCAAGCTCGCGCACTTGAACATTGCCGCATCCACATGCCCGCAGGCCGAGACGCGCGATGGGGTTGATGAGCGAGATGATGTGGATTCGTTGCCGCCATGGGGCGTGGCCGAACCGGCAAAGGCCAATTCCGGCTTGCCACTGAGAGCTTGGCCCAAAGCCCGCCCCGACCGTCGATATTGGGGCTACCACTACGTTCTGATAATTGGTATATTATTGAACTTTTTGTTCAGGATTATTGAATGGAGCCCCGGTCCCCCACCCTGGATCAAATCTCGGTTTTTCTGGCGATAGTAGAAACAGGCAGCTTCGCCGCCGCAGGCCGCAAACTGGGGCGGGCGACTTCGGCGGTGAGCTACGCTATCGCCAACCTTGAAAACCAGCTCGGGCTCACTTTGTTCGTCCGCGCCGGGGCAAGCAAACCTCGCCTCACCGAGGCGGGGCGCGCCATCCTGTCTGACGGCAGGGGCTTGGCGAGCGCCTTTGACGGATTGATCGGCCGGGCGCGGGGTCTCGTGCAAGGACTGGAAGCCGAAGTCAGGCTGGTAGTCGATGTGATGCTGCCCGCCAAACTGCTGGCCAAGGCGCTGGACGATTTCCGGCGCAGGTTCCCCACAGTGCCGGTGCGGCTTCAGGTCGAAGGATTGGGCGCCGTGACCGAAGCGGTGCTCGACGGCAGCGCCATGTTCGGCCTGTCTGGCCCGCTCGAGCTTGCCAATGATCTTCTTGTCCGGGGGCCCGCGGGATCAGTCAAGCTCATCCCGGTTGCGCATCCCGATCATCCCTTGGCGGGGTTAGAGAAGGTGACGAGTGCCGAGGCCCGCGATCACGTCCAGTTGATCCTTACCGACCGCTCACACTTGACCCGGGATCGCGATTTCGGCGTCGTGGCGGTGAAAGGCTGGCGGCTTGCCGATCTGGGGGCCAAGCATGCGCTTTTGCTCGCGGGGTTGGGCTGGGGCTCGATGCCCAAACCCATGATCTCGGACGACATCAAGCGGGGACGCCTTGTCAGGCTTGCCATTGATGCTTGGGACAATGCGCAATATCGCTTCCATACAGTCCATCGCCGCGACACGCCGCCGGGACCGGCGGCTTCATGGCTGATGGAGCGTCTGGCGATGGAGCGTTAGGCGTCGTTTCCTTTACAAATGTGCGGTGCGGGAGTTTTGGCGCTGGCTAGGAGCGTGGAGCAACGGGGACGGGAATAGCCCGTAAGCGACGAATGGTCCGTAGCGACAGCGCTCGGACGCCGGGGACGAAAAGACCCGCGTCGAAATGAATCAAAATACTCGCCCATTGAAGCCAACACGCATAAGCTCAATTACCAAATTGAACGGAGTGATCCATGGTCAAAGCAAAAAAATCCAAAGCAAAAAAATCCAAAGCGAAGAAAGCGAAGACGAAAAAGACCAAGAAGGCCTTCAAGCGCGCCGCCGCCGCTTCACGCGGCAAAGCGAAAAGGAGCAAGGCCAGAAAGTCCAAAAAGGCTGCCCGCAAGGCCGCGAAGCCGAAAGCCATAGCAGCGAAGAAAGCAACACCTAGGAAGAAGAGACAGATTGCCGGTGAAGGCGATTATCAGGCATCGCGCAGCTTCCTCAATGACGAAGCCAATTTCGTGAAGCGCCACTCGACGGAAATTCCGGCCATGGGCAAGGATGCCGAAGCCGCCTTGGAAGGTCCTCAAGGAGGCCAGTTGCGCGCTGCCGAAGAGGAAGCCCGGAGCCGTTCGAAGGCGCCCGGCGAGTAATTTTTTGCATGTTTAAGAAAGGGCCGCGGCCGGCTTCGGCGGCGGCCTTTTGTTATTGTCCTTGGGGCTTGAAGTCCAGCGCCGCTCCGTTGATGCAATAGCGCTCACCGGTGGGCTCTGGCCCATCCGGAAAAACGTGGCCCAGATGGCCGCCACAGCGGGCGCAATGGACCTCGGTGCGGGTCATTCCATGTCCGGTGTCGCTGCTTGTTTCGACAGCGTTGGGCATGGGCGCATAAAAGCTGGGCCAACCCGATCCGCTTTCATATTTGGTACCGGACTGGAACAGTTCCGCACCGCAACCGGCGCAAAGAAATTCACCCGGACCCTTCTCGTAATTAAGCGGGCTCGAACCCGGGGGTTCAGTGCCATGCTGGCGCAGGACCCTGTAGCGTTCGGGCGTAAGCTCCTGCCGCCAGTCCTTGTCACTTTTCCCGATCTTGTCCACGGTCATAGTTTCCTTGCCATCTAGGGCGATTCGCTGGCGACTGTCCTTAACGTGTCGCTGAGCCGTCCCGTGTTGCCAAACTGAAAACCCCCGCCATAAACGATATCATCCACCCGCCAGCCCTGCGGTGAATTCAACAGAAGCAGCGTATCTGTCCAATTAATCGCCTTGGTCCCGGAACTGGCATGAGTGAAGGCGACGGGACAGCGCGCCTGGTCGGCGTTGATGGTGCAGGCCTGAAGCTTCCATTGCGTGGGGCCTTCGAACATGGACGAAAATAGATCACCTTCGATCAGGGGAGGCGAGTCCTTGGCCTTTGCGGAGAAGCGCGCCTGTGCGGCAGCGCCGTTCGCCAACAGCGCGTTTAGCCCAGAAGAAAGATATGGGGCTAACCGAGCCCGACCCGCCGCATCGGGAATTCCGTCGGATGGATGAAAACTGCCATAGACAGACAGGAAGCCCGAGGCCGCAGCGTCCGGGGTGGTCTGGGCGTCAACGGGGATTGGTGGGAAAAAAACCGCCGCCAAACCCCAAAGCCTGAACGCTTTCATCCCTTTCCCTTCAGGCTGTCGCGGATCTCGCGCAAGAGCAAAATTTCCTCTGACGGAGGCGGTGCAGCCTCTGAGGAGGGGCTGGGTGCCACCAACCGGTTCATCTGGCGGAGCAGGATAAAGAGCACGAAAGCAACGATCAGGAAATTGATCACTGCATTGACGAACAAACCGTAATTGACAGTCACGTCCTTGGCTGCGGTGGCGGCGTTTAGGGTGTCTACTCCGCGATCACCCTTAAGGACCAGGAAGAAGTTCGAAAAATCCACGCCGCCCAGAGCCAAGCCGATCGGAGGCATAATGATGTCTTTGACCAGCGAATTGACGATGCCGGTAAAGGATGCGCCGATAATGACACCGACAGCGAGGTCGATCACATTCCCTCGCATCGCGAACTTCTTGAATTCTTCGAACATGCAATCCCCGTCTACTTTTCTCGGATTTGGGAAAGCTAATCAGGGGCGGGGCGCTCAACAAGCATGCGTCTGCGCAAAAGGATCCAGCATACACGCCGACCGCCGTGCCATTTGTGGCGCCCATCGTATTGGCAACGAAATCGAAATATCAGGATCGCGGCTGGCGAAGCCCTGAAGAATTCCAACCCCCACGCCAACCGGCGGCTATGACCCAACGCCCTGGTGGCCATGAAGGCCAGACCGAAATAGGCAATGAAATGCAGCTGGGGATTGGGGGATCAATTCGCCCCCACAAAGGGCGATGCCGGGCCAGAAGAACCGGAGCGACAAGTTTTCTAATAGTTTCAATATATTGGCTTTCCGCATTAGGGGTACGCCGCGATTTTAAGCTGGAACAAGGCAAGGTTCGAGAACCGAGATCATGACAATTGAATGCGGCCCCACAAGTTCAACAGATATTGCCTTATATTCCAACAGCTTAAGCGTGGTTTCGCCCGCCCGCTTGATTAACTTGTCTCGGACCCGGAACTGAACGTTCCGTACCGAGCTTACTCATTGTGAGCAATCGGGGAGGTTTTAGTCATGAGCGAATTGGAGCGCGACGAGCGCCTTCAGATCATGTTGGCGGCAAATGAGCTCGCCCTGGTGGATAGCTGGCGTTTTGCTCGGCGCATGCCTAGCCGCGCTGCAGCGGTGCGGGAGTTGCTCAAGAGGGGCCTGGCGGCCGAAGGTTTCGACCTTGTCGAAGGAGGCAGCAAGTCCGAGGACTTCCGAGTGACTGGGGATTCGTCGGCCTCTCCGACCAGGGACCGTCAGGAAAGCCTGGACCGCGACGGGGGAGACTAACCGGGCTGCGGCTTTGTCGCGGGCCGCTTGCTTTTCAAGCCAAACTCCAGATAGAACCCGCCCTCTTTCGGGCCGACCGGCGGGGCATGCCGTGGCGACCCACGAAAGCTGCCGAGCCCTTTGGCTCAATAAGGAGAGCAAAATGCCCAAACTGAAGACCAAGTCGGGCGCTAAGAAGCGCTTTAAATTCACCGCGACCGGGAAGCTGAAAAAGGGCCAAGTGGGCAAGCGCCATGGCATGATCAAGCGTTCCAACGAGCAGATCCGCAATCTGCGTGGTACGTCGGTCGCTTCTGAATCCGAAGTCCGGCGCGTTAAGCGCTGGATGCCTTACGCATAAGGTGGCCCGCCCATGTCACGTTCGCCTCGCGCCGTACCCAGTCACGCCCGCCGCAAGAAGGTCTTCAAACAGGCCAAAGGATTCCGCGGCCGCCGCAAAAACAATATCACCACGGCCAATGCCGCGGTCGACAAGTCGCTGCAGCACAATTACATCGGCCGCAAGGAGCGCAAGCGCAACTTCCGCGCCCTGTGGATCCAGCGCATAAACGCGGCCTGCCGCGAGCATGGCGTGACCTATAGCCGATTTATCAGCGGGCTCGCCGGCGCCGGTATCGAGATCGACCGCAAGGTGCTTTCCGACCTCGCCATTCATGAGCCCGCCGCCTTCAAGGCTCTGGTGGATCAGGCGCACGCGGCGAAAGCCTGATATCAAACGCCGCCGGAGCGAATCGCCGGGCGCGGCTCAGCGCGCCCCGCTTGGCCGTTCTGTGGGGTTTTCATGGTCGATATCGCAGCGCTCAAATCCTCGCTTCTGGCCGAAATCAGCACCGCCCAAGATGAAGCGGCGCTAGAAATTATCCGTGTCGCAAGTTTGGGTAAGAAAGGGTCCGTCAGCGAAAAACTGAAGACCCTGGGCGCCATGAGCCCGGAGGAGCGGAAGATTCAAGGCCCGTTGCTCAACGAGCTGCGCGATGCGGTGAGCGCCGCGATTTCCGCGCGCAAAGGGGAATTGGCCGACTCGGCATTGGATGCGCGGCTCAAGACCGAAACGGTAGATGTGAGCCTGCCGCCACCGCCGGAATCCGAGGGCAGCGTCCACCCCATTACCCAAGTGCTGGACGAGATCACCGCCATCTTTGCAGATATGGGTTTTGCCGTGGCCGAAGGCCCGGATGTGGAATACGACGACTACAACTTCACAAAACTGAACATCCCGCCCGACCATCCCTCGCGGCAGATGCAGGACACGTTTTATGTAGCGCCGCAAGCGGATGGCAGTGCCCACGTGCTGCGCACCCATACCTCGCCCGTGCAGGTCCGGGTGATGCTGAAGCAAAAGCCGCCTATCCGCATCATTTCGCCGGGCCGCACCTATCGGGTGGATTCCGACGCCACGCACTCACCCATGTTCCATCAGGTCGAGGCCCTGGTGGTGGACGAAGACATCCATCTCGGCCATCTCAAATGGACCGTCGAAGAATTCTGTAAGGCGTTTTTCGAGATCGATGATATCGAATTGCGCGCCCGCCCCAGCTATTTCCCGTTTACCGAGCCCAGCCTGGAATGGGACATGCGCTGCGACCGCTCTGTGCCCGGCAAGATCAGTTTCGGTCATGGCAATGACTGGCTGGAACTTGGCGGATCGGGTCTGGTCCATCCCAAGGTACTGGCCAATTGCGGCATCGACCCCGGTCGCTATCAAGGTTTCGCTTTCGGCTTCGGTCTGGACCGGATGGCGATGCTGAAATACGGCATCCCGGACATCCGCGGTTTTTTTGAATCCGACCTGCGCTGGCTCAGGCATTACGGATTCGCCGCGCTCGACATTCCCACCCTGGATGGGGGATTGAGCAAATGAGCGTCGGGGACCGCAGGTCCGCCTCCCCTGCGCGCGCATGGCGCGTGGGAAGGCGCCCGCAGTTGGATCTTGAGCCGGCGAGGGGTGGAGGGGGCATACGATGAAGTTCACGCTTTCCTGGCTTAAGGACCATCTGGGCACCAAAGCCGATGTGCAGGCCATTGCCGGCAAACTCACCAGCATCGGGCTTGAAGTCGAAAATATCGAGGATCCGGGAGCGCGGCTGAAAGATTTCACTGTGGCCGAGATCGTCAGCGCCGAAAAGCATCCGAACGCCGATCGCCTGCGGCTTTGCATGGTTAATGCCGGTGACAAGGACCTGCTTCAAATCGTCTGCGGCGCACCCAATGCGCGGGCCGGGATCAAAGTGGTTCTGGCGAGACCCGGCACGATAATCCCAGCCACGGGCGAAGCGCTCAAGATCGGAAGCATTCGTGGCGTCGAATCGCAGGGCATGATGTGCTCGGCGCGCGAACTGCTGCTGGGTGAAGATCATGACGGCATCATCGAGTTGGCGCCGGAAAGCAGAGTGGGCACACCTGCCGCCGCCGCGCTTGGCCTCACCGATCCGGTGCTGGACGTCGCCATCACGCCCAACCGCGGCGACGCGGCGAGTGTCTTCGGCGTGGCGCGCGATCTGGCCGCCGCGGAGCTTGGCACGCTTCGCACCAAAAAGATCGAAACGGTAGCGGGAAAATTCACCAGCCCAAAACGTATCTCGCTCGACTTCCCGCCCCAAAACAAAAGCGCCTGTCCGCTCTTCGCGGGGCGGCTGATTCGCAACGTGAAGAACGGCCCTTCGCCCGAATGGGTGCGGGAGCGCCTCAAGGCGGTGGGTTTGAAGCCCATTTCCGCCTTGGTAGACGCCA
>DATFSP010000293.1:0-6567 GCA_035262545.1 Rhizomicrobium sp. | reverse complement strand
CGGTTGGGCTATGAGGTGATCGCCGCCACTGATCCTATTGAAGCGCTGGAGATCATCCGGCAAGAGCGTGGCTTCGACGCCATTATCACCGATCAGATCATGCCCAGCATGAGCGGCGACGAATTGATCCGCGAATTTAAGCGCACCAATCCTCGCGCGGTGGCAATCCTTTGCAGCGGCTATCACGAGGCACGTACCGACAGACCGGCGGGAGCTGACCTCTACCTTGACAAACCTCTTGAGCCGTCCGAGTTGGCGGCGGCGCTCAGGCGGCTCTTCGCGGGCGAGCGCTCGGTCCCGGATACGCAAGAGCCGGTCTGACGCCATACCGGAGTATGGGGGGCATACGTCCGGCACAACCAACGCCAGGACATCCATACTGATGCGCGCGGTCTTTGCTGAGCAAAATCGCTTAGAACGTCTTCCGTTCATGCAGAGAAAGCTGGACGATGGAGATGCGCAATCTATTCGACGATTTCGTAATGTTCCTGGCAGTGACGGCGATACTCGCGCTTGTCGAAGTTTTTCATCTGGTCGAAATTGAAAACGCCAACACAGCACCGCACTCGGGTTTGACCGAGACTGTGCCCGCGACCCCGTCCATGAGGCCGCGCTTGATCGAAGCTCCAGGCAAATACCGGCATCGTGAATTCTTCAAATAGCTGAGGGCAAAACTCGGGGATGATGAATAATGTCCACATATTGCTTCTATTTGCTGAAGCCTGAAGGAACATGCGAAAGCGCCGGACATCACGAATTCTCCGACGACCGCGCGGCATTGATCCATGCCAAATCGGTTATGGGCACTGGCAGCGTCGAAGTGCGGGAAGGCGTCCGCATCTTGTGCCGTGTTCATCCTGACGGTGCGATGACGGGATAAGAGCAAGTCCTGAGACGTTCACGCTCCGCTATCGCGAAACTTACCCCATCAGGCGAAGTGAAGCGCATAGATTGGAGGCAGCCGCGCGCTGGCTCCATCCCAGCTTTCTCCACCGTCCTCAGAGAACCACAGTCCGCCGGTGGTCGAGCCCATCGCAAGCCCTTCGCCGGTTTGGTCGATTACCAACCCGTGGCGATAGATGAGGTCATAGGCGTGATCCTGTGGAAGGCCTTTGGTGAAGTACTTAAAGCTCCTGCCGGCATCGTCTGTGCGCGCCACCTTGAGCTTGCCGTTTTCGGGGTATCGGAATTCGTCTTTGACAGCGGGAACAAACCAAGCCGTATCGGGTTGGCGAGGATGCACAGCGACGCCGAACCCGAAGCCAGAATGAGGCGCGTGGATTTCTTCCCACGTCGCAACGCCATCGAGGCCGCGGAAAATGCCGTTGTGATGCTGGACCCAGAAACGGTCGGGAGCATTGGGGCAACGCACAAGGCGGTGCGGGTCTTGTGTCTCGGGTGTTCCCGCCTGCTCTGGCGGAAGATAGGCCGCGCGCATGCCCTTGCCGCCCAAAGTCCAGTTTTGTCCCAGATCTTTGGTTTCCCAGACGCCTCCACAGGAAGCGCCGACTGCAAGACAGTTCGAGTCGCGCGGGTCCACCGAGATCGAGTGAATGCCGGGATAATCATAGCCCCCGCCAAACCACAGCTTGCGACGCGGATCATTCCATAGGGAGATTATCAGCGACCAGCTTTCACCGCGGTCCCTGCTGATGAAAAGGCCGCCGGGAATCGTGCCTGCCCAAAGAAGACCTGGCTGGTCCGCACCGCCCGGCTCCAGCACCCAGAGAAGCTTGAGGGAAGGCGGATCCTTGGCATCCGCGTCCACTCCGGCATAGGAAGGAACGGCGATTTCCTTCCAGTTGGCACCGCCATCCTCGCTGCGATGGAGTTTGACTCCGAAATGGCCGAGATCGAGCGTGGCATAAAGCGCGCCATCGCGAGGATCGCGGATCACCTGAGTCACAGGCGAGCCCAGGAAGGATGTCCTTGCCACATCCCAGTTGGAGGAGGCCTTACGAAATTCGAACAATCCTTTGCGCGTGGCGACGAACAGACGATCGGACATAAGGCCCTCCATCAACCGCCAGAAAGCGCTTGAAAGATATGCACCTCGCTGTCGTCGGTCAAAGGGCAGGAAAGCGCTTGGTCGCGCGGCTGCATGGCGCCGTCCACAAAGATTGCGAGGTGTTTGCGTAACTGCCCCTGGTCGTCGAAGAGATAGCCAGGCAGACGCGGAAAATCCCGGGCCACTGCTTCCAGGACCTCACCAAGCGTCCGGCCGCAGTAACGTTTGGGTTCGTCCGGTCCGACACTTTGCAAGTGAGTGGTGAAGGAGATGAGGGGCATGACGCCAAGGAAAGCGGAAATCGTGCAGTTTGCCTAGCCTTAGGCCCGTATCGCCCTCAACTGGTGACAACGCTCCGCGCAAGATAGTGTCCAATTACGAAATAGCTCGGACCGGAGGAACGTCTCATGAAGCTTAGCGCGCGCAACCAAATCCCGGGAAAAATCATCAAGGTCGAGAAGGGTCAGACCACCAGCCACGTCCAGATTGACGTAGGGAATGGTGTCATTATCACCGCTTCGATCACCAATGAGGCAGTGGACGACTTGAAATTGAAGAATGGCGATGCCGCCACGGCGGTGATCAAAGCCTCAGACGTGATGGTCGCGAAGTAATGGCTACGCAAGGCGGCTGCTGCACAAAGTTGTAGTGGCGGATTTTCCGCTTCTACTTCTTTGTCCAGGCTCCGCTACTTCTTTGTCCAGGCTCCGCCGAGGGGCTTGAAGTACTGCCCAGCCGGCACCTTGGCGATCAACTGTGCTCCGGTGGCCTGGCCAGCGGCATCCGGAGACACACCGGATTTGGTGGCCGCTTGGATATAGACCTGGCGCCGCCCGGCATTGATGTCATTCACAGCCGCGGTGGTGGCCCCATCGGCGCCGCCGACAACGCCCAGATAACCGTCGGCCTGCTCGCCCACTTTGCCGGCCGCCTTGGCGGCGTCGACCGTGGCCTTGTCGGCCGCGAGATCGGCAAAAGCCGGCATGGTCAGCAGCACCAGGGCCAGAGCTGCAAAGGCGCATTTGACGTTGCTCATGATCGGGCTTCCTTCGGGCTAGAAAAGATCGGGATTTTGTTGGATTGCGCTTTGGACTTCCCTATCCAACTTTATCCGCACATCGGCATCCAGCTTGGCGTAGATGTTGATGGGCGCGACCTCGACCCGGATCGTCGGCGTGCAGGCGCTCAGCACCACGCCCATACAAACCGCAAAGAGCATTTTCTTCATGGTTTTGCTCCAGCTGCGCCCTGTTGCCCCTCCGGCGCAAGACTCTTTGACCATGCTTCGGCATAGGACTTCAAGAGTTCGTCAAAATTAAGGGAGGTATCCAAAGTCAGGTCGATCGGCGTGCCACTGGGCAACGGCACGGGCTTGTACAAAGCCGTGCCATTCAGGATATCGGCGATGGCGACGTTGGCGGTTTGCGGCTTTGGCGGATCGCTTTTGCCCTTGATGTGAAAGACGATCTGCAGCCGGCCGTTGGGAAGCGAATTCAAATCCGCCGTCATCTGTTCGAAGGCCAGGTTTTCCAACGCCTGATAGGCAAAATCCTGCACCGCATTGCTGCTGATGGCGGCTTCGCCCTGCGCCCAGAGCGAACGGTCTACCGACAGCCGCCCCCGCCCATCGGCGGCGACATGACCATTGGCGATGCGAAAACCGTCTGGTCCCATCGTGAAGGGAATATGGCCCGAAACTTTGCCGTCCAATTTCAGCTTGCTGCCTAAGTTGGACGCAGCGACCAGGGCGCTGAGCGATATCCCCTTGATGTCGGCTGCGCCCGCGATACTGCCGGGATTAGCAAGCGAAAGCGCGATGGCGCCCAGGCTGGCATGGCCTTCTGCAATATCGGTGTCGGCCTTGGCGATTTGGATGGTGGAGGGGCTGAAGCCAAAGCGCACGTCCACGGCGGTGATCGGTAAAGTCCAGTCGATGCGCGAAATGGTGAGGCTTTGGCCTGGCGCGGCGATGGGCGGCAATAGCGAGGAAAGAGCGATTTCGCTCTTCACCGTATGGGCTCTACCCAATGGCGTCATGAAATCCAGATTGGCAATTGTAAGCTTACCCCGGCTGGTGACCGCGTCGCGTGTCCAATCGATATCGCCTGTGAGTGCGCCACTGCCTTCGGCGCGGCGCAGCGCCACCAATAGCGGTGAAAGGTCGGCCGGCTGCAGCTTAGCCGGCGCGAACGTGATGTGCGGCGCGTCGATGTGGGCGGTACCGGTGCCGCTTGCCATGGTGTGGGTAAACGTCACTTCGCCCAAGGCAGCACTCTTCTGTCCGGCGACCGTGAAGCGGCCGCTCCAGATGCCCTTGCCCAGGGACGCCGTGCCCGCCGCCGTCAGCGGCTTGAACCGCAGGTTGGGTGCCCGGTCGAGGATTTCAGCGCTGGTGACGGTCGCGGTGCCCTTGGACGGTGCGCCTTTGCCGTCGAACGCAAGCCGCGCGGCGGTTTTCTCCAGATGCACGCTCGCCAGCGGTATATCAGCGGACCCGTCGCGCGCTTCGCCCGTCAAGGTCCATCCGATACGCTCGCCAGTCAGCAGGGGCTGACGCGGCAGAGCGCAGATGCCGGCCCGCACATTCTTGGCGAGATCGCTTGCGCCGGGATGAAAAGCCGTCAAGGCAACGCGCACGCACCCAGACGGCGTGAAAGCATATTGTCCATTCTGCCAGGAAAAAATCCCTTGCCCCGCCAGGTCGGTGCCCCGAAGCATGTCGAAATTGAAGCGGGTGGAAAAGGCGGCATCCGTGGTGAAGCCGCCGCCGCTCCAGAGCAGATTTTTCATAGTCACTTTGGCGGCGGGCAGGTTCGGGCCGTTCAATTCCGCGCCTAAGCCCGCGTGCATGTTTTCGGGGCTACCGGACAAAGTGAGCGCAGATAGGCGCAGGCTGCCTCCCTTCGCCCCTGTCACCATCAGCGGCTGGGTCAGCGCGAAATGCGACACTCCCCCTTGTTGCTCGGCATGGCCGGCAAAACGCACTGCCAGCCGCGCCAGATTTTGGCGCAGGGCATTGGCCAGAACGGGATCGGTCGATCGCAGAGACGCGAGCGTTGCGTCCAAACCCGACTCTCCCGATACGGCAAGGTCGGCAACCGCATCGATCTTGTTGTTTGCCACGGCGACCGTCGCATCGCGCGCCGTGACGTCCAGCTTGGGCGCGGAAAAAAGACTTTGACCCGCCGCGAGCGATGACGCTGATGCCAGCGCGTGGACGAAAGGCGCCGTGATGGACAATCGCCCGTCTACCGGCGCCCAATTGAATCCGGTGGCATTGAGGCTTGCCTCTACCGCCCGGGCATCGATCATCCCACTCCGAATCTCGCCGGAGAACCGGGCTGCAAATGTCTCGGCCTTCTTGTCATAGGCCAGGTTTGCAGCCTTGAGCTCGATGTTGGTGTCCCGAAAACGGACAAGGGCCGGTTCGGCGCTGAGTGCCAGAGAGACGGGCAGGTTTTTCCGCAACTCGACATTGCCGCCGACATCCAGCGCGCCGCCAGGGGTCGAGAGGTGAAGACGCAAGTTGCGCAGCGACACGGCCAGGTCATCACTGACAAAGCGCGACTTGCCCTGCTGCCGGTTGAGCGAATCGATCCAGCTCTGCAACGAACCGAAACTGATATTTCCGGCATCGTCTACGCGTGCCCGCACCACTGGGTCGACCAGCTGTACTTCCGTCACATACGGGATCCAGCGTAAGGGGGCGAAATGCAGCTCGATGCGTCTGGCCGAAATTTCCGGTGCATCCGCAGGGCCCAGCGCAAAGCGGCCCGAGACGCCGGAAAGCCCTAGCTCGCTGATCTCGACCGTAGAAACGACGCCATGGCTCTCGAAATAGGAGCGGGCGAAACGCACGGCGATGGCTGCGCGCGCAAGCCACAGCGTCAGCAGCAGCACGACTGCTGCGGCCGGCAAAATCACCGCAAGCCATCTTCGCTTCAAGAACTGGTACTCCACCCCAAGATAACGCGCAGAGATCCCGGCTTAGCCAGATTGTCTTGCCAAAGCTGGGCGACCGCTCGCAAGCAAATGCAGTCGATAGTTGTTGATCGGCCCGAATGACCACTGTTTTGCGCTTGGCTTCCAGCACACATCAGGAGCCGCCCGCAGCATCGAGCTTGCGCGACCTCCGCGCAGTTCCTCTGTCGGGCGGTGCATCGGGACCGCGGTATTTCACATGCTCGATAAATGCGCGCAGTTTGGGCAAGACTTGACGTTTCCCCGGATAGTACAAAAAAACCCCCGGCGCGGTGACGGCAAAGGGTGTCAGTAGCGCTTGCAATTGGCCTTCGGCAATCGGCGCTTTGGCGAGCGGACCAGGCGCCTGCGCCAGTCCGACACCTCGGATCGCCGCTCCGAGGAGGGTGGGATAGTCGTGCGCGATGAGCGGTCCAGCGACGATTGCCTCGACCGACTTGTTGCCGTCGACAAAAGACCACGGGCCGAGCGACCCGTTCGACCGGCGAATGCGCAAGCAGGCGTGCTGACGCAGATCGTCGATACACTCCGGTCGCTTCCGCGCGCGGAGATAATCCGGGCTGCCGACGACGACGAAC
>DATFSP010000292.1:0-31201 GCA_035262545.1 Rhizomicrobium sp. | reverse complement strand
ATATCCAAAGCTTTCGCTTGCGGCTTCCGCCACGGGCGTCACGCCAAAAATGGTAGAGCCGCTGTTGCCACTCGCGCTGGACGGCACGTTTTCTGCGAGCACCACGCTGTCCGGTACGCTTGCGGCTCCGATGGGCGACATCGCGATACACGGTCGCGACATCCGCATCCGACAGGGGCCATTGGGCGCGTCAGCGAACTCGCTCGAGGCGCATGGCACACTTCAGGGAGATCTGATTGCGGTTAATGCGAGCCTCTCTGGTGACAAAGCAATCCAGTTGGTGGCAAACGGACGTATTCCGCTCACATTAACGAACCCTATTGCGCTCGCGGCAAAGGGGAATGCAGACCTCGCGCTTTTGGCTGCCCCGCTTGCAGCGACGGGACAAAGTCTACGAGGAACCGTCACCATCGATATTCGTGTCGGCGGGACATGGGCTTTGCCACAGGCCTCCGGCTCGATGGAAGTTGCAAACGGGGAATTCCAGGATTTCACGCGCGGCATCCGACTTAGGAATCTTGATGGACGGCTTGAAGCCGAAGGAAGAGGTATCCGTATCGTGAATCTTTCCGCCAACGCTGGCAATGGCACGTTGATGGCATCCGGTACCATCGACTTCGCGACGCCTGGCGTTCCGGTGAACATTACGATTGATGCGAAGAATGCGCGTCCCATCACCAGTGATCTTCTCGACGCGACGCTGCAAACCGACCTGACACTTACCGGCAAGCTCAGGCAGCGTCTAACTCTTGATGGCGAAGTAAAAGTCCTGAATGCCAATATCAACGTGCCGGAGAAATTTCCCGCCAGTGTCGCCGAAATCGAAATTCGCCGAGGAGGCCAGCAAGCCCCCGCACTGCCATTCCCAAAAAATGTAATTGCCCTAAACCTTACGGTCTCTTCGACCGGGCAGTTGTTCGTGCGCGGTCGTGGCGTGGATGCCGAGTTCTCAGGAAGTCTAAAGATCAGAGGGACTAGCGCCGCTCCCCAAGTGCTTGGCGCGCTCGATATGCGCCGCGGAACGTTCAGCCTTGCGGGCACGACCCTCAATTTTCAGTCTGGTAAGATCAGTTTCGATGGGGCCAGTTTGCGCAACCGGCTCGATCCCACTCTCGATTTTGTTGCACAAACGACCTCAAATGGGGTGACGGCTACGCTGAACCTCAGCGGTTATGCCTCCGCCCCAAAGGTGCAGCTGACGAGCACGCCAAATCTTCCGCAGGACGAGATTATGGCGCGCCTGCTGTTCCAACAAAGCGCAACGCAACTGTCCGCCCTGCAAATTGCGGAAATAGCAGATGCGATTACCTCGTTAAGCGGCGCGGGTTCTGGCCTTAATCCGGTCGGATCGCTGCGCAAGAGCTTGGGTCTAGATCGGCTTGCTGTGGGTAGTGCGTCTTCCGCAAATGGGGGCAGCTCCCAAGCGACGATCGAAGCGGGCAAATATATCAGCCGGAACATCTATGTCGGGACCACCCAGAATGTCTCCGGAGGAACGCGCGCCATTGTGCAAGTGGATATCACGAAGCACCTGAAGGCCCAGGCCGCTGTGAGTATGAATGCGCATCCCACCAACACGACCCCGCTAACCCAGGCGCAAGACACTGGTGACTCCGTTGGACTCATGTATCAGTTCGAATATTGATGTTCTGGCTGCGTCGTGCGCGGTTCGTGCGATCCCGAGGGCGCGCTATCAGTCGAAGAACGGCACCCAGCATTAAACCGAAATGGCAGCGCGAGATTTCTTCTTGCTTAGTTTTGCCGTCGTAGCCGGCCAAGCTTTGAGCGCCAGATCGGCCACGGCATGAAGCTCCTTCGCCGTGGTCCCAGACGCCGCTTGTACGCACATGCCGTTGGAGACTGTTATCAGATACCGTGCGAGAGACGCCGGATCCGTATCTTTTGATAGCTCGCCTTTCTTGCGAGCGGCCTCAATCTTGCCACGCAGCATCATTTCTTTTTCCGCGCGATGCCGCGCCAGTTCGTCGGGAATACTCTCTTCGCCGCAGGAAAGACCGCTTTGCAGCAAAAGGCAGCCGGGAGGATTCTTGCCGCTGGTGTCGGCGGCGAAATCGGCCACGCCATGGAGAAAGCGTTCCGCCATTTGCCCTACATCTGACGCGGCCACGACATATTCCATGAAGCTTTTGCGTCGCTCGTCATAACGTTCCAAGACAGCGCGAAACAAACCCTCCTTATTGCCGAAACAGGCGTACAGGCTGGGGGAGTTAATGCCCATGGCAACAGTAAGTTCGCTCATGGACGCGCCCTCATAACCATTGCGCCAGAAGACCGTCATCGCCCGGTCAAGGGCATCCTCCACGCAAAATCCCCTAGGCCGTCCGGCCCGCATAGCAGCCTCCCAGTAATTTTTGTGCCGTCCATTACATAATACCCTTGAAGGTCGACTTCCAGGTCCATATCTGTGCCGGGCGTTACAAAATTCGGGGACCTTTTATGTCCAATTTCGCGGATCTCGTTCGCCCGGAAAAGTTCATCGTCCAAACCGTCGGGACGCCCAACTCATTGAAAATGAAGACTTTTATTGGAGCGGCCGCAGCAATCGCCACTCTGGCGGCGGGGGGGGGCTTTTTCGCGCTTCACTCTCGCAGCGCGGCTTCGGTTCCTCCGTCCCCCCCGCTGGCCGTGACAGCTCAGCGGGTCGAACCCCAGACGGTTCATCCCTTTGCGCAATTTTCTGGCCGCATCAACGCCGTGGACTTTGCCGAAATCCGCCCCCAGGTCGCAGGCCGTATCACCGAGATCCGTTTTCACGACGGTCAAAGAGTCAAGGCCGGCGACATTCTCTTTGTAATCGATCCCCGGCCTTACGAGGCGGCGGTCGAAAAGGCGAAAAGCGACCTTCAGAGCGCCATCAACAATGCGAAAGAAGCCACGGTAGAACGCGCGCGGGGCGAACGACTTATCCAGGCGCACGCCCTCGCGCAGGAGTCCTATGACCAGCGCGTCAACGCCGACAACGTCGCGCAAGCGGCCGTTGGATCCGCCCAGGCCCTGCTTCAGCAGGCACAATTGAATGTGGATTACGCCTACATCAAAGCGCCGATTTCTGGGCGCATCAGCCGCGCGGAAATCACGCAAGGCAATCTGGTCGGAAGCACTACCACACCGCCGCCATTGCTGGCCTCCATTGTCTCGGACGATGGCGTCTATGCCGATTTTGAAGTGGACGAGACGACGTTCCTTAGCAGCGTGCGCGGACATGCGGCAGGCTTCGACTTACAGCACAGGATTCCTGTCGAACTCCAGGTAGAGGGCGACACTGGTCACACTTACAACGGCGTTATCGAAAGCTTCGACAATCACATCGATGCTGGCTCGGGCACTATCCGAGCGAGGGCGCGCTTTGCCAACGAGGATGGCAGCCTGGTCCCCGGCATGTTCGTGTCGGTCCGGATGGGAAGTGCCGAAGTCGATAACGCCCTGCTGGTGCCGGAACGGGCGATCGGAAATGACCAAAGCAAACGCTTCGTCTTCGTGGTGGATCACAATAGCAAGGCTGAGTATCGGCCGGTGACATTGGGTTCCGAGGTCAGCGGACAGAGGGTGGTGACCGCAGGGCTTAAGGCCGGAGACAATGTGATTCTTGATGGTCTGCAGCGGCTCGGCCCGGGCACGACTGTGGCGGCGTCCCCCACGCAGAAAAAAACTGCAAGCAACTGAAGCCGCTTCCCGGGAGGAGGCACAGATGAATCTGTCCAGATTTTTCATCGATCGTCCTATTTTCGCGGGCGTAATTTCGATTGCCATTTTCCTGGCCGGTCTAATCGCGATCACGCAACTGCCGATTTCGGAATATCCCGAAGTCGTTCCGCCGTCGGTGGTGGTCACCGCGCTTTTCCCCGGCGCCAATCCCGAAACCATCGCTGATACCGTAGCTACGCCTCTGGAAGAACAGATCAACGGCACCGAGAACATGCTTTACATGTCCTCGTCGGCCGCCAGCGACGGCACGCTCACACTTACGGCGACATTCAAACTGGGCACCGATCCGGATCTCGCCACGCAGCTGGTGCAGAACCGCGTGAACCAGGCGTTGCCGCGTTTGCCCGATGTCACCCGCAGTCTTGGCGTGACCACCGTCAAGTCCTCGCCGGACCTCACCATGGTCGTGCATTTGCGCTCGCCGACCGGCCGCTATGACATGCTTTACCTGCGCAACTACGCTGTTCTCAACGTCAAGGACCAGCTTTCCAAGATAGAAGGCGTAGGCAGCGTTCAACTATTCGGCTCGGGTGATTACGCCATGCGGCTATGGCTCAACCCCGAGAAGATTGCCGAGTTGGGATTGACCGCCGATGACGTGGTCTCGGCAGTTCGGCGACAGAATGTTCAGGTGGCCGCCGGCGTAATCAACGGTCCGCCCTATGGCAAAAATGGCGAACTCCAGCTTCCCATCAATGTCGAAGGCCGGCTCAGCGATCCCGACCAATTCCGTCAGATCGTGATCAAAAAGGCGGGGGGCGTGATCACCCGGCTGGGCGACGTCGCTCGCATCGAGATCGATGCATCGCAATACGGCTTGCGATCTCTTCTCAACAATGAGCAGGCGGTTGCCATACCGATCTTTCAGGCGCCCGGTTCAAACGCGATTCAGATCTCTGACCATGTGCGCTCCACGATGGAGCAGCTCAAGAAAAATTTTCCGGAAGGAATGGACTATTCCATCGTCTATGACCCGACCATCTTCGTGCGCGACTCCATCCAAGCGGTGATCCGTACTTTGCTTGAAGCCGTGGCGCTGGTCGTGCTGGTAGTGATCCTGTTCCTGCAGACTTGGCGAGCCTCGATCATCCCCTTGCTCGCCGTGCCAGTTTCCATTGTCGGTACTTTTTCGGCGATGCTGCTGTGCGGTTTCTCGATCAACGATCTTTCGCTGTTCGGCCTGGTGCTGGCGATCGGCATCGTTGTCGACGATGCCATAGTGGTTGTAGAAAATGTCGAACGCAGCATCGAAGCGGGGCTCAGCCCACGCGATGCCACCTTGAAAGCAATGCGCGAGGTCACCGGGCCGATCATCGCGATTGCGCTGGTCTTGTGCGCGGTGTTCGTGCCCATCGCCTTCATCAGCGGGTTGACGGGTGAATTCTATCGTCAATTTGCGCTTACCATCGCGTTCTCGACGATCATCTCGGCGTTCAACTCGCTTACCCTGTCTCCGGCTCTGGCGGCCTTACTATTGAAAGGCCGTGACGCGCCAAGGGACGGGCTCGCGCGCGCTATGGACACAGTGCTGGGTGGCTTCTTCAGCCGCTTCAACCGCGTGTTTCATCTGGGATCGAAGGGTTACGGCAAAGGCGTGGGCGGACTTCTCGCGCACAAATCGCGTGCCATCGCGGTCTACGGCGTTCTGCTCATCGCCACTGTCATCGGTTTCCAAAAGGTGCCGCCGGGCTTTGTGCCTCTGCAGGACAAAATGTATTTGGTCTCGTTCGCTCAGCTTCCCGAAGGCGCGACGCTGGACCGTACCGAGAAAGTGATCCGCCAAATGTCCGAGATTGCACTCCAGGATCCGGCGGTGGATGGCGCGGTGGCGTTTCCTGGCCTCTCCATCAACGGCTTCATCAACAGCCCTTCGGCCGGCATTGTGTTCGAGTCGCTGAAACCGTTCGATCGGCGAGGTTCCGCCGACTCGGGGATGGCAGTGGCTCAGCGTCTTCAGGCCAAATTCGCCGGCATCCATGACGCCATCATTGCAATCTTTCCTCCTCCACCGGTCCAGGGCTTGGGCACGATCGGCGGATTCAAGCTTGAAGTTGAAGACCGCACGGATCAAGGCGATGCGGCGCTGAGTCAGGTTATGGCCCAGATTCAGGCCAAGGCCGCTAAGGATCCCTCATTGCAGGGCGTGTTTTCCAACTTCAACACCGGCATGCCGCAGCTTTTCGCCCATCTTGACCGGACCAAAGCGCAGCAGCTGGGAGTCGACGTACAAGATGTGTTCGACACGATGCAAACATATCTCGGCTCGGTCTATGTCGATGATTTCAATCGGTTTGGCCGCACCTATGAAGTGATCGCTCAGGCAGACACGCCTTTCCGAGAGAAGCCCCAAGATATTCTACAACTCAAAGCGCGGAATCAGGCAGGCGAGATGGTGCCTTTGGGGGCTGTTGTGAACGTGAGCGAATCCACGGGCCCCGATACGGCCATGCGCTACAACGGTTTTCGTGCGGCCGACTTAAATGGTGGACCGGCTCCTGGATATTCTACCGGTCAGGCCCAGGCCGCAATCTCGCGTATCTTGGACGAGACCCTGCCCAAGGGCATGACCTATGAGTGGACGGATCTGACATACCAGCAGATCTTGGCCGGCAATACAGCTCTCTTGGTTTTCCCCATTTGTGTGCTTCTAGTCTTCCTGGTTCTTGCCGCCCAGTATGAAAGCCTATTCCTACCGCTGGCCATCATTCTGATCGTTCCCATGTGTCTCTTCTCCGCCATTACCGGAGTATGGCTGACCGGCGGGGACAACAATATCTTCACGCAGATCGGTCTCTTCGTGTTGATCGGCCTTGCGTGCAAGAACGCCATCTTGATAGTCGAATTTGCCCGTGAGCTTGAGATTCAGGGAAAAGCTACGATTAGCGCCGCCGTTCAGGCAGCGCGCTTGCGGTTGCGGCCCATTCTGATGACCAGCTTCGCCTTTGTCATGGGCGTAGTGCCGTTGGTAAGTTCCACAGGTGCCGGCGCCGAGATGCGTCATGCCATGGGCGTAGCGGTCTTCTTTGGCATGTTGGGAGTCACGTTCTTCGGCCTCTTCCTGACGCCCGTCTTTTACGTCCTGTTGCGGGCAGTGGAGAAGCGCGTCACCGGCACCGAGAAGGTCCACCACCATCTGGTGACGAGCCCGGCGGAATGAGTATGCACACATTCAATGCATTCGCGCAGAGAATGGCCACCATGCGGCGTCCGCATTTCATTTTGGACGCGGGCAAACCCATCTTCTCAACCAGCCCTCTTGGGAGAATGATTATGCCAGCGCTCGCGCACCCAAAATTCCTCATCTCTGCTCATGCCGAATACCGGCGAAGTGATTATATGTTTTCGCGCGCCCAGTCGCGTGCCCTCAGTCAGCGCGAGTGGGAACAACGGCGACCTGGCCTTCGCTCCTGGAGCGAATTGCTTGTCCCGGGCTTGTCAATCGCCGCCGCCACGGCCGCTGCGCTCGCGGGCCTCTACTAACAGCGCCGTGTCAATATCGACGCCCGACGAAATGAAAAAACCATGATGCATGAAGTGGAAAGACTTGCGGTCTATATTTTGGTATTCGCCTATTTTATCGCTGGCGGCGCCAATCTGATTGGAGGGCCCTTAGTCAGGCGTCTTTTTGATCAGTGGCACTATCCCGGGCAATTTCATCGTGTGATTGGCGCGCTTGAGCTATTGGCCGCTTCTCTTTTGAGTTTTCCTGTTACCCGAATTTTCGGGCTTGTGATGGCGGGAAGCATCGGATTCTTTTCAGTCGTCACGCTATTGAATCATCGCCAATATGGGTGGTCTGTGCCCGCCATGCTTCTTTTTGCTTCAATCGTTCCTGCCGCACTCGCGCAAAGCTGAGGCATCCCTGGAAAGTTAATTATCGACTGGCTTAAGCCGTACCACCATGCCGGGAGTTGCCGCGTCGGTCGACATAGGTGCGCCAGTTGCGTTCTGCAACAGCACATAGAGCAGGCCGTCGGGACCCATTATTACGTCGCGGGTACGACCATACTGATCCCAGAGGATTTCCTGCTGTACAATCTTCCGGCCGGCAATCTCGTAGCGAAATAACTTCTGCCCGACCAGCGCCGCCAGGAACAGATTATTCTTCCAGCCGGGATAATTGCTGCCACTGTTAAAGGCAATGCCACTGGGTCCGATGGCCGGCGAATAATAAGTGACGGGATCATCCATCCCTTGCTCGTGCTGGCGGTTGATGCCGGGCTGCAGTCCCATGGAAACCACGCCCCATCCGTAATTATGACCCTTCTCAATGATGTTGATCTCGTCGCCGCCAGTCGGGCCATGCTCGCTTTCCCACAAAATGCCGGTGGTTGGATCGATGGAGAGTCCCTCGGAGTTGCGATGGCCATAACTCCAGATGCTGGGCACCGCATCCCGCGTGCCCAAAAAGGGATTGTCGGCGGGAATGGAGCCGTCATTGTTGACGCGGTGGATCTTGCCAAGCGGCGTGTCCAGCCGCTGGGCGTTGGTCATGTCGCCGCGGTCGCCCAAGGTGAAGAAGAGGTGTCCCTTGTGATCGAATAGGAAGCGCGAGCCGTAATGGATTACGCTGGGCGTATAAAGCCTGTCCGGTGCCTTGAAGATGTCCTGCTGGTCCACCCATTCGTCATCGGCGTTGATATGGGCTCGCACGATACGTGTCATGGACGGCGGCAGGTCTGCACCGTTTTTGAGCGGACCGGGTGGCGGCAGCGGACCCTTATAGCCCGGCAGCACCTCAGAATAGGAAAGATAGACCCAGGGGTGATCACCGTTGGGGTCAACCGCGATGTCGAAAAAGCCACCATCCTGCCGCACCCAGGGAACGGGCGTTCCTTTCACCGGCGCAGCTTCCAACTTGCCATTGGCATCGACGATCCGGATATGTCCGGTACGCTCCGTCACCAGCAGACGGCCATCGGGAAGGAAGGCCTCGCCCCAGGGCGTGTCGATTCCCGACGCCACCACGTCGATCCGGAAAGTCTCTTTCTCGCTCTTGATCACTCGGTTGGTGGGATCGGGCACAGCCGGCGGCTGGCTGGCCAGTTCGCCACTGTGGATACGCAGGAAGGCCAGCATGCGACCGATCTGGGCGTCATCCAGCCGGCCTTTGAAGGCAGGCATTTCGCTGCCGGAGACGCCATTGAGAATGATCTGACGCAGTGCCTCGTCGGAATTTTCCGCCAGCAGACTGGGTGTGAATAGGCTGGGGCCGCGCCCGCCGGTCAAGTCGTTGCCATGGCAGCTGGCGCAGTTGGCGGCGAAAATCTGTGGCGCATCATTCAAGCCGCCGGTCGCGCCCACCGGCACGCCCAGGGGCCCCAGTGGCGCGGGCGCTGCCGCCGGCTGTGCGAGAGCACCGCCGCCAGGAGCCAGGAAGCAAAGCACGACCAGACTGACAGACCATTTCGTCACGGATGCGCCCCCGTCCCGCTCATCGGCGTAATAAACGCCATTTTCGCGACTTTAACCATCCGACACCTCATTTCTCTCGCGACATAGGCGCGGGGCCTCGGGCCGCGCTAATCGCCAGTCGCGTCAAAGTTGTGCAGAACAGGCGGGCGCGGATTGAATGGGATCCGCGTGGACCACGGCGCGCTGGGATCGTCACCGGCGCGATGCCAGCGGCCTTGGGCGGCAATCATCACGTCACCTGGATCGCAGACGAAATAGGGTTCACCTTCGAGCTTCATGCCGATGTGACCTTCCATGATGAACCAGAATTCGGTCCAGCCAATATGGAAATGGCCCTTGTTGGTGTCCGGCGGCACCGGCACGCCCGGCCCGCGCAAGATGTTTGAGGTGAAATGGTCATCCCACACGAACTTGCCACCATAAGCCCTGCTCGTGCCATTGAACTCCTTCATGTAATCCAGATAGATCGGATTGGAATCCTTCTCCTTGGCGGGGCCAGGCTGTTCGGTCACCTTCACATAGGTCATGCCCGGCACAGGGTCCGGTGTTTCGCTCGTGGGATAGACGGGAGTCGAACTGGTTTGGCGGACTTCAAAGCGAAGCGCCGGCGCCGAGCCCACATTCTCCAGCGAGTACATATGGCGGAAGGGCACATTCACCATGAAGCCCTTAGTGGCGGTGAAGGGCTCGTAGCCATCGATTGAAACTCTGATCGAACCAGCCCACACGATGAAGACCAGCCGGTCGTCGGGCCACATTTTCATCTTGGTCTTCTCGCCCGCGCCCATCGAGATGTAATCGGCTTCCTGGTCCTTGTTGCGCACCAGAGGCTGCACCCAATCGCTTTGGCCTGTATGTGCCGCTAAAATCTCCGATAATTTCCAATGCGGTTTGTTGGGCGCCACATAGGGTGTCATCTTGACGGGCTTTGGCGCCCAGAACTGGCCGCTCATTGCGGGCTTGGTCACCGCCATATCTTCCTGGCCAAGGAACTGCGCCCAGGCCGGCGACGGCATCAGAAGCGGCGTAGCAATTGCTGCCAAAAGGACGAGCTTCATAACTTCCCCCTCCTGCTGTGGTCGGTTTGACTTCGTCCTATCTCAAGCCAAAGGCGTACAAATGCGCGTCATGTGAGACGAGGTACACTTTTCCATGCGACACCACGGGTTCGGAAAAATGATCCCAGTCTTTCAGCAAATTCCTGCTGTCGTAGAGAATTTTACCTGTTTCGGCATCCAAGGCGTATAGCTCCTGATGGCCCACAGGGGTGGAGCGGAATACAGCGCCTTCGGCTAGGCTCATGGGCCGTCCAGGATTCTGGATCGTCTGCTCGCCAGTGCCCACGGCAAAGACGACGCCGTTCGCCACCACCGGCGCGTCAGGCGCCTGGTTGACGCCGGTCACCCATAGAGGCTCCAAGCTGAAGTTCGCGCCATCCTGTACTACTTGGAGCGCCATGACGCTTCCCTGCGTGGTGTCGCCGTTTTTGTATTTGAAGCTGCCGGCGGTCTCTGCGGCTTGCTTGTTCCACATCGGCAGATAGATGAAGCGTTCACCCAACTCGTTCTGCCAGGTCGAAAACGCGCCCCAGAAACCCCAGCCGTCAAGCTTCACGGCGTCGTTACCGAAGTGCGGCGAGGTATAGAGTGCCTTGTCGTGCTCCGGCGTGCCGCCTCCCAGGGCATTGGCGTCAAGCAGATAGACCAAGCCCTCCTTGGCGCCGGTGGCGATAAGAGCGCGACCTCTGAACGGAAATATCGTGGGGCTCCCCGATCCAAGGTCGAGATCCTTGGCGGTAAGATACCGCCAATTGGGCGGGATGAAGCTGTCGGCGATTCCCCGCCCGCCCGCACGCACCGCCAGAACGCTGTTGCCGAAAAAGCCTGAGCCGGCGTCGGTAGGACCATCGGCTGTTTGGACGTACAGGCCTTGCGGCCCCAATGCCACGCCGGCGCGGCTCCAGGGTCCGGCGGGACGTCCGGTTCCCGTGAAGACATGGTTCACCGTCACATGCTCTGGGTCAGAAATATCCGCGGCCGCGATTGTTCCCGCCTCGATCGGATTGGCGGCGTCGCCACCGCAGCCGCGCCCGGCGGTGGTGTAAACGTAATTGTCCACCAGATTGAGGCTCCAGTTGCGGCTGAATGGCGCCACGAACGGCGCGGGTCTGAGCTTCTCGCTTCCATCCGTGAGCGCCGCCGCACGCAAATTACCATCGCTGGTGGTGAAGTAGATCACGCCTTTTTGCCGATCGATGACAGGAGTGGCCTGCTCCGCATTGGCGCAGAGCCAGGTGGCGGCTCGTTGCGGCTTGTGCCCGTTCTGGAAGCTTTTTTGCCAGAGGACTTCGCCGCTCGCGCCATCCACGGCGAACAAGGTGTCGTCTGCCCCCATCACAAAGACCAGAAGTTTTCCGCCAACCGTCACCACCAGCGGAGCGGTCAGAGTCTGAAGCGTCGTCACCGCCACCGGCGTCGAAAGCTGGGTCGTCCACAATAGGTTCAGCCGTGAGACGTTGCTTTTCGTGAGCGCCGTTTCGCCATTGTTCAAGCCGGTGCGCTGCTGGTCGTGGTTGAACATCAACCAATCATCATCGACGGCCGGAATCGTGTTGCGCAGCGGATCGATTGTGGGAGCGGGCGGCGGACCATTCGGGGGCGCCGGCTGGGCGGCTGCGGACACAGCCCATGACATCGCCAAAGCGATCGCCAAGTCGTGCAGCCCTTTCGGCATAAGCCCCCTTCAAGTGCGTTTGTGCTTTATCCCGGTGAAGCGCCCTGGATATTTACCCGAAGCATATAAACGGACTGCGTGGCGCACATGAAAAGCCAATCCCGCTTGGGTCCGGCGAAACAAAGATTTGCGCAGACCTCCGGCAGCCGGATGCGGCCGATCAACTTGCCGGCCGGATTCCACACCGTCACACCGGAATAGCCCAGATTTGCGCTCGACCCGGACCAAATATTGCCGATGCGGTCGGCCCGCATGCCGTCGGGCCCGCAATGGACTCCATCCACCATGCAATCGGTGAATAGTCTCAGATTCGTCACCTTCGGTCCCTGGACATCGCCCACCCAAAGCCCGGAGCCGCGTACCAGATAAACCAACCTGTAATCGGGAGAGAAACATATGCCGTTTGGCAACAATCCCGATTCTTCCGGCACCACTACGTCCAGCCGGCCGCTGGGGTCCCAGCGATAGACATTGCGCGGCACGGCCTGCCTGGTCCCGCCTATCAGGCCCGTCCCGCCATTGCCGATCACGGGATCGAACCGGCCATCTTCATTCATGGGTTCGCCCGACTGGTTGGGGTGGCCCTCGCTTAACTGATCGCCGTAAGGCGGATCGGTGAACCACACGCTGCCGTCGGGGTGGGGTGCGAGGTCGTTCGGCGAATTGAGCGGCTTGCCTTCGAAATTGTCGGCCAGCACTTTCAACGACCCATCATGCTCCCAACGCACCACGCGGCGAAAGAAATCCTGGCAGGATAACTGCCGGCCTTCGAAGTCGAAGGCGTTGCCATTGCTGTTATAAGATGGCCGCCGGAATGGGGTGACCTGACGCGTTTCCCAGATATAACGATACTGCGCGTCGCCCTTCACATCGCTGAACACCGCATATTGGCCCTGAGAACTCCATGCCGGTCCCTCGGCCCATTCCAATCCGGTATGGACACGATGAACCAATTCTTGCGCGATCAGAAGGGGAGCAAAGGATTTGTCCAGGACGAGGACGTCCGGATCGGGAGCCGTCACGGGTGGGGCACCGGACGAAAAATCGCGCGGCGGAGTGGTAATGACTGAGGGCGGTGTACCCCGTTGAGGTTCTGCCGACCAGGCAAGACCCGGAAGCATTGCGCCGGCGGCCAACACTGCCCTGCGACTGACTTTGTGCATGTCGCACCCCCTCTTATAACTTGATCCAGTCGGGGGCCCCGGGGCAAGAGCAAGCGGAGTCATAATATTGGACTTCTCTGGATTTGTTGTCCGGTCAAACAGCGGCACGAAGGGTCCGGAAACCCCGCAAATCCTGCAATAATCAGGGTAACCTCGCCGAGTTTTGTTCGCCGGGCCCACCAACACCAATGGCCGCGGTTCGCGGATTCACGCGTGGACCGCCGCGACCGGCAGCCCGCAGCCTTTCGGCAGAAAGAGCGCTCTTGAGGAGGTCAAGGCTGCATTCGCATCAACTGATCCATGGGCATCATGTTGTCGGTCAGATGGGTCATGATCCAGATGGATCCCAGAACGATGAGCGCGACCACTAAGACGCCGAAGGCGAGCGCCAGCACGTTATTGGTGTTGTCTGGTCCGGTAGTCACATGCAGGAAAAACACAAGATGGACACCCATCTGGGCGATCGCCAGGACGACAGCCACACGGCTGCACTGAACGCGCATCCGCATTTTCTGCGAAGCCTGTCAGCATGCCGCGAGCCAAGCCTGAGCCAGCCTGACATTGACTGGCGCGGCTAACTTTCTGGCAGACTTCGGCTTTTTTCATGCCGCACTTGGACCAAAGTCCAATCGCAGCCTTTGCCTTACATCCTAAGATGGAAAACGGAATCCCTATGCGGGTCCACCAATCTTGCCGGAATAGATCAAATGGCCCGGACCCATGCGTTCCATAATTGAGCTCAGGCTTGAGGCGGACAGCGCGAAACAGCCCTCACTTCTCCCGAGCACCCCGTGGGAGGTTGCCAAGCCTTCGCTGACATACCAGGCGCCATGAACCACGATCGCACGCTTCAGTGCATTGTCGTTGCTGGGGTCCAGTCCGCTGAGCCGGATCGAGCGGCCGTGCGCGCCGGTGTAGAAACCGTCCGTACGATAGGCGCCTGCGGATGTGGCATAGGAGCCGAGGTCATTGGAAAAACGCTCGAGCCAGCCCGTGTGGCGCGGATCGGAGCCGCGTCCATGCGCCACGAGATAAGAAGAGATTTGCCCAGCCGCCACATCCACCAAATGAAACCGTGGCAGATAGGAGGGAAGGGAGAAATCCGCTACCGCGATCAGGTCGCGATTGGGAATTTGCGCGCTATGACGGTTGAGAGCCTCCTGCGCCTGGCGCAGAAGTTCGGGCGCGATGGCGGGCGCGGCGATTGCCGGGCGCGCGGCGGCTGCGACCATTCCGCAGGCCGTCGAAACAAGCATTTGGCGGCGCGACAAAGCCATTCGCGATACCCGGCGGCACAAGCCGCGCGGTCCCTGTTGTTGACAATGTGCAAAATTACGGCCGGCATCCA
This sequence comes from Rhizomicrobium sp., assembly GCA_035262545.1. Classification (GTDB taxonomy): domain Bacteria; phylum Pseudomonadota; class Alphaproteobacteria; order Micropepsales; family Micropepsaceae; genus Rhizomicrobium. The sequence continues at coordinate 16,816 of DATFSP010000292.1, read as the reverse complement.
CACCGGTTCCGACCCTTCATATGGGCTTGCGGATGGCAAACACAATGCCCGCACTGAGGTTTCGTGGTCCGCAACTCGTAAAAATGAGGCAATAACATGCGACGTTTCGCCCTGATCTTCTCACTTCTCCTGGTCGCACTTCCCGTCTGGGGGCAAGGCGCCAAAACCTCGTCTGTCGCGGAAGCCGACATCGACAAGCTGAAACCGGGCGAATTCATATGGGCTCCGCAATTGGCGCCCGAGGGGCCCACTACAGTGGTCGTGAGCCTCCCCGCGCAGCGTGCCTATGTCTATCGCAACGGTGTCCGGATTGGCGCATCCACCATCTCGACCGGCAAGAAGGGACATGAAACGCCTACAGGCGTCTTCACGATCCTGCAGAAACACGAGGAACATTATTCCAACAGGTACAACAATGCGCCCATGCCTTACATGCAAAGGCTGACTTGGGATGGCATTGCGCTCCATGCCGGCAAACTCCCGGGGTATGCCGCTTCCCATGGTTGCGTGCGGCTGCCGCTGGCATTTTCGAAAGCGCTCTTTCGAGAAACTAGTCTGGGGATGACAGTCATCGTCACCGACGATCGTCCAAGCCCCCAAACAATCCTTGATCCAGGCCTGTCAGCCGAGCCCGGCTCGGACCAACATTTGCGGCTGACGGCCAGCCAGGAGTTTCGCTGGAATCCAGAGAGATCGCCTTCGGGGCCGGTTACGATCCTGGTCAGTTTCGCCGACCAACGCGTCCTGGTGCTGCGTAACGGCAAAATCATCGGCCGCGCGCGGGTGGAAATTCCACCCGGCCTGTTCAACGGCACGGAAGCGCTGCAAATGGAGGGTCGCGACACCGCGGGCAATCCCAAATGGCTGTATATTGGCATTCCGGGACACGAAGCCAGCCACGGCAAGCCGCTCGATCGCAGCATGATCGAACAAGTGCGCGTCCCTCCGGAATTCTTGGCTAATGTGCGCGCCATTCTCACGCCTGGCGTGACCATGATGGTGACCGACGATTCGTTCCGCTCCAGCAACGAAGGCAAGCCGGCGAAAGTTCTCGTCACCAGTTAAGACCGGTGAACGCCACGATAGAATTTCGCAAGGAATCGTTCAGGAAGCGACCGATTCCATTGGCCCAAAGTCCAACATCCCGCTGATCGGATTTCTGCGAGCCTGCCCGCGACGATCAAGGGATGGGTCGCACGATGGCATCGCTGGCACACGCTTGGGATATGGCCAAATTGGTTGCCAGGGGCGGGCCGGCGCTGTGCAACGTTGCGGTCACCAATGCGTGCAATGCCACGTGTGATTTCTGCAATTTCGCCTATGACAAAGGGCGGGTTGGCAAATTGCGTTGGATCGACGCCGGCCGCTTCGACGAGGCGCTCGCAATTCTCCATGCGCGCGATATCCGCTATGTGAGTTTTTTCGGCGGCGAGACGCTGCTTCATCCCCGGTTGCATGAGATGGTGGCGATGGTGGTCAAACGCGGCATGGTGCCCGCCCTCATTACCAACGGCTGGCGTCTGCCCCAACGCCTCGATCAGTTGGCGGCCGCAGGACTGAAAACGGTCTATGTCTCGATCGACTCCGCCGACATGGCCGAACACGAGGCCAATCGGGGGCTCAGAGGTCTGGGGAAAAGAATCCGCGCAGCTACTGCGCGGATGCCGAAATTGAGCATGATCCCGCTTGCCCAGGTCACGATAAGCAAGCTCATCAAGGATTATGCTGCTTTGGCGCCGGCCCTACGCGATCTGGGTTTCGCAGCGGTGTCTTTCTCCTATCCACAACGAGCCGCGCTCGGTTCAACCACACTCGCCTGGTCGAGCGATTCGAAGCTGATGGCCTTCTCGGACGACGAGCTGGTCGCGGCTTTCGGCGCAGTCGAAAGTCTGCGCGGGGCTTTTCCCGTCACCAATCCACGCGCCTCCATGAGCGACATGCAGCGGCATCTCAAGGGCGAGACCGAACACTTCGCCTGCTATGGCGGATTCAAGAGCTTCTATATGGACTGGAATTTCGATCTCTGGCGCTGCGATGCCTGGAACAAGCCGATGTGCTCGGTATGGGATTTTCCGGACACACCTTTCGTCCGGGACGGCTGCACCGCCTGCATCGCCGATTGCTATCGCGACTCCAGCGTGATGCTGCATTTTGCGGTCTCGCTCAGTGACGCTTTTGGAAATGCGCGCAATGGGCACGTGGTGTCGGCATTGAAGACACTGGCGAACCGGCGCAATCTTGAATCGCTCGGCGCTATTTCCCAGAACAGCGCTATTCTTTCGAAGTTGGCGCAAGTTGGATCGCACCGCCGGCCTGCAGCTCCTTCAAAACGCCTCAATACGGAATTCAGGCGTCTGCAATCGGGCGCGTGAGCGGGCATGTGCTGGAGATCAGTTTCCGCGTGCGAACGCTGGCATCTTCCGCCAATCCTCCACTAACATGTTGAGAGTGTTCGTTTATGCGGGCAAGCCGCGTGATGCAGCGCAGGCCAGCCAAGTGGCTCGAACCGGAGTATGATCCAAATATCATATCTCTTGTACCTGGCCCATTTGGAGGGAGCTCGAGATGGCAAAATGGCTTAGCGTTCGATCGGCCATGGCTGCGGCGCTCGTTGCCGCCTCATCCACGACTTTCATCGGGCCGCTTGATGCGCAACCTAGCGCCGCAACCGCCCGGGGCGACGCAAATGACATCGGCGGCGTTGTCACGGGAGCGATGGGACCCGAAGCCGGCGTCTGGGTAATCGCCGAGACCACGGACCTTCCCACCAAATACGCCAAGATCGTCGTAACCGACGATCAGGGGCGCTTCCTTGTGCCGGACTTGCCCAAGGCGCGCTACAGCGTGTGGGTCCGCGGTTACGGCCTCGTCGACTCACCCAAGGTTCAATCCGCGCCCGGGCGCACATTGGCGCTTCGTGCCGTGGCCGCGCCAAGTCAAGCTGCTGCGGCCGCCTATTATCCGGCGATTTATTGGTACGAGATGCTTCCGATCCCGGACAAAGGCCTGTTCCCCGGCACCGGCGTTCATGGCAATGGGATGCCCGCCACCCTGACCGATCAAGGCCAGTGGCTGCGCATGATCAAGACCGATGGCTGCATCACTTGCCATCAGATCGGCGACCAGGCCACCCGCACGCTTCCGCCGGGGCTGGGCAATTTCACGTCCTCCGCCGACGCCTGGGAACGCCGCATCCAGTCCGGTCAAGCCGGTGGCAATATGATTTCCTCTCTCGGCCAACTTGACACACAGCGCGCGCTCAAATTCTTTGGCGAATGGAGTGACCGTATCGCCAAGGGAGCGATTCCCAATTCCCATCCGGAGCGGCCCCAAGGGCTCGAACGCAATATCGTCGTTACGCTATGGGATTGGGCCACACCCACGTCCTATCTGCACGACGAAATTTCGACAGACCGCCGCAATCCTACGGTCAATGCGAACGGCATCATTTACGGGTCGCCGGAAGAAAGTTCAGATGACCTGCCCTGGCTCGATCCGGTTCACAACACTACCGGCTTCGTGAAGACCAAATGGCGTGATTCCGACACGCCCAGTTCGGCTGATGGCGAGATCTATGCACCCTCGCCCTATTGGGGAAATACGCCAATCTGGAACAGTCACACGACCGTGCATAATCCCATGTTCGACGGCGAAGGGCGGCTTTGGTACACGGCGCGCGTCCGCGCCGCGGCCGATCCGGCTTTCTGCCGCGGGGGTTCGTCCCAGCCCTCGGCCGAGATTTTTCCGCTTGAGAGATCGGGCCGTCAGGCGGAATTGTATGATCCCAAGTCCAAGAACGTCACGCCTATCGATCTGTGCTTCCCTACCCATCATCTTCAATTCGACAAGCAGGACCTTTTGTGGTTCAGCGCGGGTGGCCCGACCGATGTGATAGGTTGGCTTGATACCAGGGCGTTCGACCGCACTCATGACGCCGTCTCGGCCCAGCATTGGGCGCCCTTCATTTTGGATACGAACGGCAATGGGCGACGCGACGATTGGGTCGAGCCTGATGGCAAACCGGATCCGACAAAGGACAAGCGCATTCGCGCTGGCATCTATGGCGTCGCGCCCAATCCAGCCGATGGCTCGGTATGGGGTTCGGTGTTGGGCTTTCCTGGCGCCATCGTACGCTTCGATCCCCAGACCATGCTGTCGGAATATTACGAAGTGCCGTGGCGGGACGAACGCGTGGCGTCCACCGATTGGGGCTTTGCCCCACGCGGCATGGACATCAGCAGTGACGGCGTGGTGTGGGCGTCGTTGGCCAGCGGCCATCTCGCCAGCTTCGACCGCCGCAAATGCAAAGGTCCGCTCAACGGCCCCAACGCCACTGGCCGCCAGTGCCCAGAGGGCTGGGCACTGCATCAATTGCCGGGCCCGGAGTTCGAAAGCGTCAAAGGCGCGCCGGGCGCGGGCGCTGAGGCCTCTTATTATACCTGGGTCGATCAGCACGACACGTTCGGGCTGGGCGCGAATGTGCCCATCGCCACCGCGAATGAATCCGATGCGCTTGACGCCTATGTGAACGGAAAATGGGTCGTGCTGCGCGTGCCCTATCCGATGGGCTTTTATGCCAAGGGCCTGGATGGTCGCATCGATGATGCCAATGCAGGTTGGAAGGGGCGCGGTCTTTGGTCCACCTATTCGACACGCTCGGCCGCGCATATCGAAGGAGGCAAGGGGCAGACCAGTAAGGTCGTGCATTTCCAGCTTCGCCCCGATCCTCTTGCGGACTGAATTGGCTCACTGTGGAATTGGTCGCAACTCTGCAACGCGACACGAATTAGGGCGCGCGCAAAAACAGGCCGACCGTCAGCACTGCGCCGATCATCACCACCGCGATCCGCAGTGCTTTTTCGTTGATGCGACTCAACAAGAGTCCGCCAACGACGCCGCCGATCACCGCGCCGGCGCAAGAGATCACGGCCTGCAGCCAATGCACGGACGGGGAAAAAACGAAGATTGCGACCGCGGAGGCATTCATCACCGCTGCCAGGACATTCTTGGTTGAGGCAGCTTGCCGAACCGCCAGTCCCGCAGCGCTAAGCACCGCCAGCATCAGAAAGCCGATGCCTCCGCCAAAGTAACCACCATAGACAGAGATAAGAAATTGCGACGCGCCCGCGCCCGCCCGGCCCAGTTGTGGCCGCGCGCGCGCCGTGCGGAAAAAGCTGCCCCATGCAAATACGATGGTTGCGAACAAGACCAGCCAGGGGACCAGGCGGGCAAAAAAATCAGACGGCGTCACCAGCAGCAACCCGGCACCGGCTATCCCTCCCACAAGACTGATTGCCACCAGATGAGCGATAGAAAGACCTGCGGCGCCGGAGACATTCTGCCGCCCGGTAAGTCCGGTGGCGGCCTGGGCGGGGAAAAGCGCGATCGTAGAGGTGATGTTCGCGGCTCGCGCGTCCATGCCAGTCAGCATGAGCGCGGGTAAGGTGATGAAAGTTCCCCCGCCGGCAAACGCGTTCTGTATGCCGGCCCATAGCGAGACCATGAACAGGCCCGTCAGAAGAAGCATGCGTGCAAATTCCCCCTTTGAAGCTGGACCATGTTGACGGTGTACCGGTTGGCAGTTCAACAAATTGTTTTTCTGACGATTTGTCTGTTATCGTCCGCGCTGCTGGAAGTCATCCGGCCAACAATCCGGAAGGCTGCCTTCGCAAATATGCAATCGAGAAGGGAACCAAATTGGAATCCAGAACGGGAAGTGACCGCCGGACATTCCTGAGGAATGCCGGGCTTGGTGGCGGTGTGTTGGCGTTGGGGCCATTGGCTGCGTCGCTGGCCGCGGGCGGCAAGGCATCGGCAGCGCCATCGAATGGAAAATACGACTTCGATACGCCCTACAATCGCATCGGCACCGATTGCGTGAAATGGGACCAAGCCATCCGCGACGAGCACATGCCCAAGATCGTGGCGGGTATGGGAATCGCCGACATGGATTTCGAATGCGTACCCGTGGTCACGGCTGCGCTGCAAAAGCGCGTCAACCACCATAATTGGGGTTACGAGATGCTGGACATTGACCTGATCCTGGGCAATGCCGGCAATCATCCCTTTGTGAAGGGCATCATTGACTGGAACCATAAGCGTTACGGCATCACCAACATTACCCCCAAGAATCTGGGCGTCACTACTGGCGTCCATTCCGGCATCATGCCGGCACTGCGCGCCTTTGCGCCGCCCGGCTCGAAAGTGCTGATGGCGACGCCCATCTATAACGCCTTTTATTTCGACATTTACGGCTCGAAGCTGGTCGCAAATGAAAGCGTGATGAAATATGTGAACGGGCGCTATGAGATCGATTGGGACGATCTGGAGCGCCGTGCCTCCGATCCCGCCACCAAGACGACCATCCTCTGCAACCCGCATAATCCGGTGGGGCGGGTGTGGACAAAGGCGGAGCTTACCCGTTATGGCGAAATCTGCCTCAAGCACAACGTCAAGGTGTTGTCGGACGAGATTCATTGCGACTTCGTGGGCAACGGCGTGAAATACACGCCCTTCTCCACGCTGGACGACAAGAAGATCGTCGATAACAGCATTACCTTCAAAGCGGCCAGCAAATCCTTCTCATTGGCCGGTCTGAAATGCGCATGGTATTTCGCCACCGATCCGGACGTGTTCAAGCAAGTGCAATTCTGGAACCGCTCGGAAGTCTCGACATTGGGCATCGTCTCCTCTCAGGCGGCCTATGCGGGGGGCGAAGACTGGCTCAACCAGTGCGTCGATTATATCGACGGCAACCAGAAGTTCGCCAACGACTACATCAAAGCGAAGCTGCCCCTGATCAAGGTTGGTAGCAAGCCGGAAGGCACGTACTTGGCTTGGCTGGATGTGACGGGTTTGGCCGACAAGATCGGCGCCCAGCAGATGGCGGATGCGGAAAATAAGAAACCGCAGCCGATCAATTTCCTTACCGGCAAGCCGGGCAAGGTGGTGCCTGACGACATGATAGGCCACTGGCTGGCCAAGAATGCTTATGTACAGATGAATCCTGGCTACACCTATGGCTCGGGTGGCACCAACCATATGCGCATGAATATCGCCACCTCGCGCAAGACGCTCACCGCCGCGCTCGACAGCATGGCGGGAGCGATGAAGAACCTGGCGTAGGGCCGGCGAAAAGCAAACGGGGAGGCCCGGATCGTTCGATCCGGGCCTTTTATGTTTCACGATAACGAAGCAATGCGACTGCGTCGCCGGACAGGCCGACGAGCGCCTGTGCCCCCCCCCGTGACGGTGATCGGCTGCCATCGCACCGGTTTCTTTTTCGAATAGAAGGTCGATCTCGTGTGAATTAAGCGCCCCGTGCGTGGCGTAGCGGCGCTCTATGTCCTTCAGGCTCGACAATCTGATCATGGGACTGGTCCTGCGTAAGGCGGCGCTGAAAATAAAAGCCCGCGACAATGATCAAGACCAAACCCACCGCTGCCGCGACATAAGAAATTTCGGTGAGGAATTTCACCCAAGAAATCTCGACGCCGATGAAATTGTAGAACATCAGAAGGGCGACTGAGCTCAAATATCCCGCGGCGTCGGCGACATAGATCAGAAATCCCGCATTTCCAGTGCGGCCGCTAGCGGCAATGAAGCGATCGAACAACAGTGCGTTGAACGGCGTGTAGCCCAGATAAAGTCCGGCGCCCAGCGCGATCATCCAGGAAACCGGTCCGATCAGACGCGTTTCGAACGCCAAAGATGACAATCCGGCCAGGGCTAGTCCCGCGCCCACCAGCACCAGATTGGCGAGAAAGGCGCGGCGATTGTTACGAATGAACATGAGAAGGGACAACATCGCCAGCGCGATTGCCGCAACGGGAACCTCCGAAAGGGTGAAGATTTCCGCATTATTCTTGAAACCAAGCCCGCTCCAGATCTCGACGGCGAAATTGTCACGAAAGTCGCGCAGGACCGTCAGGCCGACATAGACCACGATCAATCCGATCAGGCCGGGCGCGAAAGCGGTCAGCATCTCACGTCGCGCGGTTCCGTCCATCGGCGCGCGTGCCACGCGAAGCCGCTCATCCTCGGCACTGGGGGGCGGCAGGACCGCAAGGCCCGCCACGCACAACAGAAGCAAAGGCGTGAACAGAAGGCCGGTGAGGGCCGGCATCCAATATTCATTAGCCCAGCCCCACAGCATTACGGTCTTGCCCACAGATTTGACGGCGCCGGACGAGACGATGAAGCTGGCGCACAGCATCGCCCCCAAAATTTCCGTCAGGCGCCGGCCTTCCAGAAAACCGAACACCAGGCCCCAAATCATGCCCAGCGCCAGGCCGTTTGCGAACAAACAAACGATGTTCCATGGTGCCGGGATAAGAGCGAACAGGATCAAGGCAAATTCGGCGCCTCCAATCAGCACCAGGATGGCAATCGCGCGGCGCTGTGGCGGCATTTCGGAGATTATCTTGATTCCAGCCACTTTGGAGAGCGCATACCCCAGCACCTGGGCGACCACCAAAGCGATCTTGTAATCCACGAGCATGGGAGCGGCGTGGGCGTACTCAGCGACCGTGAATGGCTTGCGGAATGCAAACATGGCGAAATAAGCGCCGAACGCCATCAACCCGCCATAGAGCGTGAAAATGGGCGCGGGCGCGCGGGAAAGCCAGGCGCGCAGGCGTTGGGCAAGGGGTTTCATGATGCCTCGATCCGGTGGGCGATTTCATGCACAAAAGGGAGAAGTTGCGAAATGTCTTCGATGACGAAGTCGGCTCCCGCTTGTTTAAGCGCTTGTTCGGATCGGGCCAATCTTTGTTGCCGCTCCAACGGCGATAGGGCCGCAAAACTCTCCTCATCAAGCCCCACACCGTTGCCCGAAGCCGACAGCCCGATAGTCCAGCAGCCAGCCAGGCGGCCTTCCTCGATGCCGACTGGAGCGTCATCGATCTTGATGCAGGCGCGCGCCGGCCAGGCGTCGAGCGCTATCAGCGCTTTCCATGTCATCAAGGGCGCAGGCCGTCCACTTGGAGTTTCGCCGGCGCAAACCACGACATCCGGCTCGTAACCCTGCTTGGCCGCGGAAATCAGAATGTCCGCCATCATCTCGCGGGTGTACCCGGTACCGGAGCCGATCTTCACGCCCAGTTCGCGCAATTGAGCGACGGTTCCGGCCGCGCCGGAGATCAGGCGAGACGTTCTGGCCGCGGCAATTTTCATGGCGGGGCCAAGCCTCCGATAAAGCCGGTCGATATCCGCCTCGCAAGGAGAATTGCCTTTCAACGCGCGCCAGCGCGCGGCAACAGCCGGATCGGCCAACAGCGCGCGCAGATGATCGAGCTTGGCCTTGCCCATATCGCGCCGCGCTTCCTCGGCCGAAACGCACTGGCCCTCTTCCGCGAACACATTCACCAGGGCTTCGACCGGGGCCATGCAACCAAAATCGATCATTGTGCCGTCCCAGTCCAATACAACGGCCTTGACCGGAAAGCTCATGCCATGACCTCTGATTTCAGGCCGAGAAGGTCGGCGATCACACGTTCGGCGATGCCGAAACCAGTCGAAGCGCCTGTACCGCTGGTCACAATTACAAGGCGAACTTGCGGCTCGGGCGTATCAATTAGATAGGTGCGATCGTCGGCGACGGCGTAGATCCCAGTCCAGCGTTCCCGCACGGCGGGCGCTTGCCGTCCCGTGGCGCGGGCATATTCGTCCAAAATGTCGAGTTCTGCAGACACTGAGGCGAACGGGGCGGGCAAACGATCATAATGGTGGCTGTCGCCAACGATCAGACCGCCATCGGAGCCTTGCGCCACAATCAGATGCACGCCATTTTCGAAATGGCGGGGTTGCTCGCGGCGAAGTTTGATTTCCAGCTCGCGCGCTTCAGGCAGTGCAGCATAGCCGCGATAACGCGTCAGACTGAGATCCGACATAAGGGCCGCCGCCAGGCGAAAGCCAGGATCGGCGAGCTTGAGCATCGAAAGGCGGCATCGGCGAAGCCGGTAAGCGGCGATGCGGTCGGGATAAAGGGTGACGAAATCGTCTCCGGGGCAAACCACCACCGCCTCCGCCTCGAGCACGCCGCGCGAGGTGCGAAGCCGGGGCGGGCTTGCGTCAAAAACTACCGTTTCATTGAAGAAGGTGACGTTCCAAGCTCTTTCAAGCCAAGCCGTCAGGGCGGGGATGACGGTGCGCGACTCCACGCGGATTTCATGCGGACTGAACAGCGCGGCTTTGAGATCGGGTCCGCCCAAGCCGTTCGCAAGGCGCCGGAATTCGTCCGCCGCAAGCAGGCGGCAGCCTTCGCCCATCTCAGTCGCGAGGAAGGCCTCGATCACGGCAACCGCTTCCGGTGAGCGGGCCGTTAGATAGAGGCCGCGCTGCTCGACCGCCAGTCCTGCGTTGACAGCGATTTCCGCCCAAATATCGCGGGTACGGCGCGCCAGTTTCCAAGAATCGCCTCGCTCCTGGCCGGTAACAGTGACGAAGCCGAAATTGCGGATCGAAGCGCCATTGGCGCGTACGTCCTTTTCGACCACAGCCACGCGCTTGCCCGCCTTGGCTGCCAAATAGGCGTGAGCAAGGCCGATAATGCCGCCGCCCACTACTGCCAGATCGAAGCGTCCAGGCGACATCAGATATCCCGGCGAAAAGAAACGAAAAAGACCGGAAATTCAGGCCCATAGCGCAGACTGCCTATACTAAGCCTCGAAGACAATATGGATTCGAGGGCGCGAGGTCGCATCCGCGCGCTGCGAGTGGGGTGGTGTCCGAGAACGTTAAAGGGTCATTATATTTGGCGCATAATGGCCGGGGGAAACGCCATGACTGACATCGGCAGGAGGAAATTTCTTCAAGCGGGGGCTGCTGCATCCGCCATGACGGCCATCGGGCCTGCCGCGAACGCCGCATCGCCTGCTTCCGGCAAGCTCGGCGACATTGACCATTTTATTATCATGATGAAGGAGAATCGTTCCTTTGATCATTATTTCGGGACGCTTTCCGGCGTGCGTGGCTTTGACGATCCGGCTGCGCGCAAAGCGGAGGGCAGCTCTGTCTTCCGCCAAGTAGATCCGCTCAAGCCCGGGGGACATGTTCTGCCCTTTCGCCTTGATACACTGAAGACCAGCGCGCAGAGATTGCACGATCTCGATCATGGCTGGGGGCCGCAGCATGCCGCATGGAATGGCGGCGCCATGGATAATTGGATCGGCGCTCACCGGCAGGCGGACGGCGCAAGCGGGCCGCTCACCATGGGCTATCACACGCGCGCGGACATTCCTTACTACTATGCGCTCGCCGACGCCTTCACCATCTGCGACGGTTATCATTGTTCGGTCTTCGGACCTACTTATCCCAACCGCTACTATCTGATGACTGGAACGATCGATCCCGAAGGCCGGCACGGCGGCCCCGCGACCGACAATGACGAGCGCAAGCTCCGTTCCTGGGAAACCTATCCCGAACGGCTGGAACGGGCGGGTGTCTCCTGGCGCGTCTATCACGATTGGGACGATTACGGCTGCAACGTCTTGAAATACTTTGCCCGATATCAGCAGGCGCCCGAGAACTCGCCGCTCTTTCAGAACGCGATGGTCGACCGGACTTTCTATGAGCTGTTGTGGGACATCAGGACCGGCAATCTGCCCCAGGTGAGCTGGATCGTGCCCCCATCCAACCTGTCGGAACATCCCGACTATCTCCCTGCCGCGGGCGAAGATCACACCAACCAATTGCTTCAGGCGTTGTGGACCAATCCCAAGCTCTGGGCCAAGACAGCTTTCATCATCAACTATGACGAGAATGATGGCTTGTTCGATCATGTGACCCCACCTACGCCGCCCAAAGGAACGGTGAGCGAATTCGTCGGTGATCTGCCGATCGGGCTGGGCTATCGCGTGCCATGCCTGGTGATTTCGCCGTACACCCGCGGCCGCTATGTGTGCGGCACGACATTCGATCACACGTCGACATTGCGCTTGCTCGAGACGCGCTTCGGCGTTGAGGTTCCCAACCTCAGCAAATGGCGCCGCGAGACGTGCGGTGACATGACGACCGCATTTGCTTTCCATATGCCACGGCTCGATATTCCTAATCTGCCGGAAACGGCGCAGGGAGTGCGCCTGGCTGAAGAGCGTTCCATGCGCTTGCCTCGGCCCGCCGTTCCTGCCACGCAAATCATGCCCCAGCAGGAGCCGGGTACGCGCACGCGTCTGGCTTGAGTTCGCCGCCCGACCAACCCGCGATATGTGCTTAACTCGTGCAATCCGACGCGGAGTTCATCGCCGTGCGAGGTTCTATGCCCGTCTTATAAGTACCGCGCCACGAACGAAGCGATGCAGAGTTCTGCAGGCACGGATCTCTTGAATGGCGAAGCGGAGCCGCCGTGCTCTTGCGGCTCCGCTTTACTGCTGATGGCTTCTACTTGGTGAAGAAGCGAAGGAAATTCCCGCTCATCGCGGTAACACCGATGGTCATGGCGCCACCGACGATAAGGAAACCAACTAGAACAAGCGTGCGGCCAGTTTCCACCGACGACGCTGAAAGCGCCAGGATGCCCAGAACGATCGCCGCAACACCGGACAGGAATTGAAAACCCGCCATCCCGGCCATCGAAGAACGTCCAATCGACAATGCGACTTCAGAGGTGCCGGCCGTAATTGCCCGCAACTGGCGCAGTTGTGGTATTGTGCCGGCTGTGAGCATCATCGCGCCGCCCACAAGGATTACAGCGGCAGCGGGAAGGGTTCCAACCGAAACGCCAAGCAGCGCGAGAATTCCCAGGACCAGGGCGATCCCACCGCATGCAACTTGAAGGCTCATTCCGCCCAGCACACTATCCGCGGCTCCCGGCTCGCCGCTCACCATGGCCAGCCGTGCGAACTCGCCCGCCAGGGCGCCGCCTTCAGCCAACAACGCGGCGCCAAGGACTATAGTCGTCACCGCGACGATTGTGGCGCTCGCCGTCCCCTGCGCCAGGCCGATGATGGATAAAACAATCACGGCAATGCTGCCGGCCGCTTCCGCAATGGTACCCGTTACACTGGTTGCGCCCAGGACGCGCTCGGTCCTGGCTTCGCCATACGTGGTTGACATGATTAAACTCCTCTGGGAACCCCCGCTCCCCCTCACGGGGCCCCATTCCAACTCCGAATTCGAAACGTGGCGTCCGACGTCACGTTCCATCTGCGCGCATTAGGTCGCAGATCCATGAGATCGGTTCCGGATATTTTATCTTATGATACGCCGAGCGCAGCGAGCGAAATTCGTCGCAAAGTTCCGCAAGGAGCGGGCGCTTCACCCGGTTTTGCGCAGTACCGCGTATAAGCCCATCACCTCTTCGCCGTATTCCATGCGCAGGAAGGCTTCGTTGAGCGCGCCCACCGCGAACCCGTTTTGGGCGGCGGCGTTGCGGACATGGTCGGGGTGATGGGTGTAGCGGCCGGTATCGGTCAGATGAAATGGAAAGCGACTGCCCCGCTCCATCGAAAACGCGAGAAGTCCGCCCGGTTTGAGCCTTCTGGCGGCTGATTCGACGATTTTACCCAGATCGCCGAAATAGATCAGGCAATCGCTGCTCGCGATCAAATCGAATAACGTTTCGCTCCGATCGAGCCACTCCGTAATTTCGGCGACTTCCAGCCGGTCATAGATGTTTCTGGTCCGCGCCAATTCGATCATCTCGGGCGAAAGATCAACTCCCGTCAATTCGGACGCGCGCCATTTGGTATTGGCGCCCATCAAGCCCGAGCCGCAGCCAAGATCGAGAAGATTGAGACCGTCTTTTCCACCGATCACGGTCCTGATGGCGTCCTGCAGGCGCTCCGGGCCAGCATATTTGAGATCTTCACACATGCGCGACTCATAACTCGCCGCGAAGTTTTTATAGATGTGCTGGATTGCCCGATCTGAAGCGCGAGCGGGCGCTCGGTCGTCCTTGAGCGCGATCAAGAGATGCTCGATCTCCCCATCCTCGGGATGCGCGTCGAAGTATTTCTGATAGGCATGCCGCGCCTCATCGCGACGGCCGACACATTGGGCGATCTCGCCCAAATCGTACCAGGCATCCCAATCGTCGGGCTTGAGCTCGACGGTTCTTTTTCCACACAGGTAGGCGGGCTGGACTTTCCCCCCTTCGCGAAGACGCTTGGTGAGGGTGGAGAGTTCGGTCGCCGACAGCTCGTGCCTGGCCGCGGGCTCGCTTCCATGCCAAACCAGAAGGCCCGCTTTCATTCCGTGGTCGATCCATTCCGCAATCCCACGGGAATTTCCGTCAGGCGCGAGCGATCCTACCAGGTCCCCGATCTCCTCCACGCTTCTTGTGCCGTCGCACAATTCCGTGATCAGGGCTGCGGCCGGATTGAGTTGGTGGAGATGATCCTGGGCCGGATCGTAGGCGACATAGCCGCCATCCACCTGGGAAAGGAGAATGACAGGATTGACGGTCGGGTTGGCCATTGCTCAATTCTAAACGGAAGCGGCCGTGGACCCGAATGAATCACACGACCGCTCGTAAAACCAATAGCCCGTAGCCGCTATTCACGCGCCTAGGGGTTTGGCCGCAATCACATCCCTTTCTTCTTTTTCGGGACCGCGCATTTACCAGTCTTCTTGCTCACGACCAGACCTTCGTCGCACTTGCCGCCGGGGCCCGGGTCTTCGCCTTCCTTTTGCGCCATCGCCTGCGTCGTCATCAACGGGGCCGCAATGGCCGTGCCGATGAGCAGTGCTTTGAAAAAGCCGCGACGATCACGATTGATATGCTCGAGAACTTTGTCCAATTCACTCCGCGCCATTACTTGAGTCTCCTTGGTTAGAGCATTTAGGAATCCAAGCATTCATGCCGCGGATGCGTGGTTGACCCACCATCCACTCGGAAAGGGTAGCTGGAAACCCAATATGTGGGAAGTAGAGCGGGACGGCTCCCCACAGCTGTTCCGGTGTATCCGGTCACCAGTAGATTTAGAGGGGTTGTTCTCGTCGTTGCTGCGCTGCACCAAAGCGAGGCCCGAAGGGTGCTACGGTGCTATGGCTATGAGACGGACAGGATGCCTATATAGCCGCGCATGGGGCCATCCAGAAAAATTTGGGACATTTCGCAACGGCTTAGTCCGGCGCTTCCGGTCTGGCCCGGCGATACGTCCTTTAACGTTTGCGAACGCTGGACGTTTGGGGCCGGCAGTCCCGTGAATGTCGCGGCGATCGGGCTTTCCACTCATTGCGGGGCGCATGCCGACGCGCCGCGCCATTACGACCCCGCGGGGCTTGCCATCGACCAGGTGGCGCTGGAGCCTTATTTGGGTCCGGCCCGCGTGGTGGACGCGCGCGGACAAGAAGAAGCAGTCTCCGCCTCATTTGTGCAAACCCATTGGAGCCCGGGCGTAGAAAGGATGCTGTTCAGAACTTTCGACCGGTTTCCGTTGGACCACTGGCCTGCGCGCTTCACGGTGATGAGTGCCGATGCAATCCGGATGCTGGCGGCGCTTGACGTGATGTTGATCGGGATTGATTCACCCTCCCTGGACCCTGAAACATCCAAGACCATGGACGCGCATTTGGCTGTGCCCCCTGGCATGAGAATCCTCGAAGGGCTCGTGCTGGATCATGTGCCTCCCGGCGACTATGAGTTGATCGCATTGCCGCTTGCTCTGGCCGGTCTGGACGCTTCACCCGTCCGCGCGGTGTTGAGAGAGCTGGGGAACTAATTTGAAGTGGGCCAAGGAAAGGGGATGGTTGCGTGACTATTGAAAATCAAGGCGAAACCGTACCGCCATCCGAAACGCGTTTAACGCAGCTTGTCGGGCCGGGGCGGCGCGGCCTGACAACGCGGCATCTTCAATTCATCGCGATCGGCGGCGCGATCGGGTCGGGGCTGTTTCTAGGTTCGGCTGCCGGAATTCGCAGCGCGGGCCCCGCGCTGCTCTTCGCCTATGCGGTGGGCGGCTTGATGGTCTTTTTCATTGTTCGCGCTTTGGGGGAAATGGCCCTGGCCCATCCCCGCGTCACCACCCTTGATGCGCTAGCCGAAGATTATGTGCACCCTGCCTTCGGCTTTCTCGTCGGCTGGAATTATTGGATGAGCTGGATTCTGGTGGGGATGGTGGACATCACCGCCATAGCGATCTTCGTCAAATTCTGGTTCCCCGGCCTTGAGCAATGGATACCCGCGCTCGTCAGCCTGGGGTTGATCTACGGCATAAATCTGTGCGGCGTGCGCACCTTTGGTGAGTTGGAATTTTGGCTCTCGCTGGTAAAGGTAGTTGCGATCCTCGGTCTGATCGCCGCCAGCATTTTTCTCATCGGCAGCGGGGTGGGACTTTCGGGCGCACACGCCACGTTTCGGAACATCTGGAGCTACGGTGGATTGTTTCCCACCGGACTTCGGGGGTTTCTTGCATCCTTGCCGATTGCATTTTTCGCCTTCGGGGGTAGCGAATTGGTGGGGCTTGCCGCTGGCGAGGCCGAACGGCCCGAGCAGTCTTTGCCGCGTGCGGTCAATGGCGTCATCGCGCGAATTTTGATCTTCTACATCGGCTCGCTCACCGTGGTAATGGCGTTGATCCCATGGCGGCAGATCGTGCCGACCGAGAGTCCTTTCGTTCTGGTCTTTGCGCGCATCGGATTGCCCGCGACCGCCGCGATCATCAATGTGGTCCTGATTTCAGCGGTGCTATCCTCGTGCAACAGCGGACTGTACGCAGCGGCGCGGACACTGCGGTCCCTGGCGGCAAAGGGTCACGCGCCGGGATTTCTTTCTTCCGTGGATGGCCGCGGCGTCCCCGTCCGCGGCATCAGCGCGTCAGCGGCGGCTATGTTCGGCGGCGTGATCCTGAATTATTTCGCGCCCGGAAAGGTGCTG
>DATFSP010000291.1:0-2416 GCA_035262545.1 Rhizomicrobium sp. | reverse complement strand
GAAACGCTGGCCGGGTTGGAAAGCGCTGGAATTCGCATCGCCTTAATCGACACGCCGCCCGCGATCACTCAGTCCATTTCAGACGTTGTGGCTCACGCCGATCTGGTGATCGTACCCACGCGCCCAAGCCCGCATGATCTGCGCGCCGTCGGACTGACGGTAGATATCGCCGAACGGCACGGAAAACCGGTGATTTTCGTGGTCAACGCAGCCACGGCGCGCGCGCATATTACTGGTGAATCCGCTGTGGCACTGTCACAGCATGGCACTGTCGCGCCCATCATCTTACATCATCGTGTGGACTTCGCCGCCAGCATGATCGACGGCCGGACGGTCGGAGAAATCAGCCCGGACGGCGCCTCGGCGCGCGAAATCTCTGGTCTTTGGATCTACATCCAGGACAGATTGTCCCGAATTGTCCGCGACGCGAAATTGATTCCTGACGTGCGCCCGGCTGAATTCGCGATCAGTCCTCTGTTGGACGCGGCCGATGAGGAGGAGGGTGTGGCGGCGGAAGAGGCTCCCGCGCCCGCCCCGGTTCCGGATCCAATCCCGCCGTCCCCCATCCCGCCGTCCCCCATCTCGCCGGCCCCCATCTCGCCGGCCCCGGATCGGCGAGTCGATCGGCCCGCAAGCGCTTTTACCGCCACACTCAAGGGGCCCGACCGGAGGCTGCATGTCTTTGGCCGCCGGCAAAATGGCCAAACGACATAGCCGTAGCGCGCGGGGATAACCATGAAACCGGCAAAATTCGCGCCCATCACCGCGGCGCTCCTGGCGCGCAAGGGCGAAGCCAGGCCCTGGACCCATGGCGAATCCGGATCTGAAGAAACTCCGGAATCAGCGCTTGAATTCTTCACGCGCCATTCTTCGCTGTTCGATCAGGCGGTAAAAGAACAGGCCGATCACCCAGCCCCTTCCCCGCCGCCGCCCCTCGCGCTTGCGTTTCCGCGGACTCAAGGCGCAATCAGAAAATTGACTCTTCGCCTGTCGCAGTCGGATTACGAACGCCTGGCCCTGATCGCCGCCAAGCGCGACGTCACGCGCCAAAAACTGCTTCATCAGATGTTGGATCAGTTTCTGGCGAATGCCGCCGAGGAATTTGGCGCCGAGTGCGGGTGCATTAGCGGCACTTGCAAAGTGCACGTTCAGCCCAATATTTCCTAGAAATCCCAGGCAGACGGGCAGAGGGCGGACCCTCAGTTGATGTCGGCAGGCGGTTTTGCGGAGCGGGTAATGGTGTCTAGAAGTTCCGCGGCTTCAAGTGGCTTGCGCAAATAGGCTGTCGCGCCCGCCTTGATACAGGAATCGCGCAACGCCGGATCATCATGGGCCGTCATTATGATCACCGGAGCGCCGATGCCTATTTCCCTGAGGTAATTCATGACTTCCAGCCCATCGAGGGTCGGCATATAGAGATCCACCAGAATGCAGTCCGGACGCGCCTTTTCCATTGCATTGAAAAGGTCAATGCTGGTCGCGAATGTATCGCCGATCATGCCGGATGCTTTGAGCAGCCTGCTGATCGCGGTCCGAACCGAGGGATCGTCATCAAGGATAGCCACCCGTAAAGACCGTGCGGCCATGGCCAGGATGCCTTCCGGTAGAGCATGAGCCTGTCCTCGTATCATGAGGCCCCCCCCTTCGGCATTGGACCAAAGGGCCATATGGGGATAAGTGCCTCGTCGCATCTACTCATGACTCACGTGATCCCAGCCTGATTCATATAATCCCAGCCGCCCGGCCACATGGGTCAGAGCGGCAACAGAACGGACCTCCATCTTTTCCATAATGCGTCCGCGATGCACTTTGGCGGTCTTTTCGACGATGCCGAGATCGTAGGCGATCTGCTTGTTCAGCCGTCCACGCAGAATATGCGCCATCACTTCCCGCTCGCGTATTGTGAGGGTCGCGTAGCGGCGGCGCAATTCCGCCAACTCCCGCCGCTCCTGCCGCGCCTTCTGATCCAGCTCCAGCGCGTTGCGCACCGCGGTGAGCAGCGCCACGTCCGACACCGGCTTGGAAAGAAAATCGATAGCGCCCGCCTTCATTGCCTGGACCGAAACGCGCACGTCATCGCAAGCGGTCACGAAAACGATGGGGCGGGGATTATCGCCCAGACTAAGGCATTCCTGCAGGGCAATGCCGCTCAATTCGTCCATACCCACATCCACCACGGCGCATCCAGGAACATTGGAATCGTGGCAGGCCAAAAATTCGCGCGGAGAGGCGAAAGTTTTCGCCTCGTATCCCGCACTGTTAAGTAGGCGCTTGAGCGCAACTAGGATGCTGGGATCATCGTCAATGACGAAGACCTGGGGCACGGAAGTGGCTGTGGCGATGTTCATGGCGGCTCCTGCGCCAGCGGAATTGAAATATGGAACGTCGCGCCATGGGTGGGATTGTTCTCCGCCCA
>DATFSP010000290.1:0-16456 GCA_035262545.1 Rhizomicrobium sp. | reverse complement strand
GGGCTTCAAGACCACTGTGTTGCCCGCCAGGAGTGCAGGCGGGACTTTCGATCCCAGGATGATGAGCGGAAAATTCCACGGCACGATCAGCCCCACCACGCCCAGGGGTTTTCTGCGCAACTCCACTTTGCGGGATGAATCATCCTCGATCACTTTTGCGGGAAGATCGAAATTGGAGAAATAATGGAACATAGCGGCAAGGCCGAAGGCCTCCCCGGTCGCGTCAGCCAGCGGCTTGCCTTGCTCCTGGGTCAGGAGCCGGGCCAATTCATTGGCATTGGCCTGAACGATTACCGCGATGGCCTGCAATACCTTTTTGCGTTCCGCCAACGGCGTGGCGCTCCAAGCGGGAAAGGCGGCCTTGGCGGCGGCAACGGCTTTTTCCAGCTGCGCCTTGGAAGCGCGCGGCGCGGCGGCCAGAACCTCTTCGGTTGCCGGATTGACCACATCCATTTGCGCGTCACCGTCTTCCAGACGGCCGTTGATCAGTAGCTTGAACGTTTGCATCGGCGGACCTCCGGCGGAATCTGCTTGTGAAAAAATTCCCCGCCCCGGCGCAATATTTGCACGAATAATGTCTGATAGCGAGGCTGCCCCGCCCTCATCTCCGCATCATCCGCGCCTGCTGGCGCCGGTGGCCGAACAAGAAGAAGGGCAGAGAGCAGAGCTGTGCGGCCACCGCAAATACCACAAGTGCAAAACGGGATTCTTGGTAAAGCAAGCCCACAGCCGCGCTGCCGATTAGCCAGCCTGAACCATAGCCGGCATAGAACAAGCCGAATGCGAAACCCCGTTTCCGGTCCGGCAGGATGCCGGCCACCAATGCTTTGCACAACGTGTCTTGGACCGCATAGCCCACACTCCACAGCGGCATCGCGACCAGGACGGGAACAAGCGACCCCGAAAACACCAATGGAGTGAACAATGCCGAAATAACCACCGCCACGAGCACTATTTTCATGCCGACGCGGTCAAACGCTCGGCCCAAGATCAAATTGACGATTACCCCGAAGCCGGTGGCGAATGCCAGCGTCACTGGCATCCATGTCTTGGAAATAAGTCCCGTGATGATGAGATGATAGGATATCAACTCATAACTCATTAGCCCGGCGGCAAATAATGCGCCGCCCGTCATGTAGAGCCAGAAAGCCGGCGTGAACTCGCGCTCGGGTGCGGGTTTGCCCTCACCGAGATCGGCGGGCACGGGAAAACCGATCCGCGCAGCCGTGAGCGACGCCAAAGCCAGAAGCGATGAGATTAAAAGCATCGCATAGGCCATTTGATAGCTACCCTTGAGGAACAGGACAGCCGCCACGAACAATGGCCCGAGCGTGGCCCCCGTCTCATCAAGCGCGGTGTTGACGCCAAACACCCATCCGGAGCCAAACCTTGCCGTGGTGTAGGAGAGCATTGATTCGATTGTTGGCTTGCGGATGGCGCGGCCGATCCGTTCCGCGAGGATCAGAACGGCAGCAATCTGCCAACTTGTGGCCAGTGCCATGGCCGGCACCGCCAGCAGATTGACCGCATAGCCCACAAATGAGACCGGCCAATATTTGCCCGTCCGGTCGGCAACATGGCCAGCTATGGCGCGAAGGCTGTAACCCAGGAACTCGCCCAAGCCGGCAATGATGCTGATCAGGGCGGCGCTCGCTCCCAGCGTCCCCAGAAAGGGCCCATTGATGCTGCCGCCGCCCTCATAGGTGATGTCGGCAAACAGATTGACCACGCCCAGGGTAAGCACAAAGCGGAAGGCAGTCGAATCCATGGCAGCACTTATTCTTGTTCCTGCGCTTGCCATGTCCCGGCTTTCAGATCTGCGAGGGCGAGCCTAGAGGAATTCCATGTCCATTTCGCTGTGCGGCGGCGGCGCTCGCCATTAAGTTGTTGATTTGTTCTTTATCTCTTGTGCCGCCCGGGCCGAGTTCCCACTATTCTGACAAGCCATTGGAAGGCATTATCCAAAGTGCCGCCATCGGGGAATCGGCCGGGGATCGCATGACGAACAGCAATTTGCTTCTTGCGTCCCTGGACGATGTTCTGGAGCAGGGAGAGCGCCTATTGCAGGGCCTTTCCGACAGCCAATATTCGCGCAAAATACCAGAAGCCGACGGCGTTTCGATCGGGGCGCATTATCGCCACAGCCTTGAGCATTTCAAATTGATGTTCGAGGCCATCCAGCAGTCCCAGATCGATTATGACCGCCGCGCCAGGGACGCAAGCCTAGAGAATGAGAGATTGCTTGCTCTGTCGCTTACGCGTGACTTCCGTCACGCCACGCGCTTCCTCAATCCCGCTCAGCTCGATCGCGTGATCGAGGCGCGCTGTCAGACGTCTTATAACGACGCTGCATCTTCCACGGCCTCTTCCACCTTTGGGCGGGAGGTGATGTATACGGTATTCCATGCCATGCACCATTACGCGCTGATCGCCATGATCTGCCGATTGCGAAAACTTCCTGTGCCTCAGAATTTCGGCATGGCACCTTCGACGCTTCAAAATCAAAAACGAAGTGCTTCAGCGTGACCCATGTGATGATCGCAATGCCTATCAGCGTAGCATTCGCCAAGGCGGGATCTCTCTTCTTCATGACGTTCGTTTCGGAAGACGCTGCCATGCTGGGGGGAGCTGCCTTTACCGCAACGGGCTTGTTGGCCACGCCGCTGGTTTTCGCCGCTTGTTTTTTGGGAATCTGGCTAGGCGACATGGGGCTTTATGGGCTGGCGCGCTATTTCGGACGTCCGCTGCTTAGCCGCGCCTGGGTAAAACGACGCATCAAAGAAGAGCAATTGGCCAGAAGCGAGGCGTGGCTGAAGAAGCGGGGTCCTTTGATACTGCTGGTGGTTCGTTTCGTTCCCGGCTTGCGGCTCCCTACCTACCTTCTAGCCGGCATTCTGGCGATGCCGTTTCTGTATTTTGCCGCCGCTACCGGCGTGATCGCTCTCGTCTGGGTAGGACTTTTTATTGCTCTGGCAAAAATTGTCGGCGTGGCGGCCGGGGGCGGATGGGTCAGCTTGGTCTGGGCGCCATTTTTGGCATTGGCCAAACTCATGGGCGCCAAAATCGTGAGCTGGGGCGACGGCTTGCATGGTCGCATCATGCTGGCGGCAATGCTTGTGATAATGGCCGCAATCCTTGCCGTGTTGGCCTGGCCGCACACGAAGCGCGCGCTCCTCCGCAATCCCCGGCTACAGCGCTGGCTCAAGTGGGAATTCTGGCCGGCGCGTCTTTTCTATATTCCCATCGGTCTCAATTATCTTCGTCTGAGCCTTAAATATGGCGGGTTCAATCTGCCCACCATCGCAAATCCCGGCATGTACACGGGCGGGCTGGTAGGCGAATCAAAATTTGCCACCCTCCAACAATTGTCTTGGACGTCCGCGGCTTTCACTGCCCGATCAGGCGTAATCCAGGCTGCGATACCTGCACGGATGGAACGGCTTGAAGCTTTATGCCGGGAGCAATTCCTCGATCTGCCGCTGGTCTTGAAGCCGGATGTCGCTCAGCGCGGCAGTGGCTTCAAATTGGTCAGGGCTTGGGACGAGGCGCGCGATTACCTGAACCAGGTCACCGAGGACGTGGTGGCGCAGGAATACGCGCCGGGGCCGTGCGAGGCCGGGATTTTCTATTACCGCTTTCCGCACGAAGAGCGTGGCCGCATTTTTGCCATCACGGAGAAAGTCTTCCCCGTCGTCACTGGTGACGGCACGCGAACGGTGGAAGAATTGATCCTGGCCGATGCCCGCGCCGCGATCGTGGCCAAGACTTATCTGCAGCGTCATCGCGCCATTCGCGGCACTGTTCTGCCGCTGGGCCAAAGCCTGAAGCTGGTGGAGGCGGGAAATCACTGTCAGGGCTGCATCTTCCGTGACGGCATGCATCTGTGGAGCCCTGCGCTGGAAGCCCGCATCGACGAAATTTCCCGCAAGCTGCCCGGGTTTAATATCGGCCGCTACGACGTGCGCTATCCCTCCGAGACCGACATTAGGAATGGGGAGAACTTCAAGATTGTGGAACTGAACGGCGCGTCGTCCGAGGCCACAAGCATCTACGACGCCAGGAACTCGGTGTTCCGCGCCTATGCCACACTCTTCAAGCAATGGGACCTGGTGTTTGCGATCGGCGCGGCCAACCGCGAGCTCGGCCATCGGCCGGCGACCCTCGCGTTGCTTAGAGAGGAATGGCGCAAGTATCAGGCGCGCAGCGCCTGCTATCCAATCGCCGATTAGCCATGTGTACGGTTTCGTTTCTGCCCTCCGGTTCTGGCTTCGCGCTGGCGATGAACCGGGACGAGAAAAAAACGCGCGTCGAGGGAGAACAACCACGCCAGCGCAGAGTCGGCCTCTCACTCGCGCTTCATCCGGCAGAGCCTGGCGGGGGAACCTGGATTGGCATCAATCACGGCGGCGTGGCGCTGGCCCTGATCAATTGGCATGCGCGGCCCTTGAATGAGAATGCGGACGTGAGTCGCGGCATTGTGGTGCCGCATTTGCTGTCGGGCGAAAATCTGGCCCGCATGGTGCGGCTCTTCGCTTCCCTGCCGCTGGCGCGTATTAATCCTTTCCGGCTGATTGCGGTTTCTTTATCGGAGCAGGCGGTGAAGGAATGGCGATGGGATGGTAATTGTCTCAACTCGTCGCAAAAGGCCTGGCGGCGTCTTCACTGGTTTTCCTCCGGCCTTGAAGAAGTACGAGTGGCCGCGGCGCGGGCGCGAACCGCAAGCCGGACTCCGACGGGAACGATATCGCAGCTGAGACGATTGCACTGTTCGCATCAACCTGAACGTGGTGCGTTTTCGATTTGCATGCATCGCGATGACGCCGAAACAGTCAGCTATACTGAAATCCTGGCCGATCAGGCCGGCGCTTATATGCGCTACGCCTCGGGCGCGCTATGTAAACAGAAGGCGGGGGCACCCTTCTTTTTATCGTTTCGCAGACCTTTTGCCTAAAACGGGCGGCTGGCGTAGGCTTCTCGCCAGCGAACTATCGGTGGTCCCGGTATGAAGCGAAAACCCCTTTACGGCCGCGCGGCAAGGCGGCGGTCAATTTCTTCGCGTGACGGCGAGAACCATTTCGTCCCTTTCGCGTTCGACGAAGTGGAACAGGGCCCGTCGCTGACGGCTCAGCTTTGGCAAAAAGTTAATGCGTTCACCGTCCGGCACGACCGGATCGTTCCGGCCAGCCTCGCCATCTTGATCACGCTGGGACTAATCGGCGGATGGCGCCTGGCCCATCCCGCGCCGACGCCGCTCACTCAGTGGGATATAGACAACGCCGTAAAATACACGATGGATCATACCCCGCCCGGTCCTGCCAAGACCACGGTGGCTGCCGCGACCGTAGCGCCTTCGGTTGTGCGCGTGGACGGTTATCTTTCGCCCGAGCACGCCGCCGAAGCGGCGAAGGCGGAGGCGGCAGAAGACCGCAAACACCATATGAAACCGCCCCCCACGGCGCCCAAGACGGAAGATGGCAAGGACATGCACCCCGATTCTACCGGTTCGGGCGTCGTGATCGACGAAAAAGGTGACATTCTCACCAATCTTCATGTGATCCACTCCACCGACCGCTGGGTGGTTACCTTCTTTGATGGCAGCACATCGGACGCGGAAGTGGTCAATGTCCAGCCGGAGAATGACCTGGCTGTGATCCGGGCGAAAACCAATCCCGATGATCTCAAACCCGCCACGCTGGCGTCGACCGCCGGTCTCTATCCCGGCGACACGGTGGTGGCCGTGGGATTTCCCTTTGGTATTGGACCCTCGGTCTCCTCCGGTGTGATCGCCGGCTTGAAGCGCGAATTCGACGATCCGGACGACAAGACCACACCCACTTTGAAAAATCTGATTCAGTTCACCGCACCGGTGAATCCCGGCAATTCAGGTGGTCCCTTGGTCAACAGGGACGGAGATGTGGTGGGCATCGTCACCGCCATCTACAATCCGACGGGCCAGCGGGTTTTCGCCGGCATGGCCTTTGCCGTGCCCATTGAGAATGCGGCCAAGGCGGTGGGCACAAATCCATTTTAACCTGACGGAAGGATGTCGGCATGGCCAGTGGCGCGCATGAGGGGTTGGAGCATCTGCTCTATGAAGTGAAGAAGGTCGTTGTCGGCCAGGATCATTTCCTGGAGCGTGTGCTGGTTGCATTGCTTGCCAACGGGCATCTTCTCGTGGAAGGCGTTCCGGGCTTGGCCAAGACGCTGACGGTCTCGACTTTGGCGCGCTCTATGCACGGCACATTCAAGCGCATCCAGTTCACGCCCGACTTGGTGCCCGCGGACCTGATCGGCACCCGCGTGTATAACCAGAAGAGCGGCGAATTCGCTACGGTGCTGGGCCCCGTGTTCGCCAATCTGGTGCTGGCCGACGAAATCAATCGTGCCCCCGCCAAAGTGCAAAGCGCCCTCTTGGAAGTGATGCAGGAGCGCCAAGTCACCATCGCGGGCGAAAGTCACCCCGTACCCAGGCCCTTTGTGGTGATGGCGACCCAGAATCCGATCGAAACCGAAGGCACTTATGCGCTGCCCGAGGCGCAGGTGGATCGTTTCATGATGAAAGTCCTGGTGGGTTACCCCAGCGAGGATGAGGAATTCGTCATCGTACAGCGCGTTACCGGCATGTTTGCCGCCATCGGGGCGGTTACCACCACCGAGGAATTGCTGGCGATGCAGGCGGAAGCCCGCAAGATTTATATCGATCCGGCGTTAGTCACCTATGCGGTCAGGCTGGTGGCGGCCACACGTGCGCCAGCCAAGGCAGGGCTTCAGGATCATGCACGCTTTATTCTATATGGCGCCTCGCCCAGAGCTACCATCGGCATGATTGAAGCCGGCCGGGCGCTCGCCTATCTGCGCGGGCGTGATTACGCGCTTCCCGCCGATGTGGTGGATGTGGCCGCAGACGTATTGCGCCACCGTATCGTCCCCTCCTACGAAGCGCTGGCTGAAGGCATCACTGCCGATGATCTGGTGCGCGATCTGATGCGGGCGGTGCCCGCGCCGGAGAAAGTGCTGGAGCGCCATGACCGCGCCGCAAACGCCTGAAACGGTCCTGCATCGACTCGAGTTGAAGATCGCGCGGCGGCTAGAGGGCCTTCTGCAAGGCGATCATAAGAGCCCGTTCCGCGGCGAGGGCTTGGACCTCGCAGATATTCGCGAATATCAGTACCACGACGATGTCCGCCATATAGATTGGAACGTCACGGCGCGGCTGCAAATCCCCTACGTGCGCGAATATCTGGAGGACCGGGAAATCACCGCCTGGTTCCTTTTGGATATGAGCCCGTCGGTGGATTTTCAGTCGGTGAGCGTCTCCAAGCGGCAGGTGCTGGCGGAGTTCACAACCTTGCTGTGCCGGTTTCTCTCCGGCAAAGGAAATCGCGCAGGAGCTCTTTTGTTCTCGGGCGAAGTGGAACGCGTGATTCCGGCCCGCGGAGGACGCCGTCAGCTTCTGGTGCTGCTCGACGCGCTCACCCGTTACCGCAACCCCAAACATGCGCGCGGCACCGATCTGAAGAGGGTTCTCTCGGACGCCGCCCGCATGATCCGGCGCCGCTCCCTTATCTTCATTGTTTCCGATTTCATCAGCGCCCCCGGGTGGGAAAAGCCTTTGGCGCAATTGGCGAGCCGCCATGACGTGATCGCAGTTAGATTGAGCGACCCACTGGAAACGCGGCTGCCGGATCTCGGCCTTCTTACTTTTCAAGACGCCGAAAGCGGTGAACAGATTTTCGTCGACACCCATGACAAGGGTTTCCGCGCCCGGTTTGCAGCGGCTGCGCGCGCCAAGGACGAGAAATTGCTGGCCGCCTTCACCGCGGCAGGCGTGGATGCCCTCGAACTTTCCACCGAAGACGATGTCGCGGATGCGGTGCTGCGCTTCGCCGACATGCGCAAGGCTCGTTTCGCTCGGGTGCCGGCATGAATGCGCGCTTGTCCCAGCTTCTGGCGCGCGTCCCTCATCTGAATGTCGGGCCGATCCCCCACATGACCTTTCTTTGGCCCGACCTTCTCTGGCTATTGGTGTTGGTGCCTATCGCAGTGGGGATTTATCTTCTCCTGCTCTACAGGCGCAAAAAGACGGCGCTGCGCTACGCCAATCTTGCTATGGTCAAGGCGGCGATGGGAACGATCGGCTGGCGCCGGCACGTGCCCCCTGCCCTGATCCTTCTCGCGCTCAGCCTGCTTCTTATCGCGGTGGCGAGGCCCACCGCGCTGGTGAGCCTTCCCTCCAACCGCGCCACGGTAATGCTGGTGATGGATGTTTCCGGCAGCATGCGTGCCACTGACGTCAACCCTTCGCGTATCGAAGCGGCCCAGGCCGCCGCCAAGCAATATATTAAGAGTCAGCCCAAGGACGTGGTGATCGGCATCGTCGCCTTTGCCGCTACCGCTTTCCTGGTTCAGAGCCCTACCGTGGACCACGCTGCGCTGTTCAACGCCATCGATCACTTCGAGTTGCAACGGGGTACAGCCGTAGGCAGCGGCATTTTGATGGCGCTCTCCAGCATCTTCCCTCGGGAGGATTTCCCCATCGCCAATTACTACAGCGGTGGCTATGGCAACGGGTATGGCGGCTTCGGGTATGGCGGCGGCGATCGCTTCAACCGCTATGCCGGGCGGGCCTTGGGCGACCGTTCTCCGGGCGGGCCACCAAAAAAGCACGTGCCGGTCGAACCGGGGTCTTACAAAAACGCGGTGATCATTCTTCTGACAGATGGTCAGACCAATGCCGGCTACGACCCGATCGAGGCGGCGCGCATCGCTTCGGAATATGGGGTCAAGGTCTATACTGTGGGCTTCGGCACGACGCGCGGCAACGTTGTGGGCTTTGGCGGTTTTTCCATGCGCGCCCAGTTGGATGAGGAAGCCCTCAAAAAGATCGCCGACATGACCCGTGGCCGCTATTTCCACGCCGGCAGCGCCGAAGACCTCAAGGCGGTCTATGGCGTGTTATCCAAACAGGTGGTGATGGAAACGCAGGAGATGGAGATTTCCTCCTTCTTTGCGGGTGGCGCGGCCCTTCTCATGCTGGCCGCTGCCGGCCTCTCGCTGGCCTGGTTCAGCCGGGTCATCTGAGCTTTTGAGGGAATTGGGCCAGGTCCCGGCCGCACGCCCAAACTCACGGCGTTCGTCGCTCGCATCGGTCCGCTGGACCATGTCGCCTGCCCGCTCGGTCCTCCTCACCGCATTACTTTGCCGCATTGAGAAAATATCACCGCCAGAGGGCTCGTGATAACTGCAAAAGCAGCCAAATCCGCGATGTTCCGGAGGGTTGGCCGCTTTACGCCCCCGCCCGTCTCATGTAACCCTATACGAAGGGGTGGGGTTTCTCGCAACTCAGGCCACCCGTCATTTTGGGGGAGGATTATGAGAAAGTTCATCCGTTCAAAAAATTTCCTGATCGGCTCCGCGTTCGCGGTCGCCTTGGCGGGGCTGGGCGTCGCCCAGTTCGCGCTTCAAGGCAAGGCCGAGGCGCAGGGCATGCAGGCACCCAAATTCGAAGTAGATCCCTTCTGGCCCAAGCCTCTGCCGAATCACTGGGTGTTGGGCATGTCGATCGGCGTGTGGGTCGACAACAACGACCATATCTGGATGGTCCACCGCAACAACACCATCGACCGCACCATCAGCCAGCTCCAGCATAATCAGGGTGAATGCTGCCAACCGGCGCCGCCGGTACTGGAGTTCGACGAGGCCGGCAATGTCGTCCATGCCTGGGGCGGCCCGGGCGAAGGCTATGATTGGCCGACCTCCAACCATGGCATCTTCGTGGACCATAAGGGCAATGTCTGGATCGGCGGCAATGGCGGCCCGGATTCCCAGGTCCTGAAATTCACCCAGGACGGCAAGTTCCTGATGCAGATCGGCAAGTCGGGCGCGCGCAAGAAGGAAGGCGCGGCGGCTGACGCGAACGCCGAAGCGTCGGAGCGTGGTTTCGCCGCGGATTCGAACGACCCCAACAATTTCGGCCGGGTCGCCAAAATCTTCGTCGATGCCAAGGCGAACGAAGCCTATATCGCAGATGGTTATTTGAACCATCGCGTGGCCGTGCTCGACGCCGATACCGGCAAGATGAAGCGCTGGTGGGGCGCCTACGGCAACAAGCCCGACGATACGCCGCTGCCGAAATATCAACCCGGCGACAAGAATGCCCCACAATTCCGCAACCCGGTGCATTGCGCTGACATGTCGGTGGACCGGCTGGTCTATGTGTGCGATCGCGTCAATGACCGCATGCAGGTCTTCACGCCCGAAGGCAAATTCGTGAAGGAGATGTACTACAAGACCAACACCCTGACCGACGGCTCGGTGTGGGATATCGCCTTCTCCAAGGATCCGCAGCAGAAGTGGATTTTCATGGCTGACGGCGTGAACGAGCATGTGGTGATCATCGACCGCCAGACGCTGACACCGGTCTACACCTTCGGCGACGGCGGCAACTCTGCTGGCGAGTTCCATGGCGTGCACTCCATCGCCATAGATTCGAAGGGCAATCTCTTCACCACGGAAACGTATGAAGGGCGCCGCATCCAGAAGTTCGTCTACAAGGGCATGGGCCCAGTCACCAAGATGGACGAGGGAGTGGCTTGGCCGAAGTCTTAACCGCTTCGGGTCATATGCCTTAGACTTTTATGTTGCTTAAGATCATGCGCCGCCAGTTCTCAAACGCACTGGCGGCGCTGATTCTTTTTGGGCTGAGCCTTCTCTCTGCCAGCCCTGCCCTTGCCCATAACATCCCGGTCGACTCGCTCGTCCAGGCCTACATGAAGCCTCAGGGCCATGTGCTTCAGGTCCTGATGCGAATGCCGCTCAAATCCTATTCCGACGCCGACTACTACCAGCGCGCCAACGGCTCCGTGGATCTGACGCGCGTGGACGGGCCCTTACGCACGGCAGCCGGTGTGGCGCTGTTCGAAAATCTTAAGATTTTCGAAAACGGCCGGCAGCTGCCCGAACCGCACATTGTTGCGGTGCGCATGGCGCTGGATTCCGACCGTTCCTTCGCCACCTATGTTCAGGCGATGGCGCATATGAAGGCCGCGCCTCTACCAGCCAGCGGTGACGTTTTCTGGGACCAGGCCAAACTGGACGTGTGGTTCGAATATCCAATCCAGTCCGACCAATCCAATTTCACAATCCATGCCGCTTTCGACCGACTGGCGCTGCATGAGACCACCGCCCTGCAGTTCATATCGCCCAATGGCATCACCCGAGCCTATGATTTGGCCGGCGATGCCGGACTGGTAAGTATGGACCCCGGCTGGGACAATGCCGCCGCTCGCTTTGTATCGATGGGTTTCCACCACATTCTGGAAGGGATCGACCATCTTCTCTTCCTGTTCTGCCTGGTGATCCCCTTCCGCCGCATACGTCCGCTGATTCCGGTGATTACCGCCTTCACGATCGCGCATTCGATCACCTTGATCGCCTCAGCCTATGGCTATGCGCCCGATGCGCAGTGGTTCCCGCCGCTGATCGAGATGCTGATCGCGGTCTCGATCGTCTATATGGCGCTCGAGAATATCGTTGTGCTGCAACCCCAGCACCGCTGGGTCATCACCTTCTTCTTCGGCTTGGTACATGGCTTCGGCTTCTCGTGGGTCTTGCGCGACACGTTGCAATTCGCGGGGTCCCATGTGCTTCTCTCACTCCTTTCCTTCAATGTGGGCGTGGAGTTGGGACAATTGTTCATGCTGGCGCTGTTCGTACCGGCGCTTAACCTCCTCTTCCGCCATGTTGTCGGTTACCGGGTGGGATCGATTATCCTGTCGGCGATTGTCGCCCATCAAGCCTGGCACTGGATGGAGGATCGTTGGGACGCGCTCTCGCAATTCCCCATGCCCAGCATCACGCCCGAGGGCATCATCAGCACAATCCCATGGCTGATCGCGCTGGTGGTTATGGCCGCGGCGTTGTGGGTGGTCTCCCTGATCGCCAAGCGCTGGGGCGGTGTGACCGCGCCCGAAATCCCCAATCACGCCGCGGAATAGATCAAGCTACTCCTGGCCTGCCAGCCACTCGAGACGCGTTTTGGCTTTCAGCCGGGGCGCGACTTTTGCTAGCGCCTCTTCCATCTGGGTGGCAAAGCCGAAGGGCGGATTGAGCACCAGGAGACCGGCACGGGCGAGCTTGCCTTCGGGCGCCTCTATTGTCGCCTCGATCTTGAGTGCGTTGCCGGCGTCAATCAGAACCTCGCCCTCCAGGGCTCGGGCCGTAGCCTCGGATTTTATGGGATACCATATGAGATATATGCCTGTGGCGAAGCGACGCAAGGCGGCCCGCACAGCCCGCCCCAGGCGTTCGAATTCGTCGGGCGCCTCGAATGGCGGATCGATCAATACCAGCCCGCGCCGCTCCGGTGGCGGCAACAGCGCAGCCAACTGGGCATAGCCGTCCGCTTCCTCGATTCGGGCCTTGCGCCAGGGCGACAAAAGCTTTTTCAGCGCCAGGGCTTCCTCGGGATGCTTTTCGATCGCCACCAGGCGGTCTTGGGAGCGCAGCATCTTGGCGGCGATGAGGGGCGAACCAGGATAAGTCGAGTTTCCGCCTTCGTTCACCAGGCCGAGATAATGATCAAGCAGCGGCGAACCGGAAAGCCCATCGAGGGCCTGAATGCCGGATGCCGCCTCACCTGTCTTCAATGCTTCCTGAGATTGGAGATCATAGCTCCCGCGCCCGGCATGGCTGTCGATCACCACGAATGGCGCATCCTTTTTCGCCAAGTGGGCGAGGATTGCCACCTCGGCCACATGCTTGACCACATCGGCGAAATTTCCGGCATGGTATGAATGACGATAGTTCATTACCCCCTCCGCCCTTCGCGCGCTCGAGAGCGTGCTAGGAGCACCTCACCCGCCAGGGTGAGGGGGTTCCGCCAAGACGCACCGACAGGTTATTCGCAGAAAACACGCACTTTCGCGTGCTCATTATCTACGTCCACAGTCAGATCACGCAGATGCTCGACCATCTCTTCAAGATTTTGCGGGGTAAGATTGTTGATATCAAAGGGGATACCTTCTTTCCGCAAAGCGTCATTGACCTGGTCGCGGGCGCGGGCGGGGATGATGCCGGTGAGCCGGACGCCGGCGCGCAAAAGCTGCATGGGCACGCGCACATTTACTTTGGTGGGACCTTCATGTTCGTCATTGGCGTCCACCAGCACCCTGAGATATTTGACCGTCTCACCTTCCTGGGCGGGTGAACGCTCCACCGCAGCAAGCAGCCGCTCCGCTTCATCGGCGGTGATTTTTCCCTGTGCCAGCATGTCCAATATCTGACGGCGGCTGTCGTTCATAAGCGATTTCCTTTCAATGAAGCCGTATGAAGAATTTGGTATCGCCTCTGTCGACTTCGACATGCGTGCCGTGGGTGGCGGCCAGAACGCCCTTCAGGGCTTTCAGCGAACGCCACAGATTGATGCCGAAGATCAGCGCGCCCACGAACAGCAGTGGCAGAAGCAGAATCAGCAACGGCACGAGCAGCAACCAAATGAGAAATAATGGCAGCCAGAGGCGGACACCGTGGCGCCAGCCGGCGCGCCTCACGCGCACCGTAGCGGTCAGGGGCGGTAGGATCTCGGGTTTCATTTGCCCTCCAATTGCCGGATAGCGTCGGCAGGACTGATTTCACCCCGTTCCAACCGGTCGAGAATTTCGTTACGCGACGGCTTGGGATCAACCTCCACGAATTCCAGTTGCGCAGCGATGCGGTTTAGTCGCGTTTTCACCGTGGGATACGAAATGCCGAATACCTGCTCCATGTCCTTGATCGAGCCGTGGCTTCGCAGGAAGGCTGCCACGAAGACCTGGTCCTCGGCGCTCAGCCGCGCCAGCTGCGGCAGTGTGAATTCCCCTTCGATAGTAATGTCGCGGCCCGGCAATCGGACCCGCTCCACTACTAGGGAAGCGTCTTGGACAAGCCCTGCCAGATCCTGCCAATCTTTCATCGACATACGGAAAATTTATTGCGCTGGCGACCATACACAAGAAAATCAATTTATCAACCTGAAAAAATTGATTTTATCAATATCACGCTAAGCTACTGATAGTGCCTGGCTATGACTTAGCCGCACCACATCCTGCGGGCTTCCAGACGCGGCGCGTGGATGGAGGATTGTTCGCGAGCTTTGCGCCGGGACGGATTGGGCGCGCCACCAGCTCGCCGCCACAATTGGGGCAGATACCATCGAGTCTCTCGCTCGCGCAGGTCGCACAAAAGGTGCACTCAAAACTGCAGATTCGGGCCTCGGAGCTTTCCGGCGGCAGGTCGCGGTTGCAGCACTCGCAGTTGGGGCGGAGTTCCAGCATGACTTGACCCTCCAGCGACAAGCCAAGCACGGTATCCCGCTCTGCGCAATTCACGCTCCCCGCAATTCGGCAATGCGCTCTAAGACGCGCCGTGGGCTTTTTCCATGTGCGTGGCGCGTTGATTGGGACGCCTAGCGCGAGGAAGACAGTCCCCGCTGAGCGCCAGCGAAGCGGGCAATGAAACTAATCTGACCGCCACAAATCCGTGTTTTCAGTGGAATAGCTGGACATTCATCTCGCAGCCAGAAGCCTGCATATATGAATGGTGCGGGCGGTCGGAATCGAACCGACACACCTTTCGGTACCAGATTTTGAGTCTGGCGCGTCTACCAGTTCCACCACGCCCGCATCGGGACGGTTTTGCCACAGGGAACGGTCCAGGGTCCAGCCCCGCGGGACATCGAAATTGTCCTGGAAAATCGCTCCTCTTGTCACATAAACTTTTCCCGTCTCCACGACACTGATGAAGGGCTGGGTTTACCGCACAAGGAGTTTTCCCATGCAGACATCTCAATCCACCAATGGATCCTCACCGCACGACGCGATCCAAATGCTCCGTCAATCCCTCGAAAAAACGTTGGACCAGAACCGGGTGCTATTCTCCGAAATTGCCCGCTTCACCCAGAATGAATCCATGCGCTTGGCCCAACTCAACCTAGAGCATGCCAATCACGCCTTCGCCCATTTCGGCGACCATCGCGATCTGGCCGGCCTGATCGGGGCCCAGCAGGAATGGATCAAGGAAATGATGCAGGAATGTGCCGCCCAGAGCCTGCATTACACCGAAATGTTCCACAGTCTGGCGCAAGGTGTCCAGCACCAGGCCGAGCATGCGGCGTCGGAATTCGGGGCCGGGGCCAAAAAGAGCATGGAAGAGCTCGGCAAGAAGGGCGGGGCGATGGTGCAACAGGCGTCAAGGGCCGCCGAATAATCGGTGTCCAGCCTGGCTTAGCCTGCCTAACTTTGGCTAGGAATTAGGAGAAAAACTTTCCTAATTCCTAACAAGGCCTTAACCCACTTTTGCTGAAATGCCCGCCACCTGCCTTCGGAGTTGAGGCATGCGGCGGTTAGCGTTGAGTGTTGGATTTCTCCTGGTGGGCGCGGCAGTGCTCAGTCCGGTAGTTGGGGCTTTGGGACTGGACCCTGTGCCCGGTGATATCGCCCTTCGGCTGGGCCATTCCCATGTCGCCTTTCCCTTGACCTATTCGCTGTGCGCAAGCGTGGGGCTGACCCTTTTATATTACGCGATGAAGGGATAAGAGCGGCGGCAACCCCAGGCCGACCGCTCATGACCAAACGCAAGATTTCCCGCGCCCTTCTTTCCGTTTCTGACAAGACCGGCCTGATCGAGTTTGCGAAGGGTCTTGCCGCGCATGGCGTGGCGTTGATCTCGACCGGTGGTACGGCCAATGCGCTTCGTGACGCCGGCCTCAACGTTCAAGACGTCTCCGACATCACCAATTTTCCCGAGATGATGGATGGTCGCGTCAAAACTTTACATCCCAATGTACATGGCGGCCTGCTCGCATTGCGCGACAAGCACGACCATGCCGCGGCGATGAAGACACATGGAATTGAAGGCATCGACCTGTTGGTCTGCAATCTTTATCCCTTTGAGGCCACGGTGGCGCGCGGCGCCGATTTTGAGACCACCATAGAAAATATCGACATTGGCGGCCCGGCGATGACGCGTTCCGCCGCGAAGAATCACGACTGGGTGACTGTCGTGGTGGATGTCGAAGACTATCAATCCGTGCTGGACGAGATGGCGGCACATGGCGGAGCCACCACGCTCAAGCTGCGCCGGACGCTGGCCCAGCGCGCCTTCGCCCGCACTGCCGCTTACGACGCTGCGGTGTCAAACTGGTTTGCTGGCGAGCTGGAGAAAGACGGCGAAACAATGCCGCCGCGCCGTCGCGCTTTTGGCGGGCTTTTGCGTCAGCCCCTGCGCTACGGCGAGAATCCACATCAGCAGGCGGCGTTTTACGCGGATGGCACCACGCGGCCGGGGGTCGCCAGCGCGCGCCAGCTTCAGGGAAAGGAGCTGTCCTACAACAATATAAACGACACCGACGCGGCATACGAATTGGTGGCGGAATTCGATCCCAAGGCGGCGCTGGCCTGCGCCATCATCAAGCATGCCA
>DATFSP010000289.1:0-5855 GCA_035262545.1 Rhizomicrobium sp. | reverse complement strand
GGATGACCAGCACATCACCTTCCTGGTAGCGCCGCGCCTGGACGAAATCGAAACAATCCTCTTCGCAATCGAACACCCGGGCCGGACCCTTGTGCTTGATGTGCTTGAGGCCGGCGATCTTCACGATTGCGCCATCTGGAGCGAGATTACCTTTAAGCCCAACCACGCCGCCTGACGGCGCCAGCGCCTTCGACACCGGGTTGATCACTTTCTGGCCGGAATCGAAGGCAAGCTCCTTCAGATTTTCCGCCAGAGTCGTGCCTGTGACAGTCATGCAATCGCCATGCAGCAAGCCTGCGTCCAGCAGCGCGCGCATCAGCATCGGCATGCCACCGGCCTCCCACATATCCTTGGCGACATATTTGCCGCCGGGTTTCATCGAGGCGATGTAAGGCGTCTTCTTAAAGATCTCGGCCACGTCGAAAAGATCGAACTTGATACCGGCTTCGTTCGCCATCGCCGGCAGATGCAGTGCCGCATTGGTCGAGCCGCCGGTAGCCGCGACCACCATGGCGGCATTCTCGAAGCTTTTGCGGGTGACGATGTCACGCGGACGATGATTTTTCTCCAACAGCTTCATCACCGCCCGGCCCGCCATGAGCGCAAAATCGTCGCGCTCTAGGATCACGGCCGGCGGCCCGCTGGAATAAGGCAAGGCCAGGCCGATTGCTTCGGCCACGCAGGCCATGGTGTTGGCAGTGAATTGACCGCCGCACGCGCCTGCGCCCGGACAGGCGACTTTTTCCAAGAGGCACAATTCGCTTTCCGGCATCTTGCCGGCGGAATGCTGGCCCACACCCTCGAACACGTCCACCACAGTGACGTCACGGCCATGGAAACGGCCCGGCATGATGGAGCCGCCATAGAGAAAGACCGACGGGACGTTAAGGCGCAGCATCGCCATCATCATGCCGGGCAGAGATTTGTCGCAGCCGGCAAGGCCCACCAGGGCGTCGTAGCAATGGCCGCGCATGGTGAGTTCGACGGAATCGGCGATCACTTCGCGGCTCACCAGAGAAGACTTCATGCCTTCATGGCCCATGGCAATGCCGTCGGTGACGGTGATGGTGCAGAATTCGCGGGGCGTACCCCCGGCCTCCTTGACCCCTTGCTTGGCGGCCTGGGCCTGGCGCATCAGGGCAATGTTGCAGGGCGCGGCTTCGTTCCAGCAGCTCGCTACTCCTATCAACGGCTGATGGATTTCAGCCTCGGTCAGTCCCATCGCATAATAGTAAGAGCGGTGCGGCGCGCGACTGGGGCCTTCGGTGACATGACGCGAAGGCAGCCGGGATTTGTCGAACTTGACCATGGGATTATTTCCAGAAAGGCGGCGGACTATGGCCCTGCCCCGTTTAACGGGGCAAGGCTTTTATTCATCCCCGTATTTCGTACGATTAAGAGCGTGCCGTAGGCACTTGCCTTATCAAGCCGATGGGGCCTCCATTGGGCTCGCTTGGTCGCGAATTCTTCCTGTCAGTGATGCCGCCACCCGGAACGAGAAAAAGCCTCGACTAAGACGCAACGCCGCTATGCAACAAAAAGCCCCGGAAGCGAGGCTTCCGGGGCCGGTGCATTTGTTACTGCCTTAATCACGGGTAATCGTGATTATAATCGTGGCGGGCATAGTAATAGTGGCGGCGACCGTAGTGGTCGCGATAGGAATAGCGGTGGCAGTCATTGCTGCGCGCGATCGCGTTGCCCGCGAAACCTCCGGCCACGCCGCCAACCACGGCGCCTACGACGCTGTGGGAGGCAAGACCGCCGACCAAGGCGCCGCCGCCTGCGCCCAGCGCGGATGCCGTGCCGTGGGAATGGCCACTGCACTCGTCGGCCGAAGCGGTGATGGTGCCAGCGCCAAAAACGATCAAGGTGGCGACGGCAATTGTGCCGATATGCTTCATCTCATCCTCCATGGGCCTTTCGAAAAACACGATAAGAAAACGAGAAGCCGAAACGAACGGTTCCAAACCGGCCACCTGCGCTTCAAAGCATGGCAAGAATTAGGCAGGTTCCGTGGCGCGAATTGGATAGTCGGTATAGCCCTTGGCGCCGCCCGCATAGAACGTGCTGCTGTCCCACGCACTGAGACGCGCGCCCTCCCTGAAGCGCTCGGGCAGATCGGGATTGGCGATCGCCAGTTTCCCGAACGCTACGGCATCGGCCTTTCCTTCTGCCAAAAGCCGGTTCGCGGTCTCGAAATCGAATCCTTCATTGGCGACGTAAATCCCGCCGAACGCATTCCTGATCGCAGGCCCGATGGAATCGCCCTGCGATTTCTCCCTGGTGCACAAAAATGCCAATCCACGTTTCCCGAGTTCGCGCGCGACATAGGTGAAGGTGGCAAGCCCGTCGCTGTCTCCCATGTCATGACTGTCCATGCGGGGCGCCAGATGCACGCCAACGCGGTCGGCGCCCCACACTTCGGCACAGACATCGGTGACTTCCAGCATCAGCCGCGCCCTTTTCTCTCGTGTGCCGCCATAGGCGTCGCTGCGCAGATTGGTGGAATCTTGCAGGAACTGATCTAGCAAATAACCATTCGCGCCGTGAATTTCGACGCCGTCAAAACCGGCCCGTTTGGCGTTCGCAGCACCTTTCCGAAACGCGGCGATCACTCCTGGGATCTCATCGCTTTCCAAAGCACGCGGTGTGACAAACGGCTTTTCCGGCCGGACCAGGCTCACATTGCCTTTTGGCCGGACCGCGCTGGGCGCCACGGGAAGTTCGCCATTCAGGAACATGGGATCGGAGATGCGCCCAACGTGCCAAAGTTGAAGCAGCATCCGTCCCCGCTTCGCGTGCACTGCGCGAGTGACCCTGCTCCATCCTTCGACCTGCTCGTCCGACCAGATTCCGGGCGTTCCCGCATAGCCCACGCCCATGGCCGTGACGCTGGTGGCTTCAGAGATTATCAAGCCAAACCCCACGCGTTGGCTGTAGTAATCGATGGCTAAATCGGAAGGCACTCGGCTATCAGGGTTGGCACGCGAGCGTGTTAGCGGCGCCATCACGATGCGATTGGGCAACGCCAGCGCGCCCATTTTCAAGGGATCGAACAGAGTCGGCATACAAATCTCCGGTGGTGACGAACAAGAATTAGGAACGGTGCCCGGCTCCTACAACGGCGCTGAAAACAGGGTCTTTGCGTGAGCCATTCGGATTCCCCACGGGTGGGCGTGCCCCCCCGGGGAACGATCCATCTCTGGGAGACTCAGCCCTTGATTCTATCCCGGGCGACCACGAGTCGAGCGACAGATTGTGATGCCGATTCCAGTTTTTCTTTCTGTTCGTTGCGAACAGATTCTGGAGCCTTTTGGAAATTGGGGTTTTCGATTTTCGCTTTCAGCCTCTCAATTTCATCGTCGAGCTTATTCAGTTCTTTGGTGAGGCGCTCGAATTCCTTATCGAGGTCAATCACATTTCCCAACGGTATTGCCGCGGTTACTTCGCCTAAGATGAACTGAGCTGATTTCGGTGGGATTTCGCCGTGGCAATCAATTGCCGACACGCGAGCAAGAGTTTTGATCAGATCTTCGTGCGCGTCGACATAATCGCGGAGCATAAGTCCCGCATTACGAAGAACCAACTCCACCTTCGCGCTGGCAGGTACATTCATTTCTGCGCGCACTGACCGGATGCCTTTGACCAGGTCGATCACCCAATGCATTTCCGCCACAGCCGCTTCGTTTTTGGGCAATGGCGCCAGCTCTGGCCAATCCGCCTCGATCAGAAGCGTCGGGCGGTTGCCGGACGCGGTGACGGCCCATAATTCTTCGGTGATGAAGGGCATGAAGGGATGAAGAATCATCACGACCTGGTCGCGCGCCCAGGCTGCGGTGGCGCGGGTCTCCGTCTTGATTGCTTCGTCCGCGCCATTGAACAGGGGCTTGGCGAATTCGAGATACCAGTCGCAGAACACATCCCAGACGAAACGGTAGGCGGCAGCGGCCGCGTCGTTGGAGCGCAGGGCTTCCAGGGCCGAGGTCACTTCGGCCGCCGCGCGAGCAGTCTCCGCAACGATCCATTGATTGATAATCTGTCTCACGCCTGCCGGATCGAAACCAGGCACGGTGATGCAGCCGTTCATCTCGCAGAAGCGGGCGGCGTTCCATAATTTGGTACCGAAATTCCGCCCGGCTTCCACCCGGGTAGGGCCGATCCGCATGTCGCGATTTTGGCCGGCGGCCAGCGCCAAAGTAAAACGCAAGGCGTCGGCGCCGAATTCGTCGATCAGGGTGAGCGGGTCCACCACGTTGCCCTTGGTCTTGGACATTTTGGCGCCCTGCTCGTCCAGCACCCGGTTGTGGATCAGGACGGTACGAAATGGCACGTCGTCCATAAAATGCGTGCCCATCATCATCATGCGCGCCACCCAGAAGAAGATGATGTCGAAGCCCGTCACCAAAACCGACGTTGGATAAAACCGCGCAAGCTCCGGCGTCTTGTCCGGCCAGCCCAAGGTCGAAAATGGCCAGAGCGCCGACGAGAACCATGTATCGAGCACGTCTGGATCGCGAGTGAGAGGATTGCCGCCGGATTGCACGCGGGCCTCATCTTCATTTTCCGCGCAATAGATTTTGCCGTCTGCGTCGTACCAGACGGGTATCTGATGGCCCCACCAGAGTTGGCGGCTGATGCACCAGGGCCGGATGTTCCTCAACCAGCCGAAAAACACATTGGTCCAATTGTCGGGAACGAATTTTGTCTCGCCCTTCTCGACCGCGGCGATGGCCTTGGCCGCAAGCGGCTCGACATTCAAATACCATTGCTCCGTGAGGAGCGGCTCCAGCACGACGGTCTTGGTCTTCTCGTCATGGGGCACCGCATGGGTGATGGGCTCGACATGGGCCAGCAGGCTCGCCGCCTCAAGGTCGGTCACGATTTTCTTTCGCGCCGCCTCGCGCGAGAGTCCGCGATAGGGTGCGGGCACGTCATCGTTCAGCGTGCCATCCTTGTTGAGAATATTGATCATCGGCAGGCTGTGACGCCGCCCGATTTCGAAGTCGTTAAAATCGTGGGCCGGCGTTATCTTGACCGCGCCGGTGCCTTTATCAGGATCGGAATATTCGTCTGCAATGACGGGGATCAGCCGTCCCGTGAGGGGCAGCACTGCCCTTCGGCCTACCAAATTCTTGTAGCGCGCGTCATCGGGATGCACTGCAACCGCCGTGTCGCCCAGCATGGTTTCGGGCCGCGTGGTCGCCACGGTGATGAACTGGTCTGGCATGTCCTCGATGGGATAACGGACGTGCCAGAGATGCCCCTTGATCTCGATATTCTCCACTTCCAGATCGCTCACGGCGGTCTGCAAGCGGGGGTCCCAATTCACCAGCCTTTTGTCCTTATAGATCAAGCCCTGGCGATAAAGCTCGACAAAGACTTTGACGACGGCGCGGGACAGGCCCTCGTCCATTGTAAAGCGTTCGCGGCTCCAATCGGCGCTGGCGCCCAGACGGCGCAACTGCTCTGTGATGGCGCCGCCAGACTCGGCTTTCCATTTCCAGATCTCGGCCAGGAACTTGTCGCGGCCCAGGCCAATACGGCTCATCTGCCGCTCCGCCAATTGACGCTCCACGATCAGTTGGGTGGCGATGCCGGCATGGTCCGTGCCCGGCTGCCACAGCGTGTCGCGGCCGCGCATGCGGTGATAGCGGATCAGCACGTCCTGCAGCGTGTTGTTGAGCGCGTGCCCCATATGCAGGCTGCCGGTCACGTTCGGCGGCGGGATCACGATCGTGTAGGGCTGGCCCTGCGTGCGCCCGCAGCGGAACGCGCCGGATTGCTCCCAGCGCGCGTAATGCTTGGCTTCGATATCGGCCGGCCGATAGGTCTTGTCCGGGGCGGCGCCGCCCGTT
>DATFSP010000288.1:0-14176 GCA_035262545.1 Rhizomicrobium sp. | reverse complement strand
AATTTCGAGCGGCTGGAAATCCTGCGGGCCTGGGCGGCGGAGGGAGGCACGCAACTCGCGCAGCAAATCGGCGATGCACTGAGGGACATAGAGCGCAGGCTGACGCCCAGCGATCATGCAGCCGAATAGGAAAAGGTCATGTCCGTCCCCGCGTTTGCGGAGCATGCTCGTGGGTGGCGGCCGCTAAAGGATATTCGAAGAAGCGTCTTGGTCGCCGCAGGGGCCCCTTGACGACTCTCCCGCCGCCGGTCACCTAGTCCTGTCGAGGTCGGGCCGGGACCCATGCATAGCGCCGAGCTTTCCATTATCGTTCCCACCTATAAGGAAAGGG
The DNA here is from genome assembly GCA_035262545.1 of Rhizomicrobium sp. GTDB lineage: Bacteria > Pseudomonadota > Alphaproteobacteria > Micropepsales > Micropepsaceae > Rhizomicrobium. The sequence continues at coordinate 13,845 of DATFSP010000288.1, read as the reverse complement.
GAAATGTCGCCGAATTGGTGCGCCGGCTGGATGCCGCGCTGACCGGAACGGCGTGGGAAGCGATTTTTGTCGACGACAATTCGCCCGACGGCACCGCCGATCTGGTTAAGGACATCGCCGCGGAGGACCGGCGGGTCCGTTGCCTGCGCCGGGTGGGCCGCCGTGGATTGGCCGGCGCCTGCATAGAAGGCATTCTCTCTTCCGCATCGCCCTTCGTCGCTGTGATGGATGCCGATCTCCAACATGACGAAAAAGTCCTGCCGCTAATGTTGAAGCGGCTCAAGGAAGGGCGCGTGGATCTGGTGGCCGGTACGCGCTATGTCGCGGGCGGCAGCGCGGGAAATTTTTCTCAAAATCGGGGCGCCATATCCCGCGCCGCGACCAGGCTCACCCATCGGCTGGTGGGCACGAGTCTCAGCGATCCGATGAGCGGCTTCTTCATGATGCGGCGCGAGCCATTCGAAGCGATCGCGCCCGCTTTGTCGCCCGTGGGTTTCAAGATCCTGCTCGACATCGCGGTCAGTGCCGGCGATCGGCTCACCATTGCCGAGCAGCCTTATGTTTTCGGCCGCCGCTTCGAAGGCGAGAGCAAGTTCAATGCACAGATCGGGGTGGAGTTTCTTGGGCTATTGCTCGCCAAGATCACAGGCGATCTGGTGGACCCGCGCTTCATCTTTTTCGCCATTGTCGGGAGCCTCGGCCTTCTTGTCCATCTGGTCGCCCTAAGGCTGGCCTTGATCTTTCTGCCCGATGCGTTCCGCGCCGCTCAGATCATCGCCACGCTGGTCGCCATGACCAGCAATTTCCTGCTCAACAATGAGCTAACTTATCGCGACCGCAGGCTCAAAGGGCCGGCGATGCTCAGCGGCTTTGTCCTTTTCTGTCTGATCGGATCGGTGGGCGTGCTCACCAATGTGGATTTGGCGTCCTGGCTTTATACCAACCGCCAGGTCTGGTGGGTGGCGGGCGCCGCGGGTGCCATCATGGGCGCCTTATGGAACTACGCCATGTCCACGCTGTTCGTGTGGCGCGCCCGGTGATTGGGCCACGCGCCGCCTTGGTGTCGGTGGCGGCGCTGGTTCTGTTGCGCCTGGCGATGGCGGCCGTGTTGCCGCTCTCCGCCGACGAGGCCTATTACTGGCTTTGGTCCAAGCATCTGGCCGCAGGCTATTACGACCATCCTCCGGCTATTGCCTTCGTAATCCGGTTTGGCACGTGGCTTGCGGGAGATACCGAACTGGGCGTGCGCCTGGGCGGGGTGCTGCTTTCGATCCTGGCGAGCTGGTTCGTCTGGCGGACGGCCCACGTGATTTTGAAAGATTACGCCCGCGCGGCATTGGCGGCACTTCTGTTCAATCTTACCTTGATGATCGGGGTGGAGATGCTGGCCGCGACGCCCGACTCGCTGTCGGTAACCGCGGGCGCCGGCTTCCTTTTCTTCCTGGCCAAGGTCGAAGAGACCGGTGACGGCCGCTGGTGGCTGGGCGTGGGTGTGAGTGCGGGGCTCGGACTTCTCGCCAAATATTCGGGCTTCTTCCTAGGTCTCGGTGCACTCGTCTGGTTGCTGGCCAGCCCCCGCGCGCACTCCTTTTTGAAAACGCCGTGGCCTTGGGCCGGCGCGCTGCTGGCCCTGATCATCTTCCTGCCTAATCTCTTGTGGCAGGGCACCCATCATTGGATGACCTTCGTCTTTCAGTTCGGGCGCGTGACGGGCGGCCACCTGACCGGCCGCTATCTCCTGGAGTTTCTGGGCGCCCAGCTGGGACTGGCGACGCCGTTCATCCTTGTACTGATGATCCAGGGCGGCGTGCGAGCCGGGCGGCGCGACGATCCGCGGTTCTTGCTTTTGTGCCTGATCATTCCTGCGCTGATCTACTTTCTGATCCACACGCTGCACGACCGGGTGCAAGGCAATTGGCCTTGCTTCCTCTATCCCATGCTCGCGATCCTGGCGGCCGACGCCTTTGCCGCCGATCGACGTGGGCTTGCCTCCCGCCTGGCGATTCCAGTGGCGGGCATAGTGCTCATCACCGCATATCTTCAAGCTTCGACCGGCCTTCTGCCACTCAGGGGAGATCCGTTAGCGCGGCTTCTGGGAGTTGGCATGCGCGAAACGGCGGCAGAGCTTGCCCTTCTAAAAAATCAGAAGGGCGCGAGCGCCGTTCTTTCCAGTGATTATGAGATGACCGCATGGCTGCGTTTCTACGCGCCTACGCTTCGCATAATTGCGGTGGACCAGCCCAATCGCTATCTCGAAGCGCCCGTCGTCGAGGCCGGTGGGGGGCCGCTTTTGTATGTGGCCGACCGCAATGACGACCGGAACCTTCTGGCAGATTTTGGTACAGTCACGCGGTTGCCGGATTTGGTCCGCGCCGTGCGGGGCCGGCCGATCGCCCATTATTCCGTCTGGCAATTGCAAGCGTCCGAACACCCGACGAACGGCAAACTGCCTTGAAAGAAAAGATGTTTCCGGTTTGTTGGGAGAATGAGCGGACACCCGAGGCGGGCTGTCGAAGGGGCTGGGGGCGTTCCGGATCGGACGTCCGCTCGGGCTAGAGAACGAAGGGCCCGGAAGTTCGTTCCGGGCCCGTCCCAATTATTCACAATTTCTGCCCTGTTCCGGGCGCTGGTGATGGCGGTGTTTTCGCGCTCGATGTCAGATCGGCGGACCCGAATAACAGACCCAAAAGCAGCAATCCTGCTATCGCCGCTTCAATAGGATGTTCGATGATGCGGTGAGGTATTCGCATTGCCATGCCCTCCAAGGCCCGTGATTCAAAGCGGAGGCCTGTTTCTTAGCGCGCCGGAAAAGGCGCTGACGATCAAGAGGATGACGAAAACGATCAACAAGAGTTTGGCGATGGCAGCCGCCATGCCGGCAAGGCCAAAGAAGCCCAAATAGCCTGCCACCAGGGCGAGTATGAGGAAGGCCAAAGCCCAACCCAGCATGGATTTTTTCTCTGCAAACTCAGGAGCAGAACGCCCGCAAAGGTCACCCGTTCCGAGGAACTATTTCTTGGCTTTGTTGCGATTTAGAAACAGGTCGGCGGCGCTGGCCAAGGCCGCACCCGCCACTGCGATCCAAGGCGTCTCCTTGGCCAGCAGCGCAATTAACGCGGTCATGATCTGGCGTAGGCTCGAGGATGGCTTGGGAGGACGCGTGCTAATCACGGTCAGGGCCCAGATAAGCGGGGGCAACAGGAAGATTGCGCCCGCCACCACATCACTCCACACCTCTCCCAGATGGGGTCTGAGCGCGGCGGCGATGCCAAATTCGATCAGGCCGACGCCGAAGAAGATCAGCGCCACGCCCACCATCAGCAAGAACGCCTTTGCGCCCACACGCGCGAACATGAAATCTCCGGATGAATGCCCCTCGCCCGACCTTTATCGCGGAATCAGCGACGAAGGAAGATCGCGCCCAGAAAGGCGCCGATACCCCCGGCAATCAGGATTGAGGTGATGGGTTGAGCGCGCACTTGGGTGCGGAGATTCTCTGTATTCTCTTCGGCCCATTCCTGGGCGTCCTCGCGAAATTCGCCGGCCATCACCTTGGCTTCGCGCGCAGCCTCTTCTGCCAGCCGCATCGCCCTGTCGGCCACGTCCTCGGCCGACCGCATGGCAATTTGCGCACGCTCCGACGCCATCACGCCGACATCGCCCGCCAAACCTTTGATGTCCCGTTGCAACGTGTCGAAATCGGTTCGCAGCGCGGTCAGGCGCGCGTCAATGCCATTGGCAGTTTTCTTCTTCGCAGCCATGTCAAAATTCTCCAATGCAAAATACGAACAGATCAGGCTGCCTGTCTTGCCACCGGATGGAAGAACAGCGCCTGGCCGACCGTGGCCTGCACCGTTTCGGGCAAAAAGGGCTTGGCGATCAAATAGGTAGGTTCGGGTCTTTCGCCAGTCAAAAGTTTTTCCGGATAGGCGGTGATGAAGATCACGGGAATATCGAATGAAGATAAAATTTCGTTGACCGCGTCGATGCCGGAACCGCCTTCGCCCAGATTGATGTCGGCGAGCACCAATCCTGGCCGCTCGGACTTGGCCTTGGCTACGGCCTCGTCCTTGGTGGCCGCGGTTGCGACCACTTTGTGGCCCAGTTCGGTCACCAGGTTTTCCAAGTCCATGGCGATTATTGGCTCATCCTCGATAATCAGCACCTTGCTGGCCAATTGGCCATCAATAGTTTTTTGAGCATCCAGAATGGCGGCTTCGACCTCCTCCGGGCTCTCGTCGATGATGAAGGCCGCTTCTTCGGGGCTGAAGGCCTCAACCGCTGTGAGGAGCAAAGCGGCCCGCTTAGAGGCGGAAAGTGCCTTCAACCGGTTTTCGGGGCTGCCCGCATCCACTGCATCATAATGCTCTGCCCCTGACTGCCATATAGCGTGAAAAAGGCGGTACAGCCCAACCCTTGGGGGCACCCCCTCGGTCAGGCTCTCATCTTTTTCCAAAAGGGCCGTGAGCGCGGCCCGGACGTGAGCATCCCCTGAGGCCTGTGAACCTGTCAGCGCCCGGGCATAGCGGCGTAAATAAGGCAGGTGCGGCGCAAGGGTTTGCGTCATGCTCATGGAAATGCTCCTTCGGCGTAAATCAAAGCGCGAATTGAAAATACACGCCAGCCCAAAAAGTTCCCTTGGCGCGAGGAACCTTTCCAACCAGGAGGCGTTTTGGACCGTAAGGGGCGCGAAAACGGGCGGGATTGTGACGCCATTGGAGTGCTCATCTTAAGATGCATTGGGATACCACAGTGTCGAACGAGGAAAAGCCTAACGAAAAAGCTCGCGCGATTCGGGCTCGTCAGAGGGCCATCGGGCGCGAACTCCGGCGCATGTATGATGATGTCGCCCAAGAGCCTATACCGGACGACTTCCTAGACTTGTTGCGCCGTATCGATGACGCCGAAGATGCCCGGACGGGCAAGAAGGTATCGTAATGGTCGCCCCATCTCCTATGCGCCATCTCGAAACCGGGAAGGATGATGGCGACAGCGATTTCAAGAATGAGCTGCTGGCTCTGATCCCGTTCTTGCGCGCATTTGCGCGCTCGCTCACCGGCAATCAGGAAGGTGCCGACGATCTGGCGCAAGAAACGCTGGTCAAGGCGTGGCAAAGCCGTTCGACTTTCATCCCCGGCACGAATCTCAAGGCTTGGTTGTTCACGATCCTGCGCAATCAGTTCTATTCCGACCGCCGCCGGGCTTGGCGGCAGGCGCCCTGGGACCAGGACGCAGCCGAGCGCATTCCGGGCGGGGGGGAAGACCAGGTGTTTTCGGCGCAATTGTCCGACACGGCACGGGCGCTCCGCTGCCTCTCCGACGAACAGCGCGAGGCGTTGATTTTAGTGGGTGCTGGCGGTTTTTCGTACGAAGACGCGGCGGCGATCTGCAAATGTGCTGTGGGTACCGTAAAAAGCAGGGTGGCGCGTGCGCGCAAGGCGCTAATGGAAATCCTCGACGGCAATGATACGCTAGAAGGCGTGTCACGGCCCGCCGAAGGAGACGCCGCCCGTGAAATTATGGCGCAATTGGACCGGCTTACCCCGACGGAGTCAGGGGACCCCGGTGGAAAACGCCGCCCAAAGTAGCGTTTCCGAAGGCTTACCTCAGACCGATCACGGCTGGACGCTGCGCCAGCGGCTCTTGGTGATCATCACCATCGCGCTTTTGCCGGTGGCGGTGGTCAGTATCTTCCAGGGCGTGGAGCGCGCTAAACGCGACACCGAAGACATAAGCGCCCAGTTGATCCAATCGGCGAGGACTACCGCGGCCGACGAAGACAACGTCCTGACCGCGGGCGAGCAGATTCTGCGCGCCATGGGTTCCCTCAAGGATGTCCGCGAGATGGGCGGCAGTTGTGACGCCATCATGGCGGACGCGATGATCGGGGTGAGCTATTTCACCAATTTGAGCCGGATCGATTCCGACGGCACGCTGGCCTGCTCGGCGGTGCCCCTTTCCAAGGGCATCAACATCGGAAAGCTTGATATTTTCCAAGCCGTAAAATCCGCCAAAGGCGTGGTAGTGGGGACTAAGTCAATCAGCGTAGCAACGGGGCGTCCGGTCATCGGCACCCAGCTTCCCTTGCACAATCCCGATGGCAGTTTCGGTGGCAGCGTCGCCATCACCTTGGACGCGCAATGGTTCAGCTATCTCTTGCGCGCCCATCCGATGCCGCCGAATGCAGTGGCGGTGATCTATGATAAGAATGGCGCTATTCTCGCGACCAACGACGACAAGGTGGCACCGGCGATCGCCCAGGTAGCGAAGCAGGCGGGCTTCCCAAGCGGAGTTTCGCTAGATGCGCACCAAGGCGGCCAGGCTTGGCGCTTCGGCAATGTCGCGCTTCTTGGCAACACGCTGTTCGTGGCGTTCGCCCAGCGCGAAGCACAGTTGTTCGGCCAGACCTATCTGCATGTGGGCATCGATTTCCTTCTGCCCATCGCCATGATCCTGTTCGCCTGGATCGCGATCTCGATCGCCACCGACCGTCAAGTCACACAATGGATTGCTTATCTGCGGCGCATTGCCATCGCCTACCGCAGCGGCCATTACACCATCCGCCCCGATCTTGCGGATGCTCCCAGCGAGTTCAAGCAATTGGGCGAGGCGATGAGCGAGATGGCCGAGGGTATCCAAGACCGCGATTGCCGTTTGCGCGATTCCGTCAACATGAAAACCGTGCTCATCCGCGAAATTCATCACCGCGTGAAGAACAATTTGCAGATCGTCATGAGCCTGCTGTCCATTCAGGCCAACCAGGTCAAGGACCCCACCGCCCGGGACGCCTTGATGCAGGCCCAGACCCGCATCAACGCGCTGGCACTGGTTCATCGCATCCTGAATGAGCTGGAAGACCAATCGACCCTCGATCTCAAGCAGCTGCTAGATGAATTGTCGCGCCAGATCGCCGAAGGCATCGGCAACACCAAGAATGTTCGGGTCGAAGTGGAGGTGCCGCATCTGGTCGTGTCGAGCAATGTGGCGGTAGCGGTGGCGTTGTTCACGGTCGAGGCGCTCACCAATATCTTCAAGCATGCGTTCCCGCGCCAAGCCCAGGGCGTAATCCGGGTAAGGCTCAAGCCCGATGGCGAAGGGCGGCTCAAGCTTTCCATCACCGACGACGGAGTCGGTTTTGCGATCGACGAGACTGGGCGCAGCGTGGGTTCGCGCTTGATCCGCACCTTTGGTGCTCAGCTGGGCGGGGTTTCCTCGGTGCGCTCCGACCCCGGCAGGGGAACGGTAGTGGAAGTGGTCTTCCCTGATCCGACCCTGAAAGACCGCGGCGAACAACCGCGCGTTCCGCTAAGAGCCCAGGCTGCTGCTGGTCAGTGAGCCGCGAACGCCCGGAGCTTAGGCGAACGGCCTTCGACCGGCGACCCCCCGCCGGAAACTCCTCAAATACCGATTGGCACATACCCGCCAAATGCCGGTTTCCGCGGCAAGCCGCCCCGGCTATGGTCCCGGCCGCAAATCATTCGCCTTTTCCAAGGATTTCTTCATGGCTGACAGTTTTGACGCAATTGTCATTGGCGGCGGTCCCGGCGGCTACAATGCCGCCATTCGGCTCGGTCAATTGGGCCTTACGGCCGCCTGCGTGGACAAGCGCGGCACATTCGGTGGCACCTGTCTCAATATCGGCTGCATCCCCTCCAAGGCGCTGCTGCATGCCAGTGAGCGCTTCCACGAGGCCGAAAGCGATTTTGCCCGGCTGGGCATCAAGGCCGAGGTCAGTCTCGATCTTCCCGCCATGATGGCGCAGAAGGACAAGGTGGTAGGCGAGCTTACCAAAGGCGTGGAATTCCTCTTCCGCAAGAACAAGGTCGAAGGCGTAGTCGGCGAAGGACGCATCACCTCGCCGGGCCAGGTAGAGGTCAAGGGCAAGGATGGCTCCATTCGCCGACTCTCCGCCAGACACATCATCGTCGCCACAGGGTCCGACGTCACGCCCCTGCCCGGCGTCACTATTGACGAGAAGCAGATCATTTCCTCGACCGGCGCGATCGCCCTGAAAGAGGTGCCGAAGAAATTGCTGGTCGTGGGCGCGGGCGTGATCGGGCTGGAACTGGGTTCGGTCTGGCGGCGCCTGGGCAGCGAAGTGACGGTCGTAGAATTCCTCGACCGCGTCACGCCGGGCATGGATCTGGAAGTCTCCAAAGCCTTTCAGCGCGTGTTGCAGAAACAGGGCCTCACCTTCCATCTGTCGACCAAGGTTGTCGGCGTTGAGAAGAAGAAAGCCGGACTTGCCGTTAGCGTCGAGCCCGCATCGGGGGGCGAAAAGACCGTGATGGAAACCGACATCATGCTGGTGGCGATCGGGCGGCGACCTTACACCGACAATCTTGGCCTTGACCGGCTTGGCGTGGCGCTGGACAAAAACGGCCGCGTCCTCACCGATGCGCACTACCGGACCAATGTGGCGGGCATCTATGCCAGCGGCGATTGCCGCGAAGGTCCCATGCTGGCACACAAAGCCGAAGACGAAGCGTTGGCGTTGGCCGAGTTGCTGGCCGGCAAAGCGGGCCATGTCAATTACGACGCGATCCCGTCCGTAATCTACACCTTCCCGGAAGTGGCTGCGGTCGGAAAAACGGAAGAAGAACTGAAAGCCGAAGGCCGCGCTTACAAGGTGGGGAAATTCCCCTTCACGGCGAATGCGCGCGCCAAGACGATCATGGCGACCGAAGGCTTTGTAAAGATTCTGGCCGATGCCAAGACCGACCGGGTGCTGGGCTGCCACATCATCGGGCCGGAAGCGGGCAATCTCCTGGCCGAAGTTGTGCTGGCGATGGAATTCGGCGCCGCTTCCGAAGATATCGCGCGCACCTGCCATTCGCATCCCACTCTTTCGGAAGCGGTGCGCCAGGCCGCGATGGCGGTGGAAAACTGGGCCACGCAGATGTGAATTCGCGCTAATCGCTGAGGAATGGACCTCCTTACGCGGGCTTATCAGATAGGCAAAGATTGCGTACATTGGCCTGTGCAACCATTAAGAAAAGGAGGTGATCCAGTGTCTCATTGTCATTCCATGCGGGGTGCTTGCCACGCGGATCTCGCTTCCTGCGGGGTTCGCACCTGACGAACACTCCCGCGAGACGACAATGCGAAAGGCCGTGTCCTAAGGGGCGCGGCCTTTCTTTTTGAGCCTTGCACTTACAAGATCGCAAAAACAGCAAGATCGCCGAAAAGGGGAAGGCATGAACGGCGCCGAAACTTTGATCGCAACCCTGGCGGCAAGCGGGATCAAAGTCTGCTTCGCCAATCCAGGCACGTCCGAAATGCATGTGGTGGCGGCGCTGGACAAAAGCCCGATCCGTCCGGTGCTGGCCCTCTTCGAAGGCGTGGTGACCGGAGCGGCTGACGGCTATGGCCGCATCGCCGGCGAGCCGGCGATGTCGCTGCTCCATCTGGGGCCGGGTTTCGCCAACGGAATCGCCAATCTCCACAATGCCAGGCGCGCGGCCACGCCGATCGTCAATATTGTGGGGGATCATGCCACTTGGCATAACCGGTTCGATTCGCCCTTGATGTCGGACATCCAGGGCATTTGCCGTCCCGTGTCCCAGTGGCTTCATTCAACAGCTAGCGCCCGGACAGTGGCCGCCGATGCCGCCCGCGCCGTGGCAGCGGCCAAAAGCGCGCCCGGCCAGATTGCCACTTTGATTGTGCCCGCCGATGCCGCTTGGGATCAGGCCGAATCCCCCGCGCCATGCCTCCCGGGTCAAGGATTCGCACCTGTCTCTTCCAGCACGATCGATCGCGTGGCCCAGGCGCTCTCGAACGGCAAAAGAACCATGCTGCTGCTGCGCGGGCCCGCGCTCTGGCAGGAAGGCATGGACGCTGCGGGACGCATTGCCGCCAAAAGCGGCGCGCGGCTGGCACATGATTTTTTTGCACCGCGCGTGCGGGCGGGCGCAGGCCGGCCCTTGATCGAACGCATGCCTTATTTCGCCGAGAACATAGTCGAATGCCTGTATGGTCTGGAACAATTGATCCTGGTAGGCGCCGTGCCGCCAGTGACCTTCTTCGCTTATCCGGGAAGGCCGAGTTGGGTGACGCCAGAAGGCTGCGAGATCATCACCCTTTCCCATCCTCATGAAAATGGCACGGCCGCCTTGATCGCCTTGGCCGATGCAATCGGCGCGCCCCGGCAAGGCGCGCACGCGGCTTTCGAGCGGCCGGATATTCCTGCCGGCCCGCTCAATTCCATGACACTAGGTCAGATAATCGCGCGATATCTTCCAGAAAACGCCATCATCTCTGAGGAGGCGGCGACCACCAGCCTGGGATTGACCCACTATCTGCCCCGAAGTGCGCCGCACGATATTCTCTATATCACCGGTGGCGCCATCGGGCAGGCGTTGCCTGTAGGCGCGGGCGCGGCGATCGCCGCGCCCGACCGCAAAGTGGTGACGGTCTCTGGCGATGGTGGCGCGATGTACACGCTGCAGGCGCTCTGGACCGAAGCGCGCGAGAAACTCGACGTTGTGACCGTGATCTGCGCGAATCGCTCTTACGCAATACTCAATATCGAGCTTATGCGGGTAGGGGCCACCAATCCTGGCCCGAAGGCACTTTCCACGCTCGATATCGGCCATCCCGATCTCGATTGGGTTCAGCTGGCGCGCGGCCAAGGTGTGGAAGCTGAGCGCGCGCACGATTGCCGCGAATTCGCGGCGATGTTCGAGGATGCGATGAGGCACAAGGGTCCGCGTTTGATTGAGGCGGTTCTCTGATAATTCGGCTGCACGGAAAAATTTCTGTGAGCCGGAGCCCAACCTCGATCTAGGGATCTACGCAACATGCGCCACATCCGTCGAACCAGATTTTGACTGGCATTCGCATTATTGGAGCTGATGAAAAAATACATTCACGCCAAAGTGACGAGCCAGCGCCACTACTTTGACGAGCACGAGCCAAAATTTACCAGCCCTCGTTGAGGCGGAGTCATTCGGCACCCGCGTACTTTTAAATACTGGGTTATTGCTGGCAGTCCGAGGCCGCCTTCATTGCGGTCTTGGCATCCGCCGCCGTCGTATACGTATCGCTGCCTACCTGGATCATGCTTGATCCTTGCGGCTTTCTGGCGCTCACCTTGCAATGCTTGGTCCTGCTGTCTTGCACGACATAATAGGTCTTGGCGGAAGCCGGTACCGCAACCGCCATGGCGGCCAAGACTGCAAAGGCAATAGTCACCTTACTCATCTGCATCTCCCTTTGACGGTATTCGTACAACGTTTGATAGCATAAGGATCACCCGGCATTGTTACAAAAAAACAGGCGCCCGTCCATAGCGCCGGAACCACGGCCTGTCCCCGAAGCTCGCCTGCCTTGTGCGTTTCCCTGCGAGTGATCGCAGCTTCTGACGACGAGTGGACCAATGCGGTTTCGAGGCGGCGGTCCAAACCGTTTCCCCCTCACTTACGAATGAACATGTTCGAGCCACAACTCCGCTGCCAACCAACCCGCCGTCAACCCCACAAAGGCGCCGGCAATCACATCCCCGACGAAATGCCAATCGCCGACAATCAGGGCGCCTGCTCCGATACAAAGAAGGACAGCAAGGAAGGGCCAGGTGCGGGGCTGAAGCCGGATCATGGCAGCGGCAAACGCTGCAGCCAGAACCATATGGCCGGATGGAAAGCTGCTGTGCTGATCACCTTGGAAAAAATGGAACACATGCGCCGGGATACCTTCGAAAAGCACGGGCGGAGTTCGGCGCCCGAAAATGACCTTCAGGACATGGTCATTGGCTACATAGGCTGATAGCGATGCACAACAGGCCACAAATAGAGCCTTCGCAAACTCGGGCAGGGCGCCACGGACTATGCGCCCAATCGCTAGCCCGATGATGACAGCCATTTCTCCTCCAACCAGTACCGTGCTCCCGAAGCCGGCTTCCAGCCCCTTAAAGCGGTTGGCGTTTTGGAGGAAAGCGAGCGCTACGGGAATGTCCACCCAATGGATGCAGATTGCGACCCCAATAAGAGTGGTGACCAGAAAAGCGCACCAAATTCGGAATCGACGCCCAGTTGCCACGATCAATATCCTCAAACTCGAGAGATAAAAGCTAGCTCGAGGGCCAGCGCTTCAAGCTTGAGACGTGCCGCGCTACGTGGTGCGATCCGCTCGGGCGATAGCACCTCAAGTATATCGCGTTGATTTTGTTGGTGGCCCCGGCCCGAATCGAACGGGCACGTCCCTCTCGGAACAACGGATTTTAAGTCCGGTGCGTCTACCAGTTCCGCCACGGGGCCCCTCTCAACGATCAAATACTTAGGACATGAACCAAGTGCAAATGGTGGTACACACCCGAAGGCTAAGCGCTGGGGAGAGAGGCGTTCTAGCGGGAAACGCCTAATTCAAGATCATTGACGCCGTACACAGCCCGGTCAGAGGCAAGTTCGAATCGTGCTAAGGGCGCGCGTCAAAGGATCAGAATGGCCATAGCCGGCTGAGAAAGCTCTTGTTCTCGGGCGGCTGATCGGGCGGCGGCACCAGGCTCAGCTGCGAGTCCGGCGCGGGCGGCAATCCCAGCTCGGCCCGCACCGGTTGAGCCGCGCCATAATAGCAATTGAGCCAGGTGTGATCGTCGCCGATGCCGTCGCAGCGCGCGGATGCCGACTTCACATCATCACGCGGCCCCGCATGGGCCGCAGCAAGCGGCATTACGGACAGAGCAAGGACACAAAGACGAAGACCGGATTTCATAGTCGCCCCCAAAGCCCCAACAAGTTGAACAGTAAGCTTTTGTGGAATGGTTGTGAAGCGTTGGCGATCTGGCTCAATGCCGTGGTTTGCGGGGGCGGTTCCAGAATTTTCTAGCCACGTTCAACCCGGCTATGCCGACGGCAAGGCCTAGGCCAAAGACCAGGCTACCGTTCCAGCCTGTGGCCGAAGCCAGCGTGGCAAAACCGATGGCAAAGACAATTGCGGCTGCGATCGCGATGCTTATCCAGGAACGCTCACGCATCTGCGCTCCGATCTAAGGCGATGTCGACGTGGCCGCATTCGCTGATGATGATGGCTTGGCCCTGTCGGCCGCCACGGCTGCTATGGCGAATCCCAGTACCAACATTCCCCCGAGAATATAATTTTCGGTGACTTTGGAGAATGCAGCTTTGACGCCCGCTGGCTTGCCCGGCGGCAGGGGCGCGTTTGATTGCGCATGGGCATTTGTACTAGCTATCAAGGCCGTCAGGCCCAGTGCAAAGATCCGCATGCCTCGGCCTCTTCGGACTAAACGGACACAAGTTTGCACCTGAGGTTGCCGACTTAAAGTTGGGAGTTTTTAAGACTAAGAAAGTTCCGGCCCATGGGCACCGGTTGACCTATGGTTTTAATCACCAAGCTAAACTCAAGATGTCCACTTCCCCAGCCAAGATAAGTATCATGACCGCGAGGCACGCCGGGCCGATCAAGAGGCGGAGGATCATTCTGTCAAATTCCGCGTCCATCTCGCCACCCTAAGGCCGGGCCGGATTGCCCTCAAGGGCTGGTTCAGGTCAAACTGTAACAGTGCCCGGTGCTGGGCACTGGTGCAGTTTGACTAGAAGTTGTGTGGCTAGTTGGTAGTCACGGTAACGCCATAAAATGTCCGATAGAAGTTGACAACTTCCATCCGATGCTCTGGCTTAACAAAATCTGGTTTGTCTACGCTGACTGGTTGGTCGTCAGACGTTCTGCAAATCCATGACTTACCGTCTTTGGATTCGCGTTCTCGGTAGAGAGGAATACGTTCGATACAGGCCCAATATTCTTCTTCAGTCACCTACGCCGCAGCCCGCGTGAGTACCGCATTCGCGATATACGCCGGGGGTTGCAGATGCGCTAGTTCTAATTTCT
>DATFSP010000287.1:0-4883 GCA_035262545.1 Rhizomicrobium sp. | reverse complement strand
CGGTCAGGGCATAGACCTCGTGATCCGTAAGCGACCTCGGCGTGTTCCAAGGCATGGCCCTGCGAATATAGTCGAACAGGGGCGGCGCGTATGGCCAATAGTTGGCAATGGTGGCTCTGGATGCATCCATGCCCTTGAGTTTCTGGTCACTGATCAGGGTGGGCGGCGAGGGCGCGCCGCTCTTTGAAAGAGCGGTGCCGCGGCCGGCATCGCCGTGACAGGCCGAGCATTTTTCCGCGAAGATGGGCGCGCCTTGCGCCGCCGTTCCCTCGCCCGGCGGCAGACCAGTGCCGTCAGCCAGTACTTCGATATCCCAGCGCGCAAAATCTTTCGGACCAACCGGCACGCCGAGATTAGGCCTGCCAGGATTGGAAGTGGCGGGACCGGCGCCGGCCGCCCTTGCCGCCGGGCTCGCCAAAAGCGACATCCAGACCGCCGCCAGGATCAGATCCCTAAGCATAGGCATGGGTCACCTTCCCATGACCATCCACGGCCCAGCTGGTGATGACGTTGCAGTGATGGTTCTTGAAGGCGAGAACGGAAGGAACGGCGTCGAGCTCGCCGCGGGCCGCTACAAACGCCGCTCTTGTCGGCTGGAAGGACCCATGGTCATCCCAGGCTCGGCTCTGGAGAATGACGGGGCGGCCATCCCACCGCCAGGGCATGCGGAAGCGGGTGAAGGCCTTGCTGAGAACCGGCGCCTGCAGCGCGGCTTCGCCCCAGCTTTTGCCGCCATCGGCGGACACCATCACCTTGGTGATCTTTCCCTTGCCGGAATAGGCAATGCCGGAAATCTCATAGAAGCCTGGCTGCTTGAGATCCTGGCCCGGCGAAGGCCTGGTGATAAAGGATTTGACCTCGTTGAGGAAATCGAAGTTGTAACTTTTTCCTTTGGGCATCGGCTCGGTATAGACCTGCGATTCCCAGAAGCTCATGGCCGGACCGGAGACAAGCTTGATGCGCCGCAGGAACTTGACGTTCATGTTGCCTTCATAGCCCGGCAGAAGAAGGCGCATCGGATAACCGTTGCCGGGCATCAACGGCTCGCCGTTCTGGTACAGCGCGATCATCGCGTCATCCAGCCCCTTCGCGAGCGGAATGCTGCGCATCAGATGCGGCCCGTCCGCGCCTTCGGCGATGAACCATCTCGCGGACCCGTCGATACCGCATTCCTCCAGCAGCATCGACAGGCTTACGCCAGTCCATTCCGCGCAGGAGGACAATCCGTGCAGAGCCTGGACATCGGCCTGTATGGGCTTCGGCGAGAACAGGGGCGCGCTGTTGCCGCCACATTCTACGAAGGCGGCGCGCGATGTCATCGGATATCTGAGAAGCGCGTCGACGGTGAACACCAGAGGCCGCTTGACCAGGCCGTGGATCAGCAAGCGATGTTGTTGCGGGTCGATTTCGGGGATGCCGGTATGATTGATGGTAAAATGCAGGCCATTTGGCGTGCGTGTGCCCTCCAGCAGTTGATGCGGCGTGCGGGACAACGAGGAGCGCGGTTCGAATTTCGGATTGGCCAGGGACCGCACCACATTCTTGGCGAATTTGGATGGCGTCTGGTAGGGCGGCGTGTCGCCTCCCGCCTCAAGCCCCCATGGCGGCTCCACCAGCTGCTCGGCGGCCGCACCGGTGGCATTGGGACCGAGTCCGGCACCGGCTATTCCCGCGACAGCAATTCCCTTGCTCAACAAGGATCGCCGATGCAGCAAACCGTTGCCTGCGACCTGTTCCGCCGAATTCTGCTCATTGGAAATAGAAGCTCGCGGTTTCATGGCGCACTCCTCTCGACTGTTATTTTTGAGCTTTTTCCTGCGATTGCCAATAATTTTTCTCCATTATTTGGAGGATTTCGGGCCGCAGGCAGAATTTTTGCCCCCTCAGAATTGCAGGCAGTTCTTCGCCGCCAATTTTTCCAATATCGATCGATCCACTCCGGAAATCTTGCCGAGATCATCCATTCCAGTGAAAAGCCGCTGATTGCGGCGCGCCATGATCTCGGCGGCCACCTGGTCGCTCACCTGCAGGGTTTCTTTCACATCTTCCACCGAAGACGTGTTCACGTTGATGACGGTGAGATTTTTCTGGAAATAGTTCACCACCCGGTCCAGCTGATCATCCGTGCCGTCCGCGCCAAAACCCGACATCTCGGCAAACACCTGTTCCCAGCGGGTGCTGCCGCGCGGTGTCGAAAGAAACTGGGACGAGGAATGACAGACCGTGCAAACCTGCGCGACTGCTTGCGCATCCCGGGGATCCTGATCCAGATCGGACGCAGCCTTGATTGCCGCCAGATCTCCGGCAAGCGCCCGAACGGGAGAACTGACCGCAATGGTCAGAGCGCCCGCCGTGACCGAGGCGGCTATGCCCATCACCAACGCCCTGCCAACCGGGACATACCACGCCGCCTTGCGCGCCATATCAGTTGCGCGCTTGCTTACCGGCCCCCGAATCCAGTGATGCGCGCCTTGCTTCAACTGCTGCGGGATCGCCCTCGGCGAACTGGTTCTCGGTGCGCATCAGGTGCCCCTTATTGTCAAAGCCCAGCTCCAGGAACTTCTCGCTGTGGATGAGATTGCCATACTCGTCCTTGAGCTGCGCGACGACCTTGTGCGACTTCACGTCAATCACGTCGCCGGACGAGGACAGGGCTACCTTTCCGTCCAGCCCCATGGTGATCCAATTGGATGCATGCTTCAGCTTTATCGTCTTCGCAGGATCGAGATTCCAAAGGTCGTGACCTTCATTGTCATAGACCAACATCTGGTTGTTTATGGAATCAGGCACCCAGATCTCGCTTTCGTCGGGCGTAAGCGCAAGTCCATGTTGAGGCGCGCCATGGCCAAAGAATTGAAGATTGGGATCCGCCCACTTGGCTTTCCACATTTCCGCGGGAGCCTCGACGCGCTTGATGATTTTTCCGGAATTGGCGTCCGCGATCTCAAATCCCAGAAGATTGTTCAGATTGGCATACACCCGTGAAGCATCGTGATTGATTACGAAAACGCGGATGTGGTCGTCGAACGTGATGGTGTGCGTGGCCTTCATCGTCGCCATGTCGGCGACGGTCATGGTGACGCCATTGGGAGCATCAAAAACGGTCTTTCCATCCGCGCTCATGCCCATGTTATGGTTGAACATGCTCTTGGGCGTCTTGATGATGCCTTTCACCGCGCCGGTCCGGGCGTCGATCACGCGATGGAAATCCTGGAGGTTCGAGCCCACTTCCAACGTCAGGCCGTCGGGCGTGATCTGTCCCCGCTCGCAGCAGGTGCCCGGTTCATAGGTGTTGTTCCAGACAATCTTCTCTGTCCCCAGGTCCATCGCGATCAGATGGCCGCGCGTGGAGATATAGAGCATGTTGGTAACCGGATCGGCCATCATGGCCGACACTTCCTCGGGCGAAAGAGGCCCAGGAAGATTCTGGAGGTGGATCCGCTTGACGAAGGCATAGTTGGACTTGGCGTCCAGTATGATGATCCCTTCGCCGGTCCTGACCGTTGAATCCGGTTCGTCCGAGGAACCGCCAGGCGTGGCAATGTAGATCAGGTCGCGCGCGCGCCTGCCGAATTGCTCAAAACCGTCGCGGGGCCGGGATTTTCCCACCGTCCCTACAAGCCGGGTGGGATGGTCCGCGGAATTGGCGGCATTCTGGGTGGTCAGACATTGTCCACCGCCGTCCATGAAACCATAGCATGGAACGCCGTTACCATCGGGTTCGCCATGGGCCGGACCCACCTTGCCATAAAACATTTGCGCTT
Organism: Rhizomicrobium sp.; assembly: GCA_035262545.1. Taxonomy (GTDB): domain Bacteria; phylum Pseudomonadota; class Alphaproteobacteria; order Micropepsales; family Micropepsaceae; genus Rhizomicrobium. The sequence continues at coordinate 1,119 of DATFSP010000287.1, read as the reverse complement.
GTGATGGGGATACGGTTAGCGGTTCGAGAGTCAAAATTCCCGCGAGGGAAATGATCGAGCACGCCGCCAACAAAGTTTCACGATAAGACATGCCAACCTCCCACCGCGTGTTTATTTCGGAACCTGAATTTTTATATCGTCGTAAAAGTCGTGACAAGGCAGAGACGAGGGAATCCGCGCTAACCGCTCAAACGATGAGGGTCGGTTTCAGATGGAGTCCGCCTGGCCACCATCCGGCTTCAGCCATGCCGCGATCAGCTTGCCGGCCAAAGGGCGTCCGCGGGCGGGTCATCTGCGCTCCGCTTTGCCGGCACTCTTGCCGCCTTCCTTCGTCCCTTTTTCTCGTCCTGTCGCGAATTGCGGATAAGCCGTTCTGCCTCCTGAATATCCTTGCTGGTGATGCGCCTCGCTTCGATCAGATGCTCCATGAGCGGCTGCACTTCATCGCCAAATGCCTCGAGAAGATCGTCATACACGCCGTTCCGAACGAGACTGCGTGAAACCACCGCCTCAAAAACATTGGCTTTGCTGACTCTCTTTACGATTTGCAGGGCGTTCTTCGATATCAGCCGATAAACCACTGTTTGAATGGTCGCATAGGCCGGCCGCCCTTTACGCGGCAGAGCTTCCAAAATCTCGCGCGCCGACAGGGGTCCCCTCGCCCACAGGACCTCCATGATCCGCAGCTCTGGCCCGGTGAGCCTCGGTACGCCCATCGCCCCGTCTAAGTAATGTTGCCCCTGACAACCGTCTAACAGAACAGGAAATGACAGTCCAGCGCGGGTTTCTCCTACAGTTATCATAGACCGCCCTATTACCGTCCAACTTACCGTCCAGCTTTCGGCTTCCCGACCCGTAGCGTTGCCTGGGCATTAAGTTCACCGCAGACATTTCAAGTCGCGCTCTCTGGCGCGCGCGCTGAGAGATTCGATGAACCCGCAAGAATTATTTGGCCGAGCCCTTGGCGCACATCGAAGTGGCAATTTGGTCGAAGCCGCCCGCCTCTACGCGCAGTTGTTGAAACACGACAGGACCAATTATCCGGTCATGCAAATGTTGGGCGTTTTACGGGCGCAACAAAATCACACCAAGGAAGCGATTGCGCTTTTTCGCCAGGCC
>DATFSP010000286.1:0-3612 GCA_035262545.1 Rhizomicrobium sp. | reverse complement strand
GGGTGATGTCGAACACCAGCCTGTTCTCTTTCACGGAAAGCGCCAGGCGATAGGGTCCGCCTCCGCCGCCTCGCGGTTTGAAGTGGTTGGCTTCGAGGAGATCGGAGATCGCCACCTCGCGCTCCTGCTCGATCTCGGGCGTGCGCTTCACCATGCTTTTCTCGTCCAGCACAATGGCGCTGATGCGATCGTCCAATTTAGCGGTTCCGATTCAGCCTGACGGAAATGGAGCGGGCATGCGCTTCCAGACCTTCGGCTTCGGCCAGCGCGATTGCCTCCGGCCCCAGCTCGGAGATGGCCGCCGCATTCAGTTCCAGAATGGTCGTGCGCTTCACGAAATCCAGCACCGAGAGGCCAGAGGAGAAACGAGCCGAACGTGACGTTGGCAAAACATGATTGGGCCCGGCTATGTAATCGCCCATGGCTTCGGGCGTGTGACGACCTAAGAAGATCGCGCCGGCGTGACGAACCTTGGCCAGCAACGCGTTGGGATCGGCGGTGGCGATTTCAAGATGCTCGGGCGCGAAACGGTCGGCGAGCCTTGCGGCCTCATCCCAATTTTCCACTACGATGACGCCACCATAATCGTTCCAGCTTCTGGCGGCGATCTCCCTGCGTGGCAGAACAGCCAGGGCGCGTTCGGCGGCATCGGTCACGCTGTCGGCATAGGCGGCGTCGTTGGTAATCAGGATGCTCTGGGACGAGGCGTCATGTTCAGCCTGGCTCAAAAGATCGGCCGCAACCCATTCCGGATCGTTGGCGGCATCGGCGATCACCAGAATCTCGGAAGGACCGGCGATGGAATCGATCCCCACCTGGCCGAATACTTCGCGCTTGGCGGCCGCCACCCAGGCATTGCCCGGGCCCACGATCTTGTCCACCGGTTGGATGCTCTCGGTGCCATAGGCCAACGCGGCGACGGCTTGCGCGCCGCCAATGCGGAAAATGTCGCTTATGCCGGCGCGCTGGGCCGCCGCCAATACCAGCGGATTGATCTTGCCGCCGCTGGCGGGCGTCACCATCACGATCCGGCCGACCCCCGCCACGCGCGCGGGGATGGCGTTCATCAGGACCGAAGAGGGATAGCTGGCCGTGCCCCCTGGCACATAAAGACCGGCGCTATCCACCGGCGTCCAGCGCCAGCCAAGTCGTGCGCCGGTCTTGTCCGTGAAGTCGGCGTCTTCCGGCAATTGCCGCTGGTGATAGGCTTCAATCCGCGCCGCCGCGGTCTCGATTGCAGCCTTTTGTGCGGCCGGAACCCGGGCGACGCCCGCCTCGATCTCGGCGGCGGAAATCTTCAAAGTCGCTTGGGTGAGACCGGCGCGGTCGAATTTGTTGCTCAATGCCACCAGCGCGGCATCGCCCTCGCTGCGCACTTCGGCAATGATGCGCTTGACCTGGACCGCAACGTCTTCCTCGACGTCGCGTTTGGCGAAAAGCAGCGCCTCGAAATCGGCGGCAAAATTCTTGTCCTTTGTGTTGAGCCGGCGCGCCATCAGGATTGATCCTCATGACTGGGCTTTGCCTGCGCCGTCCAGGGGCGGGTCAAGTCGGTCAATTCCGCGTCAATGCATTCCACAGTAAGGCGAAAGGCGCCTCCGCCCGCCAGCGTGAGTTCGATTACGCCGCCCGGATCGTCCTGGCCCGCCTGCGTATAGGTGACCGCCAGCAGCGAGACGATAGCCTCGGGGGCGCCATGTTTGACATTATGGGACTGGACCTTGGACACGCCGTCGAACCTGAGCGCGGCCTTGACGCGTGTGCCCCGGCCTTTGGCGTCTTCCCAGCGGAAACGATTGAGCAGGACGGCGAAGCGCCGCTCCTTGGGCAGCCAGATGAAATCCTTGAGGCGGCCGACGGCGTCCTGCAACCTCGCCGAGAGGACTTCGAGGTCCTCTGCATCTCCCGCTTTCAACACAAGACGTCCGCTCATTCCGCAATCCGCGTAATGTCGGCGCCCACCTTGCTTAATTTCTCTTCCAGCCGGTCAAAACCGCGGTCCAGATGATAGACCCGGTTGACGATGGTTTCGCCTTCCGCGGCCAGCCCCGCCAGCACAAGGCTCACCGAGGCGCGCAGATCCGTGGCCATGACCGGCGCGCCCTTTAGCCTTTCCACGCCCCGCACGATCGCGACATCACTCTCGACGCGGATATCCGCGCCCAACCGGCTCAGTTCCGGCACATGCATGAAACGGTTCTCGAAAATGGTTTCATGGATCGTGGCGGTGCCGTCTGCCACAGTCATCAGCGCCATGAATTGCGCCTGGAGATCAGTAGGAAAGCCCGGGAATGGCGCGGTAACGAGATCGACCGCGCGGGGCCTCACGCCTTTGACCGACAGACCAATGCCGTTTTTGGTGTCGCGCGCTTCGACGCCTGCCTGTCCCAACCGCTCCAGCAAGGCAGCGATGATGTCGTGCCGCGCCCCCTGAAGCTCGACATCGCCGCCCGCGATCGCTGCGGCGATGGCATAGGTACCCGCCTCGATGCGGTCGGGCATCACCTGATGCTCTGCGCCGTGAAGGCGGGAAACGCCTTCGACGCTGAGTTCGGCGGTTCCCACGCCCTCGATCTTGGCGCCCATAGCGATCAGGCAGCGGCAGAGATCGGCGATCTCTGGTTCCCGCGCGGCATTGCCGATCATGGTGCTGCCGTGCGCCAAGGTCGCCGCCATCAAGGCGGTTTCGGTTGCACCCACCGACACGGATGGAAACAGGATCTCGGCGCCGCGGAGTCCGTCCTTGGCGCTCGCCACCACATAGCCGTCACTGAGCTCGACCTTTGCGCCCATTCGGGTCAAGGCGTCGAGATGGAGATTGACCGGCCGGGCGCCGATGGCGCAGCCCCCCGGAAGCGAGACCGTGGCCTCGCCATGCCGGGCGAGAAGTGGCGCCAGCACCTGAAAGCTCGCCCGCATCTTGCGCACCATGTCGTAAGGGGCAAAGGACGAGCTGATGTTCGCCGCCTGCAGACAAATGGCGTCGCCGTCGCTTAGCGACTGGCTTTTGGTCAGCTCTTCGCGGACGCCGAAGCCTTTCAATAGTTCCGCCATGGCGCGCACGTCAGCGAGCCTCGGCACATTTGTCAGGTAAAGTGGATCGGGCGTCAGCAACGAAGCCGCCATCTGTTTCAGAGCCGCGTTCTTGGCGCCGCTGATGGGAATCGTACCCGAAAGCCGGGTCCCGCCGCGAATGCGAATCCGATCCATGATCCCTCGAATAGGTCCAAGGAAGCCTTGTAGCGCGGGATTTTTTCCCGCGACAGACGGAATTGGGATTAGCGGCTAGGCCGTTCCCGCCGGGACTGTGGGGACACGGATTCCGGATTTTCCTCAGGCTTTTCGGGGTCTTTTGCGTCCCTCGTGACCGCCGGAGCCGGGAGGGGCTGTTTTCTTCGCCTGAGATTCGCCCTCAGTGCCGCCGCCAGCCTTTCGGGAGGCAATTTTGCCATCGGATACGCGCTTTCCTGGCTGGCCTTGGGGCAATCGTTACGTTATAGCAGCGCACCCTCGGGACTAAAATTCGGGGCGATCGCCGCAGTAGCGTAGTGGTAGCGCAATCCCTTGGTAAGGGATAGGTCGTGAGTTCGATTCTCACCTGCGGCACCAGTT
>DATFSP010000285.1:0-9382 GCA_035262545.1 Rhizomicrobium sp. | reverse complement strand
AGAGGGGCGCATCAACGTCACAGAGCAGCTGCAGTTCGCCGTCGGCGGCAACAATATCTTCAACATTCACCCGGACATCGTTCCTTGGGGAGGCCTCAACAACGGCAATTATGGTCCCGGCTACAACACCGATTCGGCCGGCGGCATCATTGCTGGAGCTCCGGTGGGTACGTCGTTCGACCCCAACGGTGGTTATTACTACGCACGCATAACGTACAATTTCTGACTTTTCCTCGGGGATCCCCTTCCCCTGTGTGGCCTAGGCCCGGACCGCAAGGTCCGGGCCGCTTTCAAAATTTCCACCAGCGCCACCTATATCCAATTAGCCGGAGGCAGTTGCGGCGGCTGTTCGCAAGGTCGTGGCTGAAGAGCGCTGAAAGTTGGACTGCCAAGAGAACCAGCGGAAAATGGCCCGATTTTTCTGCCGAGTGGCACCATCGCGGTACCCTTAAAATGGAAAAACCGCCTTTCGGCGGTCTTCCAAAACTGGAGCGGGCGAGGCGAATCGAACGCCCGACCCTAACCTTGGCAAGCGACAAATCCTTCGTGCTCACAACGTATTAGAATATGCGCCGATGCACGTCAGTGCGCGTTTCGATGCGGTTTAAATCTCAACCCAAAAGTGTATTACAGCGATCGCCCACAAAGTTTCGTTAAGTATTGTGTGATGTAGAAACTGCAACCAACCTGCAACCGAGGCCTGAACCCGTGCCGATGGATATCGCTCCAAGGTATGCCGGGACCGCCAGCGGCATGATGAATTTCGGATTCGCCATAGCGGGTCTGTTTTCGCCGGTTACCTTTGGCCTGTTGGCGGATATTACAGGAAGCTGGGTGGTGCCTTTCTTTGGCTCCATCGCCCTTCTCTTTCTGGGCGCCCTTCTGGCGCTCGCACTCCGGCCCGACCGGGCTTTCAAGACCGCGGTTTAAGGAAAAACGATGGAAGATAAACACGCCGCCAATATCCTTAATCAGTTCACGCGCCAGGCGGCCCCATTTGCCGCCGCTGCGCCGGTGCGCAACGAGGCAGCGCTGGCCCGAATTGTTGAAGCCGCCTCCACCAGCAGCAATGACACAGTTCTGGACGTCGCCTGCGGACCAGGTATTTTGGCTTGCGCCTTCGCCCGTAAAGCGAACCATGTCACAGGCATCGATTTCACCCCAAGGATGCTTGAACTGGCACGGCAGCAGCAGGCCGCGCAGGGCCTTTCCAACCTCACCTGGTTTCAAGGCGATGCGACAAAGTTGCCGTTCGAAGAAGCCAGTTTCTCAGTCGTGACCTCGCGAATCGCCTTCCACCATTTCGTCGAACCGCTTGTCGTACTCAAGGAAATGATTCGGGTTTGCAAACCCGGCGGCATGGTGGTGGTGACCGACAGTTCCCCTGCAGCCGCCAAGGCGGACGCCTTCAATCACATGGAACGTCTACGAGACCCATCACACACCCGCTCGCTTCCGCCCGAGGAACTGGCAGGTTTGTTTGTGACCGCGGGCCTGGGCCATCCCATAGTCGAGGCTATGCCGCTTCCCTATGAACTGGACAGTTTTCTCGCCCGTTCGTTTCCGGCAGAAGGTGGCGAACATGAAATCAGAAAGCTTTTCGCCGCCTCGCTTTCAGACGACCAACTCGGCCTTTCGCCCGTCACCAGAGACGGGCAGGTGTTATTCACATTTCCCGTTGTAATAGTGGCTGCCAGGGCTCCTCTGCGTTGAGTTAGATGCCCACAACTCATGAGAGGTCGTTCGCGACCGCAAGGCGAATCCTGAGGACAACTGCGACCAGCAGCGATACTTCGATGGCCTGATCACCCAATTCTGCGGTTGGTTGGCGGGGTTATTTCCTGAACCTGTCCCGGGCCGGGCAGCTAGGCCGTCGATTCCGCACTGCAATATCGCGGTTTTAATTGCCAGCATTCGGCGCGTGTGAAAGGCTTTCCGTCATTGGAGGGGCGGGGAAGCCTTCCAGTTCTTCGCCTCTTTCGTCAGCGAAAGGGGATCGACATGACAGATCGCACGCAGGGCATGGGGCGCTTGTCATCAGTGGCGGCGCTGGCGCTAATTCCATTCTTGTTCACGGCTTCTGCGCACGCGCAAAACACGGGAGCCAATGGCCAGCCTTCCACCGCTAAGGGCGATTGGCCGATGTATTTCGCCGATCCCTCGGGATCGCGCTATTCGCCGCTGGACCAGATCAACGCCTCGAATTTCAACCAGCTGGTGCAAGCGTGGCACTTCAAGACCGACAATCTGGGCGCGCGTCCGGAATTCAAGCTGGAGGGCACTCCGCTTGAAATCAACGGCACCATCTATACCACCGGCGGTTCGCGCCGCGCGGTGATCGCGCTGAACGCCAAGACGGGCGAATTGAAATGGGTTTACAGCATGGACGAAGGCGCGCGCGCGGCGCTTGCTCCTCGCCAGCTTTCTGGCCGCGGCGTATCCTATTGGACCGACGGCGGGGGTGACGAACGCATCCTTTACGTCACCACGGGCTACAGACTCGTCGAGCTTGACGCCAAGACTGGCCAGCCAATCGAGAGCTTTGGCGACCACGGCATCATCGACATGAAAGTCGGCGCCTATACCGGCGTGCTTGGCCAGCCCGGCGAATACAAGCAGATAGACCTGACTACCGGCGAGATCGGCCTGCACACCACCCCCACGGTGGTGAACAACACCGTGATCGTTGGTTCCTCCATGAAGGAGGGTGCCCAGCCGCTGGAAATGAACAACACCAAGGGGCTGGTGCGGGCGTGGGATGTGAAGACCGGCAAGCTGCTCTGGACGTTCCATGATATCCCGCGGAAAGGCGAGTTTGGCTACGACAGCTGGGAAAACAACTCGGCGGATTATAACGGCAATACCGGCGTGTGGACCGGGATCACGGTGGACCCCGAACTCAACAGTGTCTACCTGCCGGTGGAAGATCCTACTAACGATTATTATGGCGGAGGGCGGCCGGGCAACGACCTGTTCGGCGACAGCCTGGTCTGCGTCGATTTCACCACCGGCAAGATGAAATGGTACTACCAGATCGTGCATCATCCGATCTGGGACTATGACCTGTCGTCGCCGCCGCTGCTGGTGGACATCACGGTGAACGGAAAGGCCATCAAAGCGGTCGCGGTGCCCAGCAAGGAGTCCTTTCTCTATGTGTTCGACCGCGTAACTGGCAAGCCGATTTGGCCGATCGTCGAGCGGCCCGTGCCGCAGAGCGACGTACCGGCAGAGAAGACATCCAAGACACAACCCTTTCCCACCAAGCCCAAGGCTTATGGGCGCAATGCGGTGACCCTTGACGACTTGGTCGATTTCACGCCCGAGCTGCGCGCGAGAGCGGCGGACATCATCAAGAAGTACTATAAGATGGGCCCGATGTTCTCTCCGGCGGTTGCAGGAAAGGTGGGGGGGCCTTACGGGGTTGTGGATGCAAGCGTCGGCGGCGGTGGCACCAACTGGCCGGGCGCGGGCTTCAATCCGCAAACCCATGTCGTCTTTGCGCCAGCGCAAAATGGCGTTTCCCTGCTGGGCGTCGTCGAGCCGCCGCAAGGCTTGACCGACAACCGCTATCTGGAAGGCACGGCGGGGCAACCCTTCCGCATCAATGGCGGCCCGGGCTTCGGTTCGGCGTCCGATGCGCCGAAGGTCAGCGCGGATCAAGCCAAGCTGAATTCGATACTCGCTGATGCCCCGAGAACGCAGGCAGGTCCGCCACCACCGCGTAATCTGGATGGCATACCGCTGATCAAGCCGCCTTACGGCGTCCTGACCGCCATCAATCTCGATACCGGCGACACCCTTTGGCAAGTGCCGCACGGCGACACGCCGGACGAGATCAAGAACAATCCGGCGCTGAGGGGATTGAACATTGGCAAGACCGGGCAGAGTGGCAATGTCGGCGAAGTCATCACCAAGAGCCTAGTGGTGATGGGCGATCCGCAATATTCGACGCAAGCCGGCCACCCGCGTGGCGCCTATTTGCGTGCTTACGATCAGAAGAGCGGCCAGCAAGTGGGCGCGGTGTGGATGCCGGCGCCGCAATCGGGTTCTCCGATGACGTACATGTATGACCGCAAGCAATACATCATCGTCGCGGTCAGTGGAGGCAATTACTCCGGCGACTACATCGCCTACAGCATCCCGTCGTCACAGTAAGTTCGGCGCGGAACTCCGGATATACCTGGCGTGGTGCGACTTAAGGACCCGGTTCCAGGTTTGGTTCCAAGGCTGACTCCGCATGTTCACGCTGCGGAATAGATTACTCTGAATCGCTTCGGCCGTTTTCCCGCGGCACTACGCGCTCAGCCCCGAAGCGCTCCAACATCCAGTGCGGATATTCCGACGTCAGTGCAGAAGTTTCGTCCAGCTTGGTCATTTCTTCGGCGGTCAGTTTCAAGTCGACCGCTTCCAGATTGTCGTCCAACTGTTTTTCATTGCGCGCACCGATGATCACACTGGTCACCCAGGGCTTGGCCAGGACATAAGCTAGTGCCACCCGCGCCACCGAAGAATTATGCGCCTTGGCGATGGGACGCATGACGGCCACGATGTTGTCCGCCTTGTCCTTGTCCAGCGGCGGGAAATCAAAACTCTTGCGCCTTCCTTCGGCCTTGCCTCCAACGCCGGGCGAGAATTTACCCGATAGGTAGCCGCCAGCAAGCGGGCTCCAGGGCAAACAGGCAATTCGATCTTCCTCCACCAGGGGCACTAGTTCGCGTTCCAATTCGCGCCCGGCGATGGAGTAATAGGCCTGCAGGCTGTCAATTCGAGCCCAGCCATGGCGCTCGGCGATGCCATTGGCCTTGGCGATGCGCCAAGCGGTCCAATTGGAAACACCGACATAGCGCACCATACCTTGGCGGACGAGATCGTTCAGCGCCTGCATGGTTTCTTCCACGGGGGTGATCAAATCGGTGGCGTGGATCTGGTAAAGGTCCACGTAATCGAGTTTGAGCCGCTCAAGGCTGCGAGAAATTCCATCCATTATGTGGCCGCGCGACGCCCCGATATCGTTCACACCCTTGCCCATGCGGCCATAGACCTTCGTCGCCAGCACGAATTCGCTGCGCTGAAGGCCCAAGTCGCGGAAGGCATGGCCGGTCATGATCTCAGAATTGCCAGCGGAATAGACATCGGCAGTGTCAAAGAAATTCACGCCGGCCTCGAGGCATTTGTTAATCAGATGGGTGGCCTCCTTCTGGTCAGAATTGCCGATGACACCCCCAAGAAAATTCTCGCCGGAAAAGGTCATGGTGCCGAAGCAAATTCTGGAAACATAAAGGCCGGTGCGGCCGAGGCGGTTATATTTCATGGAGACAATCCTTCAGGCTTGGCGACGAATTCAGGCAAGAGATTTTAAGCCCAATCAATTGGAATGGCACGGCCGTTTGCGCCCGACAGTCTCCCTCAGCTGTATCGCAAGGAAGCCACAGCCCGGGCTCGGGAACTCGCTTCGGTATTTCGGGAGTTACAAGCGCAGGGGCTTTCGGCACGGACTATTGCGCGCGCGGGCGAAATTCGTTTGAAGGGGCCAGTACTAGCCTGAATACTACGCCTCGGTTGAAATTTGCCCTGTGTTCTATACGCTTTCCTGAGCTCTTCCGGGGGTGCCAATGCAGCGGTTTTCTTGTCTAGCTCTGGGACTATTTGCGATTCTGAGCGCCGCGGTAGCAGTGCAAGCGACCGAGAATGGGCCACGCGAAGTACTGCCAGACACGGTAGTGCCGCTGCATTACGACCTTCAAATCTCGCCGGACGCCGCCGCGTTGCGCTTTCGGGGCAAAGTCGCCATCACCGTGATGGTAAAAGTGCCGGTGCAAGACATTACTGTTAATGCCGACGGTCTCATTTTCGCCGACGCCAGCCTCGACCAGACGCAACTCGCGTTGACGCCACCCGACGTTAAGTTGGGCAGGGAGACGCTGCACGCGTCAACACCGGTGACAGCGGGCCAACATGTCCTCACTATTGACTACAGCGGCCCAGTCACCCGCAACACGCTCGGCTTTTTTGCGATGGACTATCAAGGCCCAGACGGGCCGCGCCGTACGCTGGCTACAAATTTTGAGCCGACTGGCGCCCGGAAGTTTCTGCCGTGCTGGGATGAACCTGCTCGCAAAGCAACTTTTACCATCAGCGTTGATGAACCAAGAGATCAAATGGCGGTTTCAAACATGCCGGTTGATCAAGTGGCGCCGCTCTCAAATGGTCTTCAGCGTGTCCGCTTTCGCCAATCACCAAAAATGTCAACCTATCTGTTGTTTCTGAGCCTGGGCGATTATGAGCGCGTGAAACAGACCGTTGATGGAGTGGAAGTCGGTGCGGTCGTCAAACGAGGTGACACTGGCAAGGCAGCCTATGCTCTCGATCAAGCGGGTAAGATTTTGCACTATTACAATAGCTATTTCGGCGTCCGCTTTCCGCTGCCCAAGCTGGATCTGATCGCTGCGCCTGGCGAAATTAGCGGTGGTTCGATGGAGAATTGGGGTGCGATCTTCTACTCACAACAGCACCTTCTGTTTGACCCCAAGACTTCCACCGAAAGCGACCGCCAACTCGTGTTCGAGGTTATCGCCCACGAAATGTCGCATCAGTGGTTCGGCGATCTGGTCACCATGGCTTGGTGGGACAATCTCTGGCTCAATGAGGGGTTTGCCCGCTGGATGCAAACCTATGCCGCGGATGATCTACACCCGGAATGGAAGACGGGTCTGCGGGCGCTCTCGATTTTTGAGGGTGGCAAGCAGGCCGATTCTATCCCTTCTACTCATCCGGTGGTTCAGAGCATCCTCACCGCTGATCAGGCAGCACAGGCTTTCGATCAAATCACTTATGACAAGGGCGCGGCGGTGATCACCATGATCAACGCCTACGTTGGACGCGATGTCTTCGAGAAAGGCGTTCAGGCCTATATGCGCGCCCACGCCTACGGCAACACGGTCGACAGCGATCTGTGGGGCGAGATCCAGAAGGCCGCTGGCAAGCCAATACTTCAGATAGAGCACGACCTCACGCGCCAAGAAGGCGTGCCGTTGATCCGGGGGGCCTTCGGAAAGGGTGCCGTTGTTTTAAGCGAGGGCCGCTTTGCCGCTGATCCCACCACCATCGCCAATGCCGCGTCTCAAAATTGGTTACTCCCCATCTCCGTGCAGAGCCTGGCGGGAGGCCCCGCTGTGACTTCATTGCTCAAGGGCCCTGTTCACTTCAGCATGGCTCCGCCCGCTCTGATCAATGCCGGACAGAAGACTTATGGCCGCGTGCTCTACCCCGCTGGCGCGGTGACAGCCCTTTCCTCCGCCTTTCCTGAGCTAGGCGCCACCGATCAATACGGCCTTCTCAATGATGCTGCCGCATTGGGATTTGCGGGCTATCAGCCGGCAGGGGATATGCTCACGATGATGGCATCTCTGCCAGCGAGCGCTGATCCAATCGTGTGGCAACGCGCCTTAACGCTTCTCGCCGAGATTGATAGCCATTATTCCGAAGGTGCCGACAAATCGGCGTTCCGCGCCTTCGCGTTGAAGCTGCTACACCCGCTCTCAGCGCGGCTGGGACGTTCGGCGAAAGCGGGCGAGGATGGCAACATTCAAACGTTGCGTGTCGCACTCAATCGTCTCGAGGGGCGCTTTGGAGATCTCGGCGTCATCGCCTGGGCTAGGGGAAATGTGAATGACGTCGCCGTCAATCCAGCCGACCGGCGTGCGGCGCTCGATATCGTAGCGGCGAACGCCAATGCTGCTGCTTTCGACGCTCTCCTGGAGAAGGCCCGCGCTGAAAGGGATCCGCTGGATAAGCAACATATTTTCGAAGCACTGGCAGAAGTGCAGGACCCGGCGCTTGCCAAGCGTATGGTTGAAGTCGCTTTCGGAAGCGAACCGCCCGCGGGCATGACGCCATCGCTGCTTGAGTCGCTGAGCGAAAATCATCCCGATGTGACGTGGGATGGCGCCATAGCTCATCTCAAGGATCCCAAAACGCCGATCGAGAATACGTTGCGCTGGGAACTCGTGGTCGGTATTGCTTCCGGCTCAACTCTTCCTGCCCGCATCTCGGCCATCCAGGATTATGAAATGACTGTGCCAGAGCCTGCGCGCCGGCCTTTCCTGGGCGCTATCGCGGCCATCAAGCAGAACCAGCACATAAGGGAAAAAGCTGTTCCAGAAATCACCGCTTGGATCGCGGCCCGGAAAACGTGATTTGTGCTGCTGAAATTGCGGCTAGTGCAGTCACCACATTGTGAACGATCACTCCCGGCACGCCATCGCGCTCTTTCATCAATTATTGTGTGGCGCAGAACCGGCAACCGGGCTGCAACCACGCCGGCATGACGAGCGGGGCGATCCCTTCTTTGCGCTCAGTACATGCAGGACTGAGGCGGCTGCAAACCCGCCTTTGGGGGCGGGCGCTTTGCCTTTTCTCATTGGCTTATCGCGCGCTTATCTCTCTCGCAATACGCTGCCGACGCATCTCATACTCGGCCCGCGCGTCGGGGCCATAGTCGGTCATGGTCGAAGCATCAGCGCGCGCCTGATAAGGTCCGATCATCCGGCATCCAATGCGCGACGCCCGCGATAGTTAGCAAGAGGAGGCTGTGCCCGGAGACACAAGTCGATACGGCTGGTGTCGATCCCGAACGGGTTGGATCGCTGGCTGGTGGGCCAAAATGGCTTCTGACGTTTGGGGTTCTTAGAAAATTAGGCGCTCAGCACCCTTTTGTGCAATCGGCCGACAGCGTCCAGCGCCGAAAGCACTGCCCCTTCCTGCCAGGCAGGCAGGCGCGAGCAATGTTCGCCCGCCAGCAAAATGCGCCCGTCTATCGCGCAAAGATTGTCGTAGTTTTTGGTCCGGTTCTCGTCCGACCACCTAGCGGAACAGCCTAGCACCCAGGGCACGCGGTGCCAGGCTACACCCACGCCGCTCTTGAACTCCTTGGTGTACTGTGGATGGATGTTTTTTCCCATGTCCAGTGCGGCCTTCACTTGGTCTGGCCCCGAGAGAGCGGCGAACCGGTACGGTGTAAGGCTTGGTCCCTCCTCGAAACTGTATGCTCCCAAAACTACTCCGCCACCGGTCTTCTGATAGTCATTGGAAGGATAGCTGATCGTGGTGATGGGCAATTTGCGCTGCAAAAACGCTCAGGCAATAGGCTTTGAATTTCTAGCGGCAGTTTTTGCGCTTTCCGGGACTTGCAGGGACGAACTCACCCGCGAGCCAGATGAGAACCCCGAGTGAGATGGCTATGTCTGGAGCATTGCAGACAAAAAGCGGTATCGCTCCTAGATGAACGGCCAGATAGTCAAAAACAGTGGCGTGAAGCGCCCTGTCTATAACGTTGTTGACCAACGCACCCCCGATTATCATTCCCAGTCCAACCCCAATAACA
>DATFSP010000284.1:0-3093 GCA_035262545.1 Rhizomicrobium sp. | reverse complement strand
CCCGGCGGTGACCGCGACGAACGCGGCCGCCCCGTCGATTCCCAGGGCAGGCCCCTGCAGGCAACACAGCCGCAGCGGCAGGTGCGCAACGAGGAACGGGCGGCGACCGCATCGGGGGGTAACCAATGAGTGCCGCGCTGGGCCGTATCGCAGCCCCGGCAGCTGCAGTAATTTTGGTTTTGTGCGGCAGCACGGCTTTGCGCGCATTTGACGCCGGCTTGCCCTATCCCGGCGAAGTGGCGCTGTCCGAGGAAGGCGATGCGGGATTCGTATACCGCCGATTTCCGGGCAGCCAGCGGCTCTACACATACGACATGGACCGCGGCGACCGTTCCTATTGCAATGCCGGATGCGCCAGCGCCAGGCCTCCTGTCATGGCGCCTGCCTCGGCCAAACCGATGGGGGACTGGACCGTTGTCCGGCGGGATGATGGCCAGCTCCAATGGGCCTATCGCGGCCATCCTGTCTATTCGATGTTTCATGATGACCCCAAACATCCCGCCGGCGATGGCGAAGGCGGCGTGTGGCATCTCCTGCCTTATGAAAAATAACCGGGGGTAAACCGCATTCGATGCCCAAGGTTCTGTTGATAGACGACGATACGGCTCTCACCAGGATGCTGACCAAATTTCTTGAGGGCGAGGGGTTCGAGACTATCGCCGCTTTCAACGGCACCGAGGGCGCCGTGGCAGCGTTGGACCCCAGCCTGGATGCGGTGATCCTGGACTTGATGATGCCCGACATGAGCGGCATCGAAACATTGCAGCGGATCAGGGCGACGAGTACGGTACCGGTGATCATGCTTACCGCGCGGGGATCCGAAGACGATCGCGCCGCGGGTCTGGAGATCGGCGCCGATGATTATATTGCAAAGCCCTATTATGCCCGGGAGCTGTTGGCGCGCCTCAATGCCGTCCTGCGCCGGCATCATGCCGTAACGCGGTCCAATTGCCAGCACCTCGTGGCCGGCAGGCTTCGTGTCATACCGGCGAAACGCGAGGTCACGTTCGACGCCAAGCCTGTCGAAGTCACGACCACGCAATTTGACCTGCTGGAGGCCCTGTTGCGCAGCGGCCCGGCAGTAGCGACCCGGGATGACCTGTCGCTGAGCGTGCTCGGCCGCAAGCGCGAACCCTACGACCGCAGCATCGATGTCCATGTCAGCAATCTGCGCAAGAAACTCCATGTCATCTCGAAAATGACCATCGAGATCGAAACCATTCGCGCCGTTGGTTATCGGCTGAGGATGAAAGCATGAGATGGCCGCTTTTTGCCAAGATATTCGTCAGCGTGTGCCTGGGTTTTATCGCCGCCACGCAAGTGGTGTGGGTGATCGACTCCATGCTGCAGGCAAACCCCAGCCGGAGCGCGGAAAGGACGGCCCGCCTGGCCCTGTCCGGCCTCGGCACGGCCTTGCAGCTTGGCGGAGAACCTGCGCTGCGCAGCGAGCTTGCCACCTGGCCCGCGCTTGAACGGCAGCACCTGACTTTTCATCGCATCGAAAGCGGCCCACCCCCGTCGCAGGATCCTCTGCATGGCGTGTTTTCGACTGTCGCGGCGGATTCAGCCGGGCATCGTTATGGGATCACCTATGTCGTGCGCCGGTTCGACGGCTTCGTGTCTCCGCCGCTGGCTTTCGACATGGGCCCGCATGTCTTTTTCGGCTCCTTCGTCGTAATCCTGGCATTCAGCGCCTTTCTGACCCTTTATCTGACCAGCCCGATAAACCGGATAAGAAGAGTGTTCCGCCGTCTGGCGGACGGGGACCTCAAGGTCCGGCTGGGGAAGGATTTCCTGCGGCGCCGGGACGAGATCTCGGACATGGCCGTGGATTTCAACAAGATGGCATCCCGCCTGGAAGACCTGGTCCGTTCCCGCGACAGGCTCCTTGCCGATATCTCCCACGAGTTGCGCTCGCCGCTGGCGCGACTTCAGTTGGCGATCGCGCTTGCGCGCCAGTCGCCGGACACGACCGTTCAGTCGCTTGAGCGGATAGGACTGGAGGCGGACAGGCTGGAAGCGATGGTGGGCGAGCTTCTGGCCCTGTCGAAGTTTGAGAGTGGCTGCACGACATGCGACGAATATTTTTACGTTTCGGAGATTGTCAACCTGATCGTGGAGGACGCCCGATTCGAGGCCCTGGGAATGGGCATCGACATAGACTTTGTCGCGAATGCTGCACAGACTGGAAATGAAGCCCTGGTGATCGGAAGCGGAAAGCTGATCAGCCGGGCTATTGAAAATGTCGTTCGCAACGCGGTCCGCTTCTCCCGCAGAGGCGATGCAATCAAGATCGAGATGCAGTCCGATGCCGCGGGGACAAACCTCTATATAAGGGATCAGGGTCCGGGCGTGAACGCCGACCAGCTGGCCTGTCTATTCGATCCGTTCGTCCAAGCTGGCACCACCAACGGCCAGGGTTATGGCCTTGGCCTGGCAATCGCGAAGCGCGCGATCATCGCGCACGGCGGGACCATCAAGGCAACCAATGGCGCGGTGTCGGGACTGACCATATCGATATGGTTGCCAACCGCGCCGGACAATCCGGATACCAGTGAGGAGCATCGCTCCGTCTGGGATCAGGCCGTTTCTGCGCCCGCCGTGTAGGCTCTGGCGTCACAGCATTGCAGCCAAAAGCCAAAGTGCTGCGCTGCAAAATATTCCGTTGAAAGGTTGCAAGCCCTATACCCGGTTGATGTGTTGATACAAACTGCCAGTATTCGCCGAAAACGGGGACAAGAAAAAGATGAAATACGGCTCGGCACTCTTCTGCATTTTGACATTGGCGGGGGCTTCTTTCCTGACGACCGCAAAGGCCACCGAAACTGTTCGACCGGAATTCAAGGTCGATCCCAACTGGGTAAAGGAACTTCCCCATGGTTATTTCTTCGGACAGATCGCGGGGCTGACCTTCGACCAGCATGGCAATCTCTGGGTGATATCCCGGCCTCGTTCCGTGATCCCGCAGCTGGATGAGCCGCCACAGGAGGCGTCGGGCGTTCCCGCGCCCTCGGTCATGGAACTCGATCCAAACGGACATTTTTTGCGCGGCTGGGGCGGCCCCTTCATGATGAGCGATACCGAGCGGTCCCA
>DATFSP010000283.1:0-5204 GCA_035262545.1 Rhizomicrobium sp. | reverse complement strand
CATTGCCCGGCGCGTGATTGTGGCAGTCGATAAAGCCCGGCACGATGGTCATGCCCTTGGCGTCGAAGGTCTGGGTTCCCTTGCCGGCCAGCCCCCTGATCTCGTCGCTCTTTCCAACCGCCACGAATTTTCCGTCGCGCACTGCGAACGCTTCCGCCTTGGGCATGGCATTGTCCACGGTATAAACCGTGGCATTGGTGACGATCAGGTCGGGTATCTCAACCGCCCAGGCGCTGCTCCAATAGGAGGCGCCCAAGAGACCGGCGCCCGCGCCGGCAAAATTGAGAAATCCTCTGCGGCTGTGCACCTTCGACATCATTCCCTCGCGAAAGTAATTTTACTCGCAACTGTTTTCCTCAGGACAAGCCTTCAGAAAACATCTTCCCCGCGCAGCCAAGCCGCTGGCGGGGGAAGAATACTTCAATCAAGACACCTTATTCGCCCGGGTGGTAGGTCCGCTCGGCGTGAGCCTTGTATTCGTCCGGATAGAAGTAGACCGGAAGCAGCTTGCCCGTGATGTAGGCATTGACCTGGTCGGTGAAGTGCGGGGACTTGGGATCGCCGCTTTCGCCGCCCACCGTCGCCATCCACGCCTTGACCTTGGGCCCGAATTCGATGGCACCGATGATGCTGTTGCCGCCCACGCCGTACCATTTCTTGGTGGTGTCGTGGATCGTGGAATAGGACGCAATCGAACCCCATTGCGCGGAATCGAACGGCACCGGCTGGCTGGGCAGGCTGTCGTCGAAATGCGATTTGATGTCGTCATGGGTGCGCTGGTAGCGGTTGATGTTGCCCCACGGCGTCTTCCAGGTGCCGAAATCGGCGGTGAGCTTGTCCACCGCCTCCGACAGGGCCTGCAGCCGGTCCTCGGCCGACGCCTTGTGCGCGAGGTAGGCGACGTAATCCTCGCGGATGCCGGCTGCGCGCATCGGCCTGATGTCTTTCGCGTAAAGCGCGTCGCCCCAGAAGATCGCCACCGAATTGGCGACGGAATCCGCGCCCCATTTGTAGTCCCAGGTCCTCAAGACCGCGATCGGCTCTGCCAGCTTGGCTTTGAGCGGGCTGGAAGACGGCAGCGCGTCATAATCCTTGAGCAGCGCCGGGACGATTTCGGCGAAGCCGGGCTGATACGGATCGAAGGCGTCCGCGATCAGCTTTTCCGGCGTCATGTTCTTGGAGCCGGTCAGCACCCGCACCATGTGAACGCCGCGGGGATTTTCACCCGACTGGTCCATGTAGGTGGGGAATTTGGACATATCCACCGTGTTCGGGCCTGCCGAATTCTGCGGCGTGTCGTTTGAGTTGAATACCCAACCCGACGCAGGATTGATCACGTGTGGAATCTGATCCACCGGCGTCATGCCCTTCCAGGTCGTGGCGGGATTGGAACCGTCAACGGGTTTTGTGTAGTCGAACTGGTTGTCGCGCAACGGCACGAATTGCGGCAGCAGCAGCCCGGCATTGCCCTTGTCGTCGGCATAGAGCGTGTCGTTCGACGAATTGGCCTGAAAGCTGGCCACTTTCATGTATTCGGCGAGCGTGTTGGCCTTGGTGCGGCCGAAGGATTGTTCCAGCGCCGCAATCGGCGTGTTCATGATCGACAGCGCAATCCACTTGCCGTCGGCCTCGCGCACGATCGGGCCGTGGATGGTGTAATAGGTGGTGAAGGTCTTCTTCGCCATCTTGCCGCCGGCGTCGCGGTACTGGATGGTGATGTTCTTTTCCGTCACCGGCCGTTCTTCATTGCCGTATTTGTAGAAATACTTGCCGTTCTTGTTGGTGACGGTCTCGGCGAACTCGTCCACGGTGTCGGCCGAGCTGGTGGTGTGCATCCAGCCCAGATGCTCGTTGAAGCCCTGATAGAGGAAAGGCTGGCCCCAAGTGGCGGCGCCATAGGCGTCGAGCCCTTCGTCGCTTGCCATCCCTACTTCCGAGCGGAAATAGAAGGAGGTGTGGGGATTGATCCAGAGCATGGCATGGCCGTTCTGGGAGATTTTGCCGGCGATGGCGATGCCGTTGGAGCCCACCGGCTCGATCCAGACCAGGCCCTTCTCCCTGTCGGTCAGCGCAACGGTGCGTTTTTCATAGAAAGCCTGAAGCTGCGACAGGCGCGCCTTCTCGACGTCTCCGCCGATCGAGCCTTCGGTGAAGGAGAGCGCCATCCAGGGTTCGTAATGGGTGATGTATTTGGGCTTCACATCGGGATGAGTGGCCAGGAAGTAATTCAAGCCGTCGGCCCAACCGGTCATGATTTTCTTCAAATATTCGGGGCTTTTGGCGTAATCGGCCTTCAGCACTTCGGGATCGATGAAAAGCCGCTGGCGCAGGTCGCTCCAGATCGCGTCGGGGCCGTCATGCATGGCGGTGACGCCAAGATTGGTGGCGTAGTTGGTCTCGACGCGATTGAAATCGTCTTCGGCCTGCGCATAGACCATGCCAAATACGGCATTCTCGTCGGTATGGCCCTTCACATGGGCGACGCCATAGGAATCGCGCACGATGGTGATGCCCTGGGCCTCGGCCTTGAGCTTTGCATCATCGGCGCCCGCCGCTGTGGCCTGTGCCACCGCTAAAACCGAAAAAAGCGCAGCCGTTCCAAGCAGACGAGCAGACAGACGACCCATTAAACCCTCCCCCTGTGTGGACTTATGTGGCCGAGACGATGCCCCTTTGGGCCTGTGCTTTCAATCCCCGGGAGCGGTGGTGTGAGCCGCCAGTTTCGTAAAATACTATGGCTGCCCTGCGACATTTCCGCGTGGCTCACGGCTGGCTTCGGGAAGGAACTTGGTTGCGCTAGGGTGGCCCGATGAGCACGTTTTTTGTTTCCGCACTGGTCACCTTGTTCGTGGTGATCGATCCAGTGGGGCTTGGGCCAATCTTCATCGGCCTCACCGCTGGTTTGTCCCGACCTGTCAAGCGCA
Organism: Rhizomicrobium sp.; assembly: GCA_035262545.1. Taxonomy (GTDB): domain Bacteria; phylum Pseudomonadota; class Alphaproteobacteria; order Micropepsales; family Micropepsaceae; genus Rhizomicrobium. Next base: position 2,280 of record DATFSP010000283.1, on the reverse strand, counting down.
AGATCGCGCTGGAAGGGTGCGTGATCGCTTTCTTTGTGTTGGCCGGGTCGGCGCTGTTCGGCGACTGGCTTTTGGCCCGGCTGGGAATTTCGCTGGCGGCGTTCCGGATCGCGGGCGGGCTACTTCTTTTCGCTATCGCCTTCGAAATGGTGTTCGGGCACCGGGTCGAACGCAAGGCCGATCAGGCTGGCGCCGGCTCGCACATAGCCGCTTTCCCACTGGCGATACCCATGATGGCGGGGCCCGGCGCCATGACCGCCATGGTGCTTTTGGCAGGGCGCATGAATGGCAACGTAATAGGTTTTTTGCTTCTGATCGCCGTCATGGCCCTGATGCTTGTGGCGTCGTATGCGGTATTCCTCACAGCATCCTATCTGGAGCGGCTCCTCGGCAAGCAAGGCCAGGCGCTGTTCGGCCGCCTCCTGGGTGTGCTCCTGGCGGCGTTGGCAGTTCAATATGTGGCCGACGGCATTTTGACACTGAGCAAAGGCCTTTCCTGAACTTCCAAGAATCTCCTAGCATCCCTCCAGCAGAGGGGCTGGAGGAAACCATGGGACTTTCAAGACGCGCGATGATCACCAACACGGCAGCGGCCGTCGCGCTGGCGCCGCAACTGGCCCGGGCGGCGGGCGGCGACGCGCTGGCGCTGCACAAAAAACTGATCTGTCTCGACACTCATCTCGACATGCCGGCCAATCTGGCGCGTCCCGGATGGGACGTGATGAAACGCCATAGCGTGGCGGAGGATTTCACCCAGGTGGATTATCCCCGGATGGTGGAAGGGGGGCTGAAGGGCGGCTTTTTCGCGATTTACACGCCGCAGGCGCCGCTCACACCGGAAGGGATGAGCGCGATGCGCGACGCCGCGTTCCTGCGTGCCGCCGAGATTCGCGAGATGGTCGCGGCCCACCCCGACCATTTCGAACTCGCCTTCCTGCCCGAGGATGCCAAACGCATCACCGCCGAGAAAAAAATCATCGTTTTTCAGTCCATCGAGAATTCCGGAATCCTGGGCAACGATCCCACCCTGCTCCGGAGTTTTCACAAGCTCGGCGTGCGGCTGGCGGGACCGGTCCACTTCCTCAATAACCAGTTCGGCGATTCCGCCACCGACAAGAAGAAATGGGGCGGCCTTTCACCTTTGGGGCGCCAATTCGTGCAGGAGGCCAACGATCTTGGCGTGATATTGGACGCGAGCCACGCCTCCGACGACGTATTCGACCAGATGCTGGAAATGTCGCGCGCGCCGATCATCTGCTCCCATTCCAGTTGCCGCGCCCTCAATAATCATCCCCGCAATCTGGACGACGCCCGAATCAAGAAACTGGCGGCAGCAGGCGGCACCATCCAGATGAATTCCGTCTATCTGATCCCGGAGGTCAGGAACCCCGACCGCGCCAAGGCTGAAGCCGCCATTTCCGCCAAGCTGGAAAATCTCAGCGGGATGACGCCTGCTGAAGCGACTGCAACCGTCCACCAGGCTGCCCTAGACACCAAAGCGCTCAACCAGAAATACCCTCAGCAACGCGCCACCCTGGATGACTATATGAAACACATCCTCCACGCTCTGGATCTGGTGGGGCCCGACCATGTCGGCATCGGCGCCGATTGGGACGGCGGAGGTGGCGTCGCGGGATTGGAAGACGTGACGGCCCTTCCCAAGATCACCGAGCGGTTGGTGAAGGCGGGTTACACCGAAGCGCAACTCACCAATTTCTGGGGCGGCAATGCGCTACGGGTGCTGGGCAAGGCTCATGAGGCCAGGAAGACGGCTTAATGGAATGCTCCGGCTACCGCGCGTTAGAAGTTGACGACTAAATATCGGCGTAACAGCGCACTTCCTGGTCGGCGCCGGGTGTGGTCACCGCGCCGTAACGCGCCGGCCCCACATTCTTGGCGTAACGCGCCAGGGCGCCGGTCTTGAACGCGGGAGCCTTTGGCTCGAAGGCCTTCTTGCGCCCGGCCAACTCAGTATCAGACAACGCCACCGACAATTCGCCGGTCTCGGCATCTATGGTGATGATGTCGCCATCCTTGAGAAGACCGATCGGCCCCGCATCGGCGGCTTCGGGTCCCACATGGCCCACGCAAAGTCCACGCGTGCCGCCCGAAAAACGCCCATCGGTGATCAGGGCTATATTCTCCACACCCTGGCCATACAAAGCCGCCGTGGTTGAAAGCATCTCGCGCATGCCGGGACCGCCCTTGGGGCCCTCCCAGCGGATGACGAGCACATCACCTTCCTGGTAGCGACGCGCCTGGACGAAATCGAAACAATCC
>DATFSP010000282.1:0-11114 GCA_035262545.1 Rhizomicrobium sp. | reverse complement strand
GCAGACGTGCCGAAGGGCGCGTTTTCGACATACCAGCCCAGATGTTTGCGAAATACGCGCAAGCCCAGCGCGTCGCCGTAAAATTTCAGCGAAGCGGTCAGGTGGTGAAACAGAATGTCCAACCGGATCCGGGCGCCCGGCTCATTCGCGCACTTTCCCCCCGCAAGCGCCTCGCTGAGGCTGGCCGCGATCCATGGCCTGCCATAACTGCCGCGGCCTATCATGACGGCGTCGGCACCTGATTGTTCGAGCGCATCGTGAGCGCTGGCGAGATCAATAACATCGCCATTGACGATCACGGGAATCCGTACGGCCTGTTTCACCTCGGCCACGGCACGCCAATCCGCCTTGCCGCGATAGAATTGCTGACGCGTTCGCCCATGAACGGTGATGGCGGCCACACCTAACCGTTCGGCGCGCATGGCGATTTCGGGCGCATTCTTCCAATGCTCGTCCCATCCCAGCCGCATTTTCAGCGTGACGGGACGGCTGGTGCCTTCCACCGCGGCGCCGATGAGGCGTGCCGCCAATTCCTCGTCGCGCATCAAGGCCGAGCCGGACAGTGCGCCGGTAACTTCCTTGGCGGGGCAGCCCATGTTGAAATCGATGATGTCTGCACCTGCCTGCTCGGCTAGCTTGGCTCCCTTGGCGATCCATTCCGCCTCGCGTCCCACCAATTGAATCACCATCAATGGCAGGCCGTCGCCCACAGCCGCGCGACGCACCACGTCGGGGCGGCCGCGGGCGAAACTATCACAAGCCACCATCTCGGTGGCGACGTAAGGCGCGCCCAGCCGCGACGCAGTCTGGCGGAATGGCAAATCGGAAACCCCCGTCATCGGTGCGGTCAGCGCCAGGCCAGGGATGGTGACATCGCGTATTTTGAGACTGTTCATTTTATTACAGAGGGATTACCGCTATTGCCCTTTGGTACCAGGGAATCGAGACGAAGTGGCTCGACAGGCGCCAATTCACATTCGCAAAGGTTGGAACGCGCCAATTTTACGCACCCCGCCGTAAATTGTCACGTCGGGGCCCTTCATCCGGTTGGCTCACTCCATTAAATATGACAATCCGGCGAGGGGGCCGGAACGATTGATGGCGATGCTTTTTGTTTCCGCCGGCTGGCTTCTATGCGGCTTGGCGCTTTGTGGAGCGGCATATGCGATGGCGGCGGCTTTTTTTGCTGGCCGTTTCATGCGGGCCGAAGTTCCGCCTGCGCCAGCCTATCCCCCCGTCACCATCCTGAAGCCGCTGCACCTGAACGGGCCCGGGCTTTCCGACAATCTGGAGAGCTTCTTTGTTCAGGATTATCCGGGGCAGATCCAGATCGTCTTCGGCGTCCATGACGAAGAGGATCCAGCCATTCCAGTGGTCGAGGCCTTGCAGGCACGCTATCCGGGTTTTGACGCAACCATCGTCGCGGACAGTGCGCTCTATGGCTTCAACGCTAAAGTCTCCAATCTCGTCAACATGCTGCCGGCCGCCAAGCATGCGACGCTGGTCCTCTCGGACGGCGACATCATTGTTTCGCGGAGTTGGCTACGCCAGGTCGCGGACGCCTTGGCGCGTCCCGGCGTGGGTTTGGTCACTTGTCTCTATACGGGTGAGGTGGTCCGCGGCGATAAGAGCCTCTGGTCCACGCTTGCGGCGATGGGAAGCACCTACGATTTCCTGCCTAATGTGATTCTTGCCACCACGCTTGACTTGGCAAAGCCCTGCATGGGATCCACCATTGCGCTCACCCGCGGCGTGCTGGATGAGATTGGCGGCTTCGGCGCCTATACCGATTTTTTGGCGGACGACTATGAGATTGGCCGCGCCGTGCGCGCCAAAGGTTACGCCGTGGCGATTCCCGCCATGAGCGTCGGCCACCTCGCTTTCGAGACCAGCTTGCGGGACCTGGTCCGCCACGAAGTGCGTTGGACCCGCACAATCCGCATGGTCGATTCCCTCGGCCATCTGGGCAGTGTCGTGACCTTCGGTTTCCCAATCGCTCTTCTGGCGGCTCTTTTGCTGGGTTTCAACACCGCGAGCCTGGTCGTGATCTTGGTCACGCTTTTGGCACGGCTGTTCCTCAAGCGCCGCATTGATGATATTTTCGCAACGCATGCGGGTCCGTTTTGGCTCTTACCCTTGCGTGACGTACTGAGTTTCGCAGTATTTGTGACGTCGCGTTTCGGTGAAACGATTTATTGGCGGGGAAGCCGCTATTCGATCGAGACCAGCGGCGCGCTGTCCCAATTCTGAAGGCTTATTCCATGCCCATGAAATCGCTTTTCCTCCAGGCCCCGTCTTTCGACGGCTATGACGGTGGCGCTGGCGCGCGCTACCAAATGAAGCGCGAAGTGAAGAGCTTCTGGTTTCCCACTTGGCTGGCCCAGGCCGCCGCGATGGTGCCGGGGTCGCGCCTGATCGATGCGCCTCCGCACCGGCTGTCCTTCGAGGACATCAAGGAAGATGTGAAGGCTCATGAGCTGATTATCGTCCACACCTCGACCCCCAGCTTCAAATCGGACATGCGCACCGCGGGCATGATCCGTGCGATCAATCCCAAGGCCAAGATCGGCTTCATCGGCGCCAAGGTGGCGGTCGAACCGCAGCAGAGTCTGGAGGCCTGCCCCGACATCGATTTCGTGTGCCGCAATGAATATGAATTCACCATCCAGGAACTGGCTAATGGTGCGGATTGGGCGACGATCAGAGGCCTGTCCTATCGCGATGCGACGGGCCAGATCGTCCATAATCCGGAGCGCGAGATCCTGATGGACATGGACCGGCTGCCGTCTGTCCTACCACTCTACAAGCAGCTGAAAGTCGAGAATTATTTCGGCGGCTATCTGCTGCATCCTTACATGTCCTGGTACACGGGGCGTGGCTGCAAATCGCGCTGCACATTCTGCCTCTGGCCTCAGACTATTGGCGGCCACAAATACCGCTACAAATCGATCGAGAAAGTCGTCGAAGAAGTGAAGTATGTGCGGAAGGAATTTCCCCAAATCCGGGAAATCTTCTTCGACGACGATACGCTCACCGACGATCACGCCCGAGTCGAAGAGTTGGCGCGCGCGCTGGGACCACTTGGTGTCACTTGGTCCTGCAACGCCAAGGCCAATGTTCCGCGTAAGACGCTGGAAGTGATGAAAGCGAACGGCCTGCGCTTGCTCCTGGTGGGCTACGAATCCGGCAATCAGAAGATCCTGCACAACATCAAGAAGGGCCTTCTGGTCGAGGTCGCCAAGCGCTTTTCGAAGGATTGCCATGAGCTGGGCATCCTCGTGCACGGCACCTTCATTCTGGGCTTGCCTGGCGAAACGCGCGAAACCATCCAGGAAACGCTGGCCTTCGCCAAAGAAGTCAATCCACGCACCTTGCAGGTGTCGCTGGCGGCGCCTTATCCCGGCACCTTCCTCTACAAGCAGGCCAAGGAGAATGGTTGGTTCGCTTCGGACATCGATCTTCTGACCGATGACGGCACGCAGATCGCGCCGCTCAACTATCCGCACCTGAATCACACCGAAATTTTCGATTCGGTAGAGGAGTTCTATAAGAAATTTTACTTCCGTCCGTCGAAAATCGCCGAGATCGTGGGTGAGATGCTCACCTCGCGCCATATGCTGGTGCGGCGGTTGCGCGAAGGCGTGGAGTTCTTCCAGTTCCTCAGGAACCGGGAAGACATGATCGTTTCCTGACGTTGAAGAGTTTGATCGTCACGGCAGACGATTTCGGCGCCGCGGTCGAAGTCAACCAGGCGGTGGAGCACGCGCACAGGGACGGTGTGCTCACCGCCGCCAGCCTGATGGTGTCGGGCGCCGCTGCCGCCGATGCCGTGGCCCGTGCCCGCGATCTGCCCAAACTCAGGGTGGGGTTGCATCTGGTCCTGGTCGACGGAAAGCCGGTTCTTCCGGGCAGGCTGGTGCCCGATCTTGTCGATCGCGGCGGGAATTTCCGCAACAACATGGCGCGAGCAGGCGCGGCTATGTTCTTTTATCCCAAAGTGAAGGCGCAACTTGCGGCCGAGATCGAGGCCCAATTCGAGGCCTTTGCAGCCACCGGTCTCAAGCTCGATCATGTCAACGCGCACAAGCATTTTCATCTCCATCCCACCATCGCGGCGCTCTTGGTGAAATTCGCGGCTTCGCACGGAGCGAGCGGGGCGCGAGTGCCGCTGGAGCCTGGCCGCATATTGGCGCAGATTGAGCCGGGCAACCCACCGGGCAGCGTGTTTCTCACCCAACCTTTCGCGCGCCGGTTGAGGCGCCAATTCGCCAAGCACGGCGTCCACGCGCCGGATCAGGTGTTCGGCCTTGCCTGGTCGGGTGCCATGACGGGGAGGCGGCTCAGGGGACTGTTGGAGCATCTGCCTAACGGCGTAAGCGAGATTTATCTACATCCTGCCACCGGCCCCTATTCCGGAAGCGCGGCTGACTATGCCTATGCGGAGGAACTGGCGGCCCTCATCGATCCTGGAATGGCCCCGTTGATCGCCGCCCGGAATATTCGCCTTGGCGGCTTTTGCGACTTTTGGATACAATAGGGTCAAGCCGCGCGGCGGGCTGGCCGCCTGGAAAATCAACGCTTTGGAAAGAAATCTGATGAGCAGTCCGGCATTCGCGATTCCGCCTGATCTGACTCGCGACACCGGCGCATGGCCCGAAGAGGGCCCGATCCACTTCGGCTCGGATGCGCACAAGCGGTTATTTTGCAAAACGCTGCTCGACACCTTCAATCCTTATAAACCGGCGGTGCTGGACTGGCCCAAGCTGAACGAGGAAGCGGAAAAGCGAATCACCTCTCTGCCGATTTGGGACATTGCAGTGCAGACCGAGAATCGCGCCGGCCTCAATGTATGTACCTACGCTGAAGGCGTTGCCGATCCCTTGTTGCGCAAGGCCATCGAGCTAAACGGGTTCGAAGAAAAGCGTCATCGCCATGTCCTTGCCAATCTCGTCGAGGCTTATGGAATTACTCTCGCGCCGGAGCCGGTTTATCCTAGGCCCAAGAACCCCGAATGGGCGTTCTTGGTCACGGGCTACAGTGAGTGCATCGACTCCTTCTTCGCCTTCGGTCTGTTCGAAAGTGCGCGCCGGACCGGCTATTTCCCCGACGAATTGGTGGAGACTTTCGAGCCGGTGGTGCACGAGGAAGGCCGTCACATATTGTTCTTCGTCAATTGGGTGGCCTGGCAGCGGCGCAACATGCCGTGGTGGCGCCGTCCCTATTTCGAATTGAAGGTGTTGGCTGTGTGGGCCTTCCTGGTGTGGGAGCGGATGAGCATCGCCTCGGACATGACCCATGGCCAGCAGGACAATAATTTCACCATGAATGGCGCGCAGCAATTGGGCGCCGATATCGATGTCGGGGAATTGATCGCGATCTGCCTGGAGGAAAATGACCGGCGGCTGGGCATCTATGATGCGCGACTTAAGCGGCCGCGCTTCGTTCCCTTAATGGCGCGGCTGGCGCTGAAATTCCTGGGAAAGAAGCATAAGATATGAAAATCGGATCGCCGGAACATCGCAATATTTTTTGCCGCCATTTCCACGACACCTATACCGAATATGACCCGGAAACGCTTCCCTGGCCCGAGCTGGACGAGGACGCGCTCAAACGCCTCAAATCCGTACCCTTCTGGGAGGAAGTTTTTTATACCGAGCGGCGCGCGGGCGCTATTGTCGCCGCCTTTACCGAGACCGTTACCGACCCGATCCTGAAGAAGGCCATCGCGCTGCAGGGCTTCGAGGAAGCGCGGCACGCCAAACTGATCCGCGTAATGATCGACCGCTATGGCATCGATGCGGCCGAGCGGCCGCTGGAGGATGTGAGCGACGACGTTGAAACCCGCTTCAAGGATTTCGGTTTTGGCGAATGCATGGATTCTTTCCTTGGCTTTGGCGTCTTCAAGATCGCCATGCAATCCCAGTTCCTGCCCAAGGAAATGTTCCAGATCTTCGAAACTCTGATGTACGAGGAGACGCGCCACATCGTCTTCTTTGTCAATTGGATGGCTTATGCCCAGGCGCAAAAGGGCTTCCCCGCCCGCCAGGTTCTGCCGATCGTGTCCTTCTATTATTACATCCGTGCGCTTTTGCGCATGGTGGGGACTGCCCGCCGCGGCAAGGAATTGAATGACGGCAAGGAATTTGCCGCCACCCAAGCCTCGGTATTCCTGGATGGGTTTACCTTCCGCCGTTTCCTCGAGGATTGCTATTCCGAAAACCGGCGCCGCATGGAGGCATTCGATCGCGAATTGCTGCGTCCCAGCTTCCTGCCGCAGCTTGCGGATGCGGCGCTTTCGGCGCTGCGCCTGTGGAGCCTCCGCGCCCGCCGCCCCCTGCCGGCTTGATCTAGTGTCGCGCCGAATTTCAGAATCGGGTCACTAGCTGCATGAAATGGGGTGTCGCCATCGCGTTTGCCGCCGGTCTTGTCGCGGCAGCCTGGCTGATCTGGGCGATCGGCTTTGACGCCGTAATCGGCTCGGTAGCACGCGCTGGCTTTGCCGGGCTGGCGATACTGTGTCTTTACGCGCTTCTGCTGACCATCCCGTTGGCGGCGGCTTGGATCGCCCTACTGCCGCAAGAGCAGCGCCATGGCGTGAAGAATTTCTATCTCGCCCGCTTGGTGCGTGACTGCATCACGGAAATTTCGCCTTTCTCGCCAGTGGGCGGCATGGTGGCCGCAGCAAGGCTCGTGATCCTTCATGGCATGAGCGCGGGCTACGCCGCGGCCTCCGTCGCGGCCGACGCGACGGCGGAGGCGATGGCGCAGGTGGCATTCCTCGCTATTGGCATCCTGCTTGGCGTGGGACATTTCCGCCATCTGGCCGTCGCCGGGCCACTGATCAACGCCATGCTGATCACGCTGGTCGTGGCCGTACCTGCGCTCGCTGCTCTGATCCTTTTGCAGAAGAAAGGCGCGGACTTCGCGGAGCGCGTGGCGGCGCGTTTTTTCGGTGAGATCAAAAGCGGTGCTAGTTTCCGTGATGCGATCCATGCGCTTTACGCCTCGCCCAAGCGCTTGGCACTGTCCTCCTCTCTGCATCTGGCGTCCTGGATCGGCGGTGGAGGAGGTACCTACATCGCGTTTCTCCTGATCGGGGGTAAGATAAGTCTTCCAGATGCAGTGGCGGTCGAGGCGTTGTTGTGCGCATTGCGCTCCATCGGCGCATTCGTTCCAGCGGCTTTGGGCGTGCAGGAGGCCGGTTATGCCATGCTGGCGCCTTTGTTCGGCCTTCCGGCCGAGATGGGACTGGCGGTTTCGCTGCTTAGGCGCGCGCGAGAAATCGTGATCGGTGTGCCGGCCCTGCTCTATTGGCAAAGCGCCGAGGCGCAAGCGGCGCTGCGCGCACGCTCTACGCCGCCATGAGCGATTTGGTCCTGGTCACGGGCGCGTCGGGCTTTGTCGGCGCAGCGGTGGCGCGCAAAGCGCTGGAACGCGGCTTCAGGGTGCGCGTGTTGATGCGTCCAAACTCGCCGCGCACCAATATCGCAGGCCTCGATGTGGATGTCGTGCTTGGCGACATGCGCGATGTCCAATCCATGTGCCTGGCCCTTGAGGGCGCACGATATCTTTTCCACGTCGCCGCCGACTACCGGCTTTGGGCACGCGATCCGCTGGAGATCGCCCGTAACAATCTGGAAGGCGCCCGCGCCACTATGCAGGCCGCGCTCAAGGCTGGGTTGGAGCGCGTGGTCTATACTTCGTCAGTGGCCGCTTTGAAGCCTGGGAATGGCGAAGCGGTTGATGAGACTTCGCGCCATAGCGAGCGAAGCGCTATCGGCGTCTACAAGAAAAGCAAATTGCTGGCCGAGCGCGAGGTCGAGCGCATGATCGCCGACCAGAAGCTTCCTGCCGTGATCGTTGCGCCGTCCACGCCCATCGGCCCACGCGACGTGAAGCCAACCCCCACAGGCCGCATCATTGTCGAGGCAGCGCGAGGAAGGATGCCGGCTTTCGTCGACACCGGACTCAATCTGGTGCATGTGGACGACGTGGCGGAAGGCCATTTCCTGGCGCTGGAGCATGGCCGGGTCGGGGATAATTACATTCTGGGCGGCGAGAATGTGAGTCTGGCGGCGATGCTGACGGATATCGCTCGTTTGGCGGGGCGAAAGCCGCCAACTATTAGGCTGCCGCGCGCGCCGCTGTTTCCGCTCGCTTTCACCCTGGAAGGGGTGGCGCGCGTCACCGGCAGGGAGCCCTTCCTAACCGCCGATGCGCTGCGCATGTCGCGCTATCTGATGTATTTCTCTTCCGCCAAGGCCACGCGCGAGCTCGGCTATAGCGCGCGTCCCTACGGTGAAGGATTGAAGGACGCCTATGCCTGGTTCTTGGCCAATGGGTATCTTTGAATGATCGTAGGTCTTTTGTTGGGCTTTCTGCCGCTCCTGATCTGGCTTTACCTGCTTCTCGGTCACCGCTTCTTCTGGCTGCTGCGCGAGCGGGACACCCTGGCCGTCGCGACGCCGGACCACTGGCCATCCGTGGTCGCGATAATCCCCGCGCGCAATGAGGAAGACGTGATTGCGCGGAGTCTGGCCAGTCTTCTGGCGCAGGATTATCCAGGCGAATTTCGAGTGATAATGGTGGACGATCAGTCGGAAGACCGCACTGCGGACATGGCCCGGGCGATCGGGGATGCACGCCTTGCCGTGCTGAAAGGCGGGGCGCGGCCGCCCGGCTGGACGGGCAAGCTCTGGGCGATGAGCCAGGGCGTGGCTGGAGCGGGCGCCCCGGAGTTTTTCTGGTTCACTGACGCCGATATCGCCCACAAGCCCGACAACCTCAGACAGTTGGTGGCGCGCGCGGAAGATGGCCGGAAGACGCTGGTGTCTTTAATGGCCCGGCTTCAATGCCGCTCCCCATCCGAACATTTCCTGATCCCCGCATTCGTGTTTTTTTTCGACATGTTGTTTCCGTTTCGCGCAGCGAATGATCCCAAAAGCAAGGTTGCGGCGGCGGCGGGAGGCTGCATGCTGGTGCGACGCGAAGCGCTGGAAGCTGCGGGCGGGCTTGCGGCGATCCGGCAAAACATTATTGACGATTGCGCGCTGGCCCGGATCTTGAAGAAACAGGGTTCGATCTGGTTGGGCCTGACGGACCGCTCCATTTCGCTCAGGCCGTATCCTCACTTCGGCGATATCCGCAGGATGGTGGCCAGATCGGCTTTTGCACAATTGAACTATTCGCCCATCTTGCTCGTAGGCACCCTGATCGGTCTTTTCATTGTCTATATCGCACCGGTGTTGGGCGCTCTCTTCGCCATGTATTATGTGCGACTTGCCGCCTATCTTGCTTGGGCGATCATGGCCGTGATGTTCCAACCGATGCTGCGCTTTTACCGTCTGTCGCCCCTTTGGGGACTCCTGCTGCCCCTGATCGGAGCTGTTTATTCCGTGTTCACGCTGGATTCCGCGGTCCAATATTGGTCCGGCAAGGGCGGCATGTGGAAGGGCAGGGCCCAGGCCTCAGATAGCGAAGCGGTAGGCCATAAAAATAAGGCCTCAGATAGCGAAGGTGGCGCGTGAGCGAGGCAACTGCGCTCCAGTCTGGCAAGGGCCATCATGACGAGAATTTTCCCGTCGCTTCGTACCTAATTGCGCCCAAGGCTCGCGGGCCAATTCTGGCTTTCTATCGGTTCGCCAGGTTCGCTGACGACATCGCGGATAATGCTACCGCCTCACAAAGTGACAAGCTCAAATTGTTGGAAGACATGCGGCGAAGTCTTGTGGGTGAAAGCAGTACCTCGCCGGAGGCATTGACCCTTCGCCACGTTTTGTCCGAACGAGGCTTGAGCGGCGAGCACGCGCTGGATCTGCTCGAAGCTTTTCGCCGTGACGTCACCAAATTGCGTTATCGCGACTGGGCCGAGCTGATGGATTATTGCCGCTATTCCGCCATGCCGGTCGGCCGCTTCGTCCTGGACGTGCATGGGGAAAGCCGCGATACCTGGCCCGCCAACGATGCCCTGTGCGCGGCGCTTCAGGTCATCAATCATCTGCAAGATTGCGCCAAAGATTACCGCGACCTCAACCGGGTCTATATTCCGCAAGACGCGCTTAAGGAAAATGGCCTGGACGTCACCGCCCTGGCCTTAGCCAAAGCCAGCCCAGCACTCGGATGCGTAATAACCGGGCTGGCAGCCAAGAATGGCGCACTTCTACAAGAATCATGCCGCTTTGCCGGCTTGATCAGGGACGTGAGGCTTGCCTTGGAGGTCGATCTCATTCAAACCCTGGCCGAAGATTTGAACGCCATGCTGGCAAGCCGCGACCCCTTGAGCGAAAAAGTCCATCATTCCAAGGCGCGTGTGGCAAGCTTGTTCGTCGGGCGGCTGCCGTTTTTCCTTTTCTCGCGCGTGAGGCGCAGGCGTTCATGAGCAAGGTATCGCCCGCGTCCCAGGCGGCTTCGGCGAAGAAGAAGGCGGCGGGCAGTTCCTTCTATCTTGCCATGCGGTTGATGCCCAAACGCGAGCGCGACGCCATGTTCGCGATCTATGCCTTTTGCCGCCGGGTGGACGATATTGCCGATGACGGACTCGGCACGCGCTCCGAGCGCCGTGACCGGCTCGAGGCCTGGCGCTATGACCTCGAAGCGCTCTATGGCGGGCAGAAGCCGCAGCGGGTCTCGTTCCTAGCACCGGCGGTCGAGCAATTCGGACTTCGCAAAGTGGACTTCCTCACCGTTCTGGACGGGATGGAAATGGATGTGGCGGAAGATATCGTCGCGCCGGATCTCGCCACCCTCGACCTATATTGCGAGCGCGTGGCGAGCGCGGTGGGGCGGCTTTCGATCAAAGTGTTCGGCATGGAAGAGGAACCCGGTTTCGCCCTAGCCCATAATCTGGGCCGGGCCCTGCAATTGACCAATATCCTACGCGACATCGACGAGGATGCGGGCATCGGGCGCCTTTATCTGCCGCGCGAATATCTCTTTGCCGTCGGGTTCAAATCGCTCGATCCCAGAATGGTGGTGTCGGATGGCAGAGTGGACGGCGTGTGCCGTGGCGTGGCGGCGCTGGCGCATGACCATTACGGTAAGGCGACCGCGATCCTGGCAGAGAAGCCCAAGGGACGAATCGCCACGCCACGCCTGATGGGCGCCGTCTATCGGGA
>DATFSP010000281.1:0-4060 GCA_035262545.1 Rhizomicrobium sp. | reverse complement strand
CAGCCCAAGGACAGTGGAGTTGTCCAGCAGATCATCGAAGCTGCGGTGAACGAGCACATCCGCATCGAGATAGATGCCGCCCTCGGCAATAAGCCTTTGAAGCCGGACGACGTCCGATTGGTGGGCGACGTGCTTCAGCGGGCGGCCAAATATCTCCTGCGGCGCCGCAATTTTTACCACCGTCAATAATTCGCGGCTCAGATTCCACCAGGGCGTGGAAGGTTCGAACTGGCAGTAGAAACAGACTTTTTCCGGCTTGATCCGCTCAACCGCGCTTTTGAGACAGACATGATGAACAAGGCTCCAGGGCTTGCCGCCGAAATCGGGAGCCATTCCGAATGTGTAATGAAGTATCTTGGGTATGCGGGTCATCCTGCCCATATCTCGCCGGTAAAAGCATCTGGCGGGCCAAGCCTGAAACCGTCATCACGGACAAATCATGCCGGGCGTGACGAAGATGGCGCGCAAGCATCTCCAAAGTCCTCAAACCCACGCTAAGGCGGAATTGTTCCGCAGGCTGTGATCTTTATGGGACAAAGGCGTGAGCGGCGGCGCAGGGCATTGATCTTGTTCGCTTTCCCCGCGCACACTGTGTCACGAAAGCGCGATCTGTCTCAAGACCATCACCGTCAGAACGATCACTTTGCGCATTGTTGACAGGGCCGAGCGTGGCGACAATCGATGTCTTGATGCCCGTGCGTAATGGTGTGCGCTATCTGGGCGAATCCATCGAGAGCATTCAGCGACAGTCGTTTCCGGACTGGCGCCTTCTGATTCTGGACCATGGATCATCCGACGGCTCGATGGAGCTGGCGGGGGAGTATGGCGCCCGCGACCGGCGCATTCAGATTCTGCCAATGACGGATGCGCCGGACCTTGCCAGTCTGCTGAACCGGGGGCTTGCGCTATGCGATTGCCGGTATGTGATGCGCCACGATGCCGATGACGTCGCGCTGCCGGCAAGGATGGCGCATTCGCTTGCTTTTTTTTCAGAAAATCCGCACTGCGTCGTGATGGGCGGGGAAGCCGTCATGATCGACGCAGATGGCGGGAAGATTGGGTATCTGGAACGCCCGCTGGGACCGGATGGGGTGACGGCTGCCTGCTTTTTCTATGATCCGGTCATTCATCCGACCGTCATGGTCGATCTTGCTGCCTTCCGCAAATTGGGGGCTGCCTATGGCAATGATTTTCTGAAAGTTCTGCCTGCGGCCCAAAGCCTGTCCGTTCCCCAATACGCCGAAGATTATCTGCTGTTTGGTCAACTGGCCTTGCTGGGCCATTGCTCCAACATCGGTATCCCTCTCATCAAATATCGCGTGCATGGTAACAGCGTCAGTACCAGCAAGATTGCCGATCAGATCAGGATGTCTTTCCTGGTCTCGCGGTTTCTCAGCGGCAGCTTTTGTGCCATGAAGGATCTGGCGCCGTTCGATCCCGTGCCGCTGTCCAACCATGCCGGCCACCTGTTCAATTTCATGGCCGCCGATCTGCGTGAATTGCTGGTCCGGACATCGTCGGCCTTGCTCAACGGCATCGGAGATACTTCCGCCGTGCGGCGCGAAATTGCGTTTCGATCTGTTGTGGCTGCGAAGAACCCCTTTGCCTTGGCGATCCGGTATCTGCTGTTCGAAGGCCGGCATCCCCGGCACCAAAGCGAACGGGCCGTCATCCGCAACTGGATGCGCAGCCTTGCACGTCCTCAAAAGTATGGCTTCTTGCGCAACCTGCAGCTGGCGTAATGGCCGGATGCACGCCTTGCAGCAGCGTGACGGCCCATCTGTGCCGTCGCGATACATGCAATTGTTAAGGCTGACGACTGAGCGCCGGCCCTTCCGAAAGTTCCATGCCGCAACCAAAGACCGGTAGTTCCCCGCTTATTCTCGTTTTAGTTAATAGCCGCCCAGCTGCTCTTAACTCCAGCTTAGCAGAGGATGGTGTCGACTCTCCCCATCCACAGTGCGTGGGATTTCTTCGGACCAAAACCGGAAATTGGCGCCGATGACGGGGAAAAGAAAACAAGGAAGCTGGCGCGATCTGATGCCGTTGGTCACGGTGATCGCCGCCGGCCTGACGCTGGCGATTTTCGCCTTCATGGCGACGCGCGCCTATTATGCCGCTCTTGAACTGCAGCAATTCCGGCGCAACGCCACCTACTTCGAGACAAAGTTCAAGGACGATGTGACACGGCACGTCACATCCCTTGCAGCGATTCGCGCCTTTGTGTCGGCGACGCGCGGCGTCACACGGTGGGAGTTTTCCACCTATGCCAATCAGATATTGCCGCTCAACACAGGCTTTCGCGCCGTGCTGTGGGTTCCTAGCATCGCCGGGATCGCGCGCAGGACTTACGAAGCGGACCTGCAACGCGACGGGCTTTACGGCTTGCGCATCCATGAACTAACGGACCGGGGCATGGTTGTGGCGGCCAAGGGCCGCGATTCCTATCTGCCAATCAGCTATGTCGAACCCTTCGAAGGCAACGACAGCCTGGTCGGTCTGGACCTGTCGACCATTCCTTCGCTCTCGCAATTGTTCACGACCGCCCGGCAGACGGGACGTGCCGCCGCATCCGCGCCCGTGACACGCTCCCTGGTATCTGGCACGCGGGGCCCCACGATACTGCTCGCATTCCCAGTCGGTCTGTCGGGTCCAAAAGAGATGTCCGGTACCGCGCCACAGGGTTTTGCGCTTGGCGTGCTGCAGCTTCAGTCCATCATTGAAGAAACGCTCGGGGCTACCGCTGTTCCCGTACAAGCTGCGATTGCCCTCACGCAACCGAAGAACGGCAAAGCGCGAATGCTCAATTCGGATATCCCGGTCAAGGCATGGTTGGGCGCCGCGCATCTCAGCCACAGCACGGGCGTTGACATCGGCGGTAGCCACTTCCAGCTTCTGTTGCGTTCCACCAGCCGTCAGGATCCGATAACCACTTTCTATGTACCCGGCGGCGCGGCGTTGCTCGTCATTGCGCTGACCAGCGTCTTGGCACAAAGCATGTTTACCACGGTGATGCGCAAGCGGCTGATCGAACAGGCCGTGGTGGCGCGCACGGCCGAGTTGCGGACCGCCAACGAAACGCTGCGCGACGAGATCGAGCAGCGCCGCAAGGCGGAGATGGAACTGCGCGTGGCGCGCGACCGGGCCGAACGCGCCAGCCGCGCGAAATCCTCGTTCCTGTCGATTATGAGCCACGAGTTGCGCACTCCGCTGAACGCCATTATCGGCTTCTCCAGTCTTCTTGCGGATCGCGAATCCGCCGCCCAGCACCAGGAAGATTATGCCAATGAAATATTGGAGGGCGGTCAGCGCCTCCTCGCCATCGTCAATGACATACTCGATCTCACGGAAATGATGTCAAAGCCGGAGCAACCGGTTGAAGGCCTGGTCTATCTGGGCGACTGCATCGCCGCCGTCATCGCCGAAAGACAACCGGCGGCGCGCGCGGCCGGGGTCACTCTCAAGGCGGTCATGCCCAGCGACCTGCCGGCGCTGCGCGGCGACAGCAGGCGCATATCCCGGGCGCTTTCGCATCTTGTCTCCAATGCCATCAAGTTCGCGCCTGCGGGCGGCACGGCCGTGATTGCGGCGCGCGAGGAATCCGACAGAAGTTTGGTCCTGGAAGTGGCCGATAATGGGGGCGGCATGACGGCGGAAGCGCAGGAGAAAATACGGGAAGCATTCTCGCAATCAGACAGCCGGTTGGGACGCCGGCATGAGGGCCTCGGTCTGGGCCTGACTTACGTCAGCAGGGTGGCCGACTTCCACCACGCGAAGTTCGAGCTTGTCAGCGAGGCCGGCGCGGGCACACGCGCACGTCTTGCCTTTGAACCGCACCGACTGGCCAGGGCGCTGGAGGTGGCATGAAGGCGCCAAAACTGTCCGCAGCAATCCTGGCGCTGGCCCTTTCGGCCTGCACGCAAGACACAAAAACCTTCGCCCCATCTCCGCCGCCGCCGCCAATTGCGCAAACACCACCTCAGCCGCCCGCGCACACCGCAATAGAAGTTGACGCGGCGGCGATCGGCCAGGCCGAGCGTGATCTCAAGATCCTGGGATA
>DATFSP010000280.1:0-20427 GCA_035262545.1 Rhizomicrobium sp. | reverse complement strand
TGGCCTCGATCGCGTCCGCCAATACACCCAACAATTCGCTCAGGGCGCTCTCAAACGACGACGTCGCCCAGCCTCAAGGGAGCTCATTCGGGGACAACACCAATAGCGATGTCTCGACACCGCCGTTCAACAACCGCGTCCGCCAAGATCGAACAGACATGCGTCCCATGAACGACAGGGATCGAAACAAGTTCTTGCCGGGGGTGGATGCAAGCGGCGTACCTGATCCCCGCATCTGACAGGAGTAAATCTCATGACACTGACACTCGCCGAGAAGGTCAGCGAGGTCCCCAAGTTATTTGAAGAAGGCAATAAATCCACCGCCCGCCTGCTCAGGGATGTCGGCTTCCCGGACAAACGGAACGACGTTACGGTGGATGAGATCGAGACCATTCTGAAGCAGCGTCCGCGCCTTACCGATCTTTGGCTCAGGCGTTGCCGCGATCAGCTTTTGGCCGGCGGTTGGGGCATCGAGCGCGAAAAGGATCATTGGCGCATCCAGAATTTCTCGGATCATCGGCATCTGGAGGTGAAAGATCGCATCCGCGCCTGCGCGGAATTCGTCGTGCGATATGTCGCCTTCATCGGCGACGAGCAGGCGCGCGCACAGATTCAGTCGTGAATCGGAAATCCCACCTGGACCCGGGTGCCGTGCCCAGGGGACGTTTCAATATCCAGATCGGCCGACAATTGCCGCGCGAAGGCCTCGATCAGCTTGCTGCCCAGGCCGCGCCGGATTTGTGCCGTGTCGAATCCTATTCCGTCATCTCCGAATGTTAGGACGCAGCGTTTTCTGCCGGACGCAATGTGGAGACCGATATGGCCTATCTTGCCAGGAAAGGCGTGTTTCAAGGTGTTACTGACAATCTCGGCGGCCAACAGGCCCACTTGTTCCACCCGCTGTTCAGGCCAAATGGGCGTGTCTCCGGTCACCTCGATGGTTACCGGGCTGGTTTCGGACTGAAGCGCGCCGCGCAGTGCCACGCAGAGACCCTCCAGATAGGTCTTCAAAGGAATCTTCTCGCCATCGCCTACTTGGTACAGCATCGCCTGAACTTGTGACATTGCACTCACGCGGTCGGCCGCCTTCATCAGCGCGGCCCGAACCGCATCGTCTTCGCCTTGCGCCTGTAGTTGCAGGGTTGAAGAAATGCGCTGCATCAGATTCTTGGAGCGGTGATGCAATTCGCGCATCAAAAGTCCGCGCAGTACGGAATCCGCATGCGCGTTGCGCGCCGAGACATTGGGCTCGTGACGATTCACCAATCTGCCCGCCATAGCAACAACGCGCGCCACGATCATGCGGCGGCGCCGACAGCGCATTAACATAAGTTAGAGATTGGGGTTTTTTCAACCTCGCGCGGGCCCTACGAACGATCCATGGAGCAACTTGTGGAACGGAATAACACCTCCCAGCGTACAAACGTCACGGATAAGGGATGAATCGCTATCGGCCGGAACGTTTGGACGCGCGGGTCTATCGAGACTTCGCAGTCAAGAGCTTGTCGCGTCTGGGGCCCTTGTCCGAAGAAGATGTGACATCACTGTTTCAGGCGCTGAATGTGATCGAAACTTGGCCGCAAGGTCAGGAATTGATCGGAGAAGGGGCAGCCCAGGGTCAACCGCGGATTTTGTTGGAAGGATGGGCGTTGCGCCAACGCGACCTCGCTGGTGGGCGGCGGCAGATTTTCGGTTTCATCCTCCCTGGCGATGTTTTCGGCCTTAGCGCGCGCCCCGACCGTATAGTGATGTGCAGCATAGTGGCGGCAACGGCGGCCACTTCATGTCAATTGCCGTTCCTGGGCCGGGCAATGCGCGAAGAGACAGGCGCGCTCCATGAGCTTGTTTGGCACATGATTGCTCGGGAGGAAGCATGCCTGCTCGACCAGGTGGTCCGGCTCGGCCGCCAATCAGCGCATGAAAGGATGCTCCATCTGCTTCTCGAGTTGCATGCGCGCCTGAAAGAGGTCGGAAAGACCGACGGCGCGGGCTTTCATCTGCCCTTATCGCAGGAAGTCCTGTCCGACGCGCTGGGCCTCAGCGTGGTCCATACCAACCGCACGCTGCAGCAGTTGCGGCGTGAGCACCTGATCCAAACCCACGGTAGTCATCTGATATTGTCCGATCCGGAGCGCATGGCCGAGATTGCCCGCTACCGGCCGAGCCGCTTTGAACCGCCTCAGCCCGCTGCCCAGGCCAGCGTGAACGTCCCGTCCTGCTCTTCCACAGATACCGTCACGTCTAACCCGTCGGCGTGATCATGTTGGGCAGCACGAATGGCCAGCGTCACGGCCATGTCCCGGTCGAGGGAAGCGGGACCGGCCTGGCCGTCATCGGTCCCGACGATCCAACCCTGCCCATCGAAGATAACGTGATAGCCCCGCCCATAGGCGGGACGGGTCAACGCCGGACTTTCGGGCGGGATGTCGTGAATTGCCTCCGTCGGTCTTTCCATGCGCGACTCACCTCTCGAATCTGAGTCTGAACCCCATGAAGCTCATCTTGCAAGGCGGCAAGCCGACGGCGATAGGTTTCGTCCAATTCTTTCAGGGCATTCGCGGCTTTTTCCCTGTCGGCCATCTTCGTCGACTGAGTCGTTTCCGGCTTCTTCCGGGGAACATTTTTGACAACTGGAAGATCTGATTCGACGCGGAATGGGCCTTTCGACCCCAGCGGTCTGCGCAGCACGATTCCGGGTCGGGCGAGCGCGGCGGCAATTACGTTGTTGTCCTGGCTTTCCCGCGCCAGCCCCTGACCGAAGATATCATGCTTCATCCCCCAGGCTCTCAGCGCCGCGGCTCGCGACGGAGCCGCAACCGCCAGCTCAAAAAAACCCTGTTCGGTGGTGAACGTCTTAAATTTGGGCATGCGAGCGCATATTAGCCTTGGCCCCTCTTGAATCTTCAAGGGGTTAAGTCAAGCGCCAATCTTGAACGGGAGGCGCCCAGGCTGTAACCTTCCAGCAAGATGCTGCTCCAGGTGAATCGTGGAAGCGGCCGCGACAGTTTTCCTGCCATTCCGCGTGCGAATCCAAGCCATATCTCTTCAGGGAGAAATCCGAAATGACAAGACTGATACGTGAAGAAGTCAAAGACGATCTGCTGGCCCGGGGCTATTCGCGCCGCCAGATGATGCGTGCCGCCATGATGTTCGGCGGTGCCGCTACCGCGCTCACCTTGAGTCCCGAATTGGCTTTCGCGCAAGAAGACCGGGAAGCGGCCGCGAAGGTGCGTATTGGCCAGAATGAATGCTGGACCGGCCCCATGCCTCCCGGCGCGGCGGCAGCGGCGGCGGTCATTTCGCAATCCAACCGCTATTCGCCCAATGACGAACACGGCAAACTGGTCAAGGCGATCTCGCAGATCGAGAATATTCCAGAAGACCACATCATGACCTGGCCCGGCTCGAACGAAGCGCTGGCCCGTTCGGTGGTTGCTTTCTGCTCGCCCACCAAGGCGCTGGTTCAGGCAGATCCTGCTTATGAGACCTGCGGGCGCGCGGCCAAATTCCTCAACGTGCGGATCAAGAGCGTCCCGTTGACCGCGGACTATCGTCATGACGTGAAGGCGATGGCCGCGGCCGATTCCACTGCCGGCCTCCACTATGTCGTCAATCCCAACAATCCTACCGGCACGATGACACCAACCGCCGAGATCGAATGGCTGGTCGATAATAAGCCGGCCGGTTCGGTCGTGGTGATCGACGAAGCTTATATCCATTGGTCCAGCGGCTATCCAAACAACACCACGACGCATCTGGCGGCAGCGGGCAAGGATGTGCTGATCATGCGCACCTTTTCCAAGATCTTTGGCATGGCAGGCATGCGGATCGGCTATACTATGGGCCGTCCCGACCTGTTGGCTAAGCTCAGACTGCATGATGGCGGCAGCCTGTCGGGTCAGTTGCCGGTGCCGTCGGCCGCCTGCGCCACCGCAAGTCTCTCGGACAAGGCGTCGATCGTCAGCCGTCGCAAGACGCTGATGGAGAACCGCGCCATGACCGTGGCCTTCCTCACCAAGCACAATCTCAAGCTGATCGGCCCCAGCGAAGCCAACATGCTGATGATCGATTGGAAGACCAAGACCTCGAAGGAGATGCAGGCGGCTTTCCGCGCCCAGGGCGTGCTGATCGCCCGCGTTTTCCCGACCTGGCCGACCGTGTCGCGCATCTCCATCGGGTCCAAGAAGGACATGGAGGGCTTCTTCGACGCCTATAACAAGATCGTGCAGGCGTAAGAACCAAATCCATCAAGACGAACGGAAAGGCCTCCCTTTCGGGGAGGCCTTTTCATTTCCAGTCGATGGTTG
Source organism: Rhizomicrobium sp. (assembly GCA_035262545.1). GTDB lineage: Bacteria > Pseudomonadota > Alphaproteobacteria > Micropepsales > Micropepsaceae > Rhizomicrobium. Next base: position 16,120 of record DATFSP010000280.1, on the reverse strand, counting down.
TCTACGACTTTGCAGGTCCCGCGCCTGGGATTGTAAATGGTGCCGGCCGGGCAAGCGACTTTCTGCCCCTGCGCGGCGCCGGGCGGATTGAGCGCAGCACCGCGACGATAATTAGGGCAATTGTGGGGCTCGGTGCAGGGCGGCTCCGTCAATTGCGGCTTCAACAACTGCGCAGTTGACGCTGCGGGCTGGAGCATCGCCCATCCCGCGACGATGAACGCCAGCGAAGACCACCGACGAGGCTTGTGCGTCTTTAATTTTCTGCGCGAATCGTAGGTATCCAAATCGTTCCCGGGAACATAGCGGAACGCCGTGCCCATGCCATTGGTTATATAGAAGCAAGTCCTCGCGTTTATGCGCCGGGACAAAATATGGAGCGTGAGCCATGAAGAGATGGATCGTGGTGGGGCTGGCGTTATTGTCCTTGGCCGCTTGCGCGCCTTATCCCTATTATTATCGGGACGACGGTTATTACCGCGATGGTTATTACGGCCGTCCGTATTATCGCGGCAATGACTATGACCGCTACTATCACGGTGACGGGCGCTATTACGACGAGCGTTGAAGGCGACCGTGAGCCTCTATTCAGGGATCGCCGGGGCCGGGAGCAGCGCCCGGCGAGTTCCGTGCGGAAATTCCTCGGGCGTGGCGATTATGACAACAAACTTAGCGGTGGCGGGCCGTTTTCCGCGCGGCCTTTTTCTTGCCGCCTTTGCCTTTCCGCCTATCCCTCATTAGATTGGACTGCGCAAATCTTAGGAGAAGCACCATGAAGTTTCTTGCTTCGATCCTGCTTGGCGGCGCGTTGATCGCCGCGCCTGCCTTGGCCCAGGACAATAGCGCCGCCGCTCCCAAGGACGATACGGCCAAGAAGACCGAGATGCATGCGTCGCGCCATCACGAACGCTATAAACGCGACTACAAGACAGATCAGGAAGAACATCAGGCGACCGAGGACCTCAATAAACAATATCGCGGCGTCAACAGCGCCGACGCCCATTAGGTCATTCGATTGCCGGGAAGCCAATGAAGGCGCCCGGTCCTGATCATCCCATCACAATCGCCTCGCATGCGGGACGGGTGGTGGTGAGGGTGGAAGGGCGTGTCGTCGCCGATACCAGGGCTGCATTGCGCTTGGCCGAGGCGTCGTATCCGGTCGTTCTGTACATTCCTCGCGCCGATGCTGTGATGCCGCTCTTTATCCCCAGCGACCATCACACATATTGCCCCTATAAAGGCAATTGCAGCTATTTCAGCATTCCTTCCGGCGGCGAGCGCGGCCGCAACGTGGCTTGGAGTTACGAAGCTCCTTATCCTGCGGTTGCCGCGATCAAAGAGTATTTGGCCTTCTTTCCCAATCGGGCCCAGATCGAATTGGAACAAGCCGCGTAAGCTCGCCGCGCGGGGCCGAAGCTACGCACCGAATATGAGCGTTGATTAATCTGTACGGTTTCGCGCCGTTTCGTGCGGCTGATCCAGAAAGATTAATGCAGTTTTTATCGATCGTTCTAAACCCGGCTTAGAGGGTGCACGATTATTTTACCTCCCGTAGTGCAGGGATCGTGCCTACGAGGCGGCACACAATGGCACAGCACGCAACGCAGTTGCATAAACAGGCGTCCCTGGTGGCCTCCACGCCGGCGCGGCCAATTGCGCTTGATTTGGCGTCTCTAGTTTCTCCCTACCGCCGGCGCGGACGTTTCACACTGCGTATCGAGAATCTGCCCCAAGGAGCGCGGCTTACGGCCGGGCGCAACAATGGCGACCGCACTTGGTCGCTTGCGCTCGACGAGCTGGACGAGCTTTTTTATTCCCCGCCTGAAGGGTTTAATGATGACCATGTGCTGGTCTTACGGCTCATCGCCAAGGAAGAGGGCAACGCTTCCACCCTCGCGCTGATCGAGCTTCCGGTGCGCTCCGGCGAGCTCGCGATTTTGCAGCAACCGCCGCAGCCGAAAATTCCAGAAGCGCCGCGCGCCGAAGCATCCCATGGCGAGACACTCAATAAGGAGATTTCGTCGCTCAAGGCGGAATTGGCAGGGCGCGACCAAGAGCTCAGCGAGATGCGCGCCGCTACCCAATCCCTGAACGGCAACTGGCAGGCGAAGCTCGAGACGGCCATAGCCGCGGCCAAGAACGAATGGAGCAGCAAGGAGGCGTCGCGCCTCGCCGCGGCAAAGGTTGATCACGAGAAAGAGGTCTCTGCCTTCCGGGAGCTCAAAAACAATGTCTCCGCGGCTAACGCGCTATTGGTTCAGCGCGAGAGCGAGCTCGCTGCGCTCAAGGCCGAATTAACGGAGCAGCGGCGGAACTCGGAGACTGAAATTTCCACCGCACGAAAGGCACTTGAAGACCAAAGCGCGAGAGACGCATACCGCCGCGAACAATCGGCCAAGACGCTTCAGGAATTGAAAGCCCGTTGCGACGATGCCGAAGCCGACCTGCTGCGCCAGCGCCAGGCATCGGAAGCCGAGATTGCCGCCGCGAAGAGCGCTCTGGCAGAGCAAGGCGCATCGGAATTGGACAAGCAGGAACTGGCGGCCAGTGCACTGGCCGATCTAACGGCGCGTTGCGAGCAGGCCGAAGCAAACCTCCGTCAACAGCGCCGGGAGTTGGAAACCGAGATTCTGGCGGCGCGGAAGGCGGCGGAAGAACAGGACGCGACGGAAGCGGAACGGGCGCAACAGGCTGCGCGCATGCTGGCCGAATTGCAGGCGCGATGCGAAGCTGCGGAATCCGCCCTTCGTTCGGCCCATGCCGAAGGCGAAAGGGCGGCAGCCGACGACGCCTATGTCAACGGCCTCAACCAGGAGATCAAGAATTTACAGGCGGTGCTGGTGGATCGGGAGGCGGCGATCGCCCGGGCCGAGGCGTCCCTGGAGCAGATGCAAGTTGGCGTCGTGGCCAAACCCCCGCCGACCCATTGGGAGCCGCTGCCCGGAAACTTTACCACCCAGTCCGCCACAAGCGACGTGGAAGAAGAAAAGCCGCGGAGCCATCTTGTAAGGGACTTCATCCTGGTCTTTGCCGTAGTGACGGTTGGCTGCGTGGTGTTCTTCTTCGGTCAGCCCATGCTCGCCAATTTGCAATCGCTGGATCTGGGAAATTTGTTCGCATCCAGCGACACCGATCAGGATGAGTCTCAGGCCGCCGCGCAACCCGCTCCCGCTCCGCCGCCGAAGCCTGTCCTTCCGGTGGCGACGGTGGTCCGTGACGTCAATCTCCGCGCCACACCCTCGACTAGCGCCGATATAATTACGGGATTGAAGCAAGGCGCCACCGTGACGATCCTGGAGCGACAGGGCAATTGGGACCATGTGGAAGTCGTGATCTCCGGACGGGAATCACGCCAAGGCTGGGCTTACGGAAGTTATCTCGCGGAAAACGATAAAAACCCCGCCCCCAAACCCTGACGCGGCCGGTGACGCAACCCGGCCTTTGTGATATCTATCGCGTCGTTATCTTCGCCAAAAAAAATTTGCGCGCCGGAGGTTCCCATGGTCACCCTCAAGGTCAATGGCGAGCAACATGATCTCGATGTCGAAACCGAGATGCCGCTGCTTTGGGTGTTACGCAACGAAATCGGTCTCACTGGCACCAAGTATGGCTGCGGCATCGCCCAATGCGGCGCGTGCACGGTGCTGATGGACGGCCGCCCGGTGCGTTCCTGCTCGCTGCCGGTTTCGGGCGCGCAAGGTCACGAGATAACTACCATCGAAGGCCTTTCGCGCGATGGCAATCTGAACAAGGTGCAGGAAGCCTGGATCGCGGAAGACGTGCCGCAATGCGGCTATTGCCAGTCCGGCCAAATCATGTCGGCCACCGCCCTCTTGAATCGCACGCCCAATCCCGACGATTCCGACATCGATGCGGCGATGGCCGGCAACATTTGCCGTTGCGGCACCTATGTCAGAATTCGCCGCGCCATCCGCCGCGCCGCTGGAAAGGTGTAAAGCCATGGGCAAACCGATCGCTGCCACCCAGTATTCCCGCCGTCAAATCGTGGTGGCGAGCGCCACTCTCACCGGCGGGCTGGCGCTGGGCCTGTTCATTCCCGGAGCTGCTCGCGCGGCTGTGCCGGAGCTGGAAGCGCGCTACTGGGCCAATGACACGCCCGACCCCAATGAAGTGAATGCCTGGGTGGTGATCGAGCCGGACGACACCATCACTTTGCGCTGTCCCATGGCCGAGATGGGCCAAGGCACCGGGTCGGGCCTGCCTCTACTCCTGGCCGAAGAACTGGAGTGCCGTTGGGATAAGGTGAAAGTCGAATTCGCTTCGGTCAATCGCAACATCCGCGAGAATGAATTGTATGGCGACATGATGACGGCTGGCAGCCGCGGCATCCGCACAACCTGGCCCTACGTGCAGCAAGGCGGTGCTTCGGCCAGAGAGCGTTTGGTTCAGGCGGCGGCGGCGAAATGGACGGTGCCGGCGAGGGAGTGCGAGGCGCGCGACAGCAAAGTCTTCCATAAGCCCAGCGGACGCTCGCTGCGCTATGGCGAATTGGTGAAGGATGCGGCCAGAGTCCGCCTGGCGGCGGAGCCTCAGATCAAATCGCCGGAACAATTCAAGCTGGCCGGCACCCGCCAGCCGCGGCTGGATTCAGCGATCAAGTCGACCGGCCGGGCGAAATTCGGGATCGACTCGCGCGAGGCGAACCAGCTTTATGCTTCGATCATGTCCTGTCCGGCATTCGGCGGAAAACTCGTGTCGGTGGATGATTCCGCCATTCAAGGCGCGCGCGGCATCAAACAGGTTGTGAAACTCGACGATGCGGTGGCTGTGGTCGCCGACAATTATTGGCGCGCCAACGAGGCCCTCAAGAAACTAAAAATCACCTGGGATGGCGGCGCTGCCGCGAGGACCGACAGCGTCCAATTCGTCCAGGATTACCGCGACGCGCTGGACGGGCCGATGGTCACAGCCCGCAATGACGGCGATGCCAAAAGTGCGATCGCCAAGAGCGCTCATGTGGTCGAAGCGGTTTACGAAACTCCGCTCCTGGCGCATGCCACCATGGAGCCTTGCAATGCCACGGTCCATCTGCAGGACAACCGTCTGGATGTGTGGATGGGATCACAGTCCGCGCTTGAGAATGCGAAAATGGCGGCCAAGGAAGCGGGGCTAAAGCCGGAGCAAGTCTATTTCCATCAGCTTTATCTGGGCGGCGGCTTCGGCCGACGGACATTCGGCGATGAACTGCGCCATGCAGTGCGGGTCGCCAAGGCCGGCAAGATCGACCAGCCACTACAGCTTTTATGGTCGCGCGAGCAGGATATGCGCGCCGATCGTTATCGTCCGCAATCGGCGATCCGGCTCAAAGGCGCGCTCACGCCCGACGGCAGGCTGGATGCCCTCTTCATTCAAAGCGCTTGCGGTTCGATCCTGCGCTCCACCGGCCGTCCCGCGGCCGATGGCATTGACTTCACGGCGCTGGAGGGGATCGGGCCCTCGGTGCCCTACAACAAGATACCCAACTGGTACACGGGCCAGATGCTCAAAAACACCCACGTGCCCGTAGCCTATTGGCGCTCGGTGGGCGGATCGCAGAATTGCTTCTATCTGGAAAGCTTCATAGACGAATTGGCCCACGCAGCGAACAAGGATCCTCTAAAATTCCGCATGGGCCTCACCGATCGCGCGGACTCGCTTGCCGTGCTGAACAAGCTGGCCGAAATCAGCGGCTGGGGCAAACCGATGGCCCCGAGGCGCGGGCGCGGCATATCGCTGGTGGAGAATCACGAAGCGGTGGGCGGCCAGGTCGCCGAAGTGACGGTGGAACCGTCCGGCGAGGTGCGCGTGGATCGCGTTTTTGCCGCCACGGATGCCTATCACGTGGTCAATCCCAATCTGGTCGATGCCCAGATCGAGGGCGGCGTGATCTTCGGCATGACCGCCATGCTCTATGGCGAGATCACCATTAAGAACGGCGCTGCCCTGCAGGGCAATTTCAACGATTACCGCATGGTGCGGATGACGGATGCGCCCGATGTGGTGACCGCTCTCGCGCTCACCGGGGGCAAGGATGCTCAGGGCAAGCCCAAATGGGGTGGCGTGGGGGAATGTTCCACCGCGCCTATCGCTGCGGCCATCGCCAACGCAATCTTCGCGGCCACCGGCAAGCGCATCCGCTCGTTGCCGTTCAAGAATATCAAGCTGACGGAATTGGCGAGCCTCTAGGACGAGGTTTCCAGGATCAGGCGCAGTCCCAGCACGCCCAAGAGCGAGCCCGCGGCGCGGTCAATCCATCCCCGCGCACCCAGATAGAGGGCCCGGGGCCCAGATGACGACATCGCGATGGCCACAAAGGCATACCAGCCTCCTTCCATTGCGAAGTCGATGGGTGGTATCGCCAGATACATCCAAAGCGGCACATGGCCGGGCAGAAGGGCGGCGTAAATTCCGCTGATCACCAGGACCGTCTTGGGGTTGGAGACCTGTGTGGCCAGCGCCAGAAGGAAACTCCGTCGAAAGCCTGCTTTTGGCACAAGCGCAGAAGTTTTGTCTGGGACTTCTGCGGCACTGCCCTGCCAAAGCCGAAAGGCAAGATAAAGTAGATAGGCGCCGCCCATGAGCTTGAAAGCGGCGTAGAGCCATTCGACCTGGGCGATCACCGCGCGCACTCCCACCAGCGCCAGCGCCGTGACAATGGCCGCGCCCAGTCCCATGCCTGCGGCCGCCGCGAGCCCGTCCTTGCGCGACAGGGCCACCGAAGTGCGGGTAACAAATAGGAACGATGGGCCTGGGCTGATCGCGCCCAAGGCTTGCGCGGCGAGTATGCTGAACAGCGCGACGATTGGCGTCATGTGAGTTTTTTCCAAGTCCTGGCCGCGCATCTTGCTCGATTCGCAGACCCCGGCACCAATGACAAAAAATCAGGACTGACAATCAATTATGTCGCAGGCACTTGAGGCCGTCTGGCGCGTTCCCAAGCCCGCGAAGAGAATGGCGCATGGGGCTCGAGCTCAAGAAAAACAGTCGTGGAATTCGGCGGGCCGCCGTGCTGATGCATGCAGCGCACGGGAAGCGGGCTGCGGTGGAAGCCTCTCTGCGAGCGCTTGCCCATCGCCGCCGCGGCGATGATGCGGGCTTCGAGGTCTGGTCGTGGATCTGCGCGGCGATACGCGCACTGGAGCGGCGCCCGGCAGAGGATGATTAGATCAGGGCCATCCACAGCGCCATGGCAATCATCATCAAGTTTTCCGTGAGTGAGACAAAGCCCAACGGCACATTGTTGTCGCCGCCTACGCAGGCGCATTTGAGCTCACGCCGGTCGATATACACCGCCTTAATCACTGAAGCCGCGCCGATGGTACCGATGATCAGTGCCAGGGGCACGGAAATGAATTTGAAAATGCGGGCGATCATCAGAATGCCTGCCAAGGCTTCTGCGAAGGGGTAGACGTAAGAATAGGGCACCCAGCGGCGGGCCAAAAGGTCATAGCTCAGGAACATGGTGGAAAAGCCCTCCACGTCGCGAAGCTTCAGGATCGCGAGCACGCACATGCTGAAGGCGACGAACCATTCGCCGGCCCTGACTGTGAATGGAGTGCCCGACACGGCGTAGCTTGCCGCCAGCGCCATCAGGAGGGTAACGGCAAAAACTGCGATGACCGGCCTGTAGGTGAGGGCCTTGGGATCGCGTACCGTTTTGCCCAGATGACGGCGCAGATCCGCATAGCCGCCGACGCGCTTGCCGTCGATCAGTATCTGCGGCGTGGTCCTAACGTCGTTGGCGGCTTTATAGGCGTCGGTCTCCGCCTTGGTCTTGAGCCAATGATCCTCGATTTCGAACCCTTCGCGCTTGAGAAGGTCGTGCGCCTTCAGCCCCCAGGGACAGACATGCTTGTCCATTACCATGCGATAAATCGTGGCGTGGCGGGCTGGAGCGACAGTCATGTGGCTCTCCTTCTTGCGCTTTTCCAAGCACGCGCTTTTTATAACCTCCGTACCATAGTACGGAGTCAACCATGGATTTCACTATTGCGGGGCTGGCGCGAGCGGGCGGGGTGGGTGTCGAAACCGTCCGCTATTACCAGCGCCGCGGACTGTTCCCGACGCCCAAACCGGTGGGTGGCATCCGCCGGTATGGCGCCCCAGAGGTGCGGCGGCTCAAATTCATCCGTGCCGCGCAGTCCGCGGGTTTTACGCTGGAGGAAATCAACGAGCTTTTGGCGTTGGACGCCGGCCACGATCACGGGCGGGCGCGGGCACTGGCCAAAGAGCGCATCGGTGCACTCGACGCCAAAATCGCCGAGTTGGAAAAGGCCCGCGATGCCTTGAAGCGGCTGGCGAGCGCCTGTGCCCGAAGTCAAGGACCGTGCCCCATCATCACGGCATTCGATCACGACAGCTAGGTTCGACCGCCGGATCGGGGGCATCAATTCCGCGGTTCCGCCAATAAAGTTCCGTAGACGGAACATCCGAACTACGGGGCATGATGCCGAATTCCGGTTCCGAACGTTATGGCTGTCGAAGCTCAACGGGATCATTCCATGGAAAAGAAGATCATTGCGGGGCTCGCGGCGCTCCTGCTGTCCACAGGGATCGCTCTTGCGCAGAGCAGCGGCAAATCCAACCAGAATAGTTCTGGCACGGGAACTTCCGCGTCGTCGAGCGACATGAAGTCCGGTACCGTTTCCGGCACCGGCAACGCCGCCGTAGCGCCCAAGAAGAAGGTGCAGCGTACGACCACCCGCTATCCCAAGGCCGAAGAGCGCCTCAATCGCGATGAGGTGGAGGTGACCAAACAGCTCAATATCCAGGAATCGCAAGAAGCCGCTTCCAAAGGCAACGTCAACAATTCTACGGCCACAAACAGCGGCAGCGGCGGCACGAGCGGCAACAACACAGGCATGACAAGTCCGGGATCCGATTCATCGGACAAGGGCGTCAGCTCTTCGTCTCAGCCCCAATAATCCCGCTCACCCCGGGAGGGGCACGCGCCGTCCGAAACAGAGCAATCCGGGATACGGGAAACTGCCATAAGGGGCGATGGGCTGAAAGCCGAAGCCGCGGTAAAGCGCGATCGCTTGGGACATATGCGGCAGCGTATCAAGCTTGATTTCGTGATAGCCGATGCGCGCGGCTTCTTCAAGAATCGCAGTGACGAGCGCTTTGCCGGCGCCCGACCCGCGGCCTTCCTGCACGACAAAAAGGCGTTTGATCTCTCCAACCCCCGGTTCGAGACCCTTGAGCGCAATGCAGCCCAAGGGCGTATCATTCCTGAAGCCAAGGAGAAGCGCGCCGCCGGGCGGCGCGTAGGGGCCGGGCAGGCTCGATATCTCGCTGGCAAAACCTTGCCGGTCGAGATCCACAGGAAGGCTCGCGGCATATTGACGAAACAATAATGCGGCTATGGCCAGATCGGCCTGGCCCGCAGGCACGACACGCAAGAAATGGTCCCCAGACATACCGAACAGGCTAGGACGCGAGATCTTGAGGCACAAAGCGAATCTGGCCCGCGCAGGGCCGCCATGCCGGTTCGCATCGCCCTCGAGACGAGTCCGGCACCGTGCCGGGGTGACGAATTCGCCGCTGCCGTCTATGAATCCGTTCTAAAGGGGGTGCCACCATGGAACGGACTCTTCGCCGGGCTGCGCGACTTCTCTATGGCGCACTCGCGGCTGCCGCTTTTGTTTTCTTTCAACGAGGCCCTGCTGAGGCAATTCCAGATACTATTCAACTGAAGGCAAACTGGAGCCTTGCGTCGGCAACACAAGCCGCGAATTCGGGTGAGAACATTTCCCGGGCCGGTTACCTCACAAAAAATTGGTACCCCGTCCGGCAAGTCCCAGCCACGGTGCTGGAGATTTTGGAAGAGGATGGCGTTTATCCCAATCTCTATTACGGCAAGAATCTTCTCACAGAAGTGCCTCAGGATTTGTACAAGCAGGATTGGTGGTACCGGACAAATTTCACCGCTCCCACACAGGGCAAGACCTATTGGCTGGATTTTCCCGGCATCAATTATCGGGCGGAGATTTGGCTCAATGGAAAGCGGATCGCCGACAACCGGCAAATCGTCGGCATGTATGTGGCGGCTAAGCTGAACGTCACTGCAGCGATATTACCCGGACGGCTCAACACCTTGGCGGTCAAGGTCACGCCCGAGCGCGCCATTCAGGACGTCAACGGCGTGGAGCTCGCGGACAGTTGGTTCGACTGGCTGAATGGAAAATATCTCGGATACAAGGCGGCTCCAGGCGGTAATGGGATTCCCATCTCATTTGTCCCCGACCGCAATGCCGGAATCTTCAAGCCCGTCACTCTCCGTGTGACCGGCCCGGTGCGCATTTCCCATCCGTCGGTCGCGACAACGCTCCCTCTCCCGAACAAGACGCCCGCCAATCTGACAGTGCTCGGAGTTCTCGAGAACGGGTCGTCGCGACTGGTTCGGGGACGCTTGGTGGGACAAATCTCGCGGCAGGGCAAACCGACGGTTCGTTTTGAGCAGCCGGTAACGCTGAACCCAAACGAAAGCCGGGAGGTCACGTTCATGCCGGAACACTTCCCGCAACTCTCAATCGGTAATCCCGACCTTTGGTGGCCTTACACCATGGGCCAGCCCAGTCTTTATAATTTGAAACTCGAATTCCTCGAGGAGAACGGCCGGGGCGTTTCTGATCGCCAATCTACCCGCTTCGGTATTCGCGTTATCACCCAGCATCGCGACCAAGATCAGCAATTCCCCGACCTCGGCAAAGGTGGCAATTTCTACCTCAAGGTGAATGGCAGGGACTTCCTGGTGCGTGGGGCGGTCTATACGCCCGATCTGCTTTATCGCGACGATCCGAAACGCGAAGAAGGCATCATTCGGTACGTCAAGGATCTCGGGCTGAATATGCTGCGTTCGGAATCAAAGATTTCCAGCGAGCATCTCGTGGATTTGGCCGATGAAGCCGGGATACCACTCATGTATGGGTGGATGTGCTGCAATCAGTGGGAGAAGTGGGGCCAGTGGAACGAAGAAGATCAGCGAGTGGCGCGCGACAGTCTCCGTTCTCAAATTTTGATGCTTCGTTCTCATGCCGCCGCGTTCGTCTGGGCCAATGGCAGCGATGGCCTCCCGCCGAAACCGGTGCTTTCCGACTATCATCATATTCTGGACGAACTGCACTGGCCAAATGCGACTGTGGACACGGTTTCCTCCTTTGCCAAGGACAGTGCCGGAAACAGGATCTGGAGCGGGATTATCATGGAAGGGCCGTATAGCTGGCGGCCACCTTCCTATTGGTTCAGCGGGCTTTATCCGCCGACCCGCGGATCGTCCGCGGAGCAGGGGGACAATGAGGAAATTCCTCCCTATGAAAGCCTGAAGAAATTCATCCCACCCGACAAGCTGTGGCCGATCAACGAATATTGGTCGTTTCACGCCGGAGCTACAGACGGCAACAATTCGCTGCGCAATATCCGGCGCGTCATCGAACGCCGGTATGGCCCGGCCAACAGCGCCGAAGAATTTGCCGAGAAGGCGCAGCTTGCTCATTACGAAAATGCGCGGGCCCAATTCGAGAATTTCGCGGCCAATGGCTGGGCCAACCACAAAATGACGATTTATTGGATGCTGAATAACCATTGGCCGTCATTCTTCGGCCATCTGATCGATTATTACATGAAACCGGGCGGCGCCTATTTCGGCGCCAAGATTGGACTGCGGCCGCTGTCCGTGGTGTTTGATTATTATGCCAAGGACAAAGACCAAGCACAGATCCGCGTCGTCAATCAGACCTCGCAAGACCAGCATGGGCTACAGGTCCGCGTGCGCGTTTACGATCTTAATGGCGTATCGGTCTTTGACCAGCGCAGCAATGTCGATGTGGATGTCCAGGGCGTGGTTCAAGCCCTGAGTCTGCCGGCGATGACGAATATTACGCCGGTATATTTCGTGCGCTGCGAATTGTTCGATGCGAGCGGAAGCAGAATTGTCGACAATGTTTATTGGCAATCCGCCACGCCGGATGACCTCGGGCCCCGCGCCAATGACCGCGCGTTTGATTTACAGCAAAAGCATTGGGCCGATTTCACATCGATGCAATCAATGGCCAAAGTTCATCTGAATGTTGCAGGAACGGTTCGCAAATCCCAGGGCGAAAGCGAGGCGGTAATTTACATGCACAATCCGTCAAACCACCTCGCTTTCTTTGTGCGGGCAGAGATAACAGGCGGGAAGGACGGCAATGAAATATTGCCGGTCACCTACGACAACAATTATGTGACCGTTTTTCCCGGCGAATCAATTTCCGTGAAAAGTAAATTCAACAGCACGGATTTGGTCGGCAAGTCGCCATGGATTCGAGTGCAGGGCTACAATGCCCCCAAGGAATTGGCACCAATTCCCTAGAGCGAGGCCCTCGTCATTTCAATTCTATCGCATGTGTCTGCACGCCCGCGGCGAATTCTATGGTCTGGACCTCGCTCTTCACGGGACCCAGAGTTTTTCCGTCAACCGAGATCTGCGCGCCCTGCTGGCGAGACCTGAGCCAATCGGCGAGATTTAAATCCCAGGTGGAAGGCTTCGACACCAAAGCCCGGCAATAGCGCGGATCATAAAACACCGTAAGCTTTGTATCTCCCACGCCGGACGACGATTGGACCTCCGCATGCTGGTACCCGATATATTCGTCCAGTCCCGTGAACGCATAGCCGGGATATTTGTCAAAGACTTTCGCGAATCCCTCGGGATCGTGCGCGATCCCCCGGTCATGTCCGTCCGGTGGCGCCGGCAGCAGAAGCGGAACGTCATCGGTCCCGCCGAAATCGGCCGTCGAGTCCGCGCGTCCTTCGACCGCCAGATCGCGCCCCAAATAGCCGCCATAATAGCCATAGCCTGCTTCAGCCGCGAGCCTCCAGGTGTTGTTGTCGGGGCTACGGGAAATGCCGTTTCCGCCGGTCGAAAATTCCAGGGGTAACTGGCCAAACTCGTGCCGGATCCAATCGGCGGATTGCTCCATGTGGAATTTCTGCTCGGCCGCGGGGATCTCGCGGTTGCGCCTGACGTCATAAAATTCGCGGTACCAGCCCACTTCCGCCCGCTCATCCATCAAGGGCGATCCCCACCAGGGACCCGGAGTTGAATTCAGGTCCGGCTGCATATGCGTCCAGCCATGGCTTTCGATCTCCAGCACGCCCAAGGCGACGCCTTCATCGAGACCCTTCTTGGTTGAAACATAGTCCTGCTTGGTCCCGAACCCGTCGGTGAATTGCTGTTGCCAGGTGGGGACGATCTTGCGCTGGGCATCGTCCACGAATCCCGGGACGATATTCAGGGAAAGGATCGCATGATGGGCCTGCAAGGGCTCGATCATTGAATGCCGGATCTGTGCTTCGCTCAACGCCGGATAGTGCCAATGTTCCAGCCAGGCATTCTGCGCATTTCCCATGTCATCCATGGTGAGGATAATCGTTTTGGTCCACGCCTTTGTCAGCGAATAGCCGATCGCCTCGGTAACTGCCCGGCGCAATGCCGTGCGCATCCCCTGATAGAGCAGCATCTGGTCGGGATCGCCGCCGATCCAAATTGCGCGCGTGCTGGGATCGATCTCCTTCTCCGTCACCTGCGCCGCCCCGCCTGCGTCGGCCAGAACCCTGGCGTCTGTTACCTCCACTTGTTCGCGCTGCATGGAGATCATGTCCGGGCCCTGCTGCCTGAGATCCGGCCCCACGCCGCGCAGCACGAAGGAATCGCCCTTGACCATCGGATGGGCGCTGTTCATGTGCTCGCTCTTGAATTGTATTCCCAAGAGGCGCTGGATGCCGGGCTGGCGCATGCGGTCCCCGATCGCGATCAGAGAGATGTGCAATTTTTGCACCGCGTCGGTCACCAGAGCTTGATCCGCTTGGGAGACTTCGCCTGGAACATCCCACAGGATGGCGCCATAGCGTGCTTTGCCGGTGAAATCCGCGAAATGACTGGGATCCATTAAGGTCTGGTCCAGCCGCAAAACATCGAACGGGATGCCCCATGATTTGAACATGGTCACAAGGGTCTGGAATTCTCCGCCTCCGCTGACCAGAAAGCTGCGCGGATCCTTCCACTGATCTGAGATCACGATCAGCACGCGATAGGGCTTCAATGGCTCTTCCGCGTGGAGCGGAAGGATCGTGGCCAGCAGAAAAATGCCGGCAAGAACCCTCTTGAACATCACCCCTCCCGATTCCCCCGATTTTTGAGGTTCAGGCTACAGGGGCCCGCGGACCTGTTCCAGAATTACGCGTCCCAAAGCAGGTCGAGCTCGTGTTCAACCTGTGAATGGCGGAACGAGAGATCGGGGGGACGGCAGCGGTATACCGTTGATGCCGCCAGAAGCGTCGCAGCAGACTGTTCTCGAATCCCTCCCGCCGCGTCGTCCGGTCGCACGCGCACGCGACACGCGTCGCGACCAAGCATTTCGCCCGCACGGCCTGGTATTCCCGTTCAGCCTTCTATCCGTTCGATTGCGGTACTAGGCCTTTGGTCTGACTTGAAGAAATGTCCCTCATTCGAGAAAGGGAATTGAATTTCAGTCCGGGGGCCGGTCATTAGCCAAAAGCAAATCGCCCATATTGGACCACCCAAGCTGGCGCTGTCAGCTTCGATGGGTCGTAGCGCCAATCGGGATCAGACCAAAGCCGATCGCAAAGTTGGATTGGGAAAAGCGTCCGGTGACAGCCCAGAGGCGGTAGCAGTCGTTACCGTCACGTTTTTGTTGCGCAGCATTGCCAGAATGACGGAATTCGTCGGCGGCGACATTCGCAAAGCAATCGTGTTTTACGCGATCTGGATGGCGAGCGTTAATTGCAACGCGAGCGCGGCTACGAATGTGCGTCGCTTTTGCGGGGCAGATGCGGTCCTTCCGGTAGATGTATTTCGTCCCGTCAGCGTGATGGCGATTTCGGCATCTGTGAATTTTCCCTACGAGAGCGTTCGCCGCTATGTCGAGAATCTGAAACTACGGGGTCTTTGCTCGCGCGCCGCATCAGGCAGGATCAGAATAGACGGTATGGCCCTTGAGCAGGAACAGGAATCAAGGGCACTTCGCGACTCAAACCTCGACCACACGTTGGCCTTTTTGACCGAATTGCAAAGCGTGGGATTCGATTTTGGAAGGTTCACGCCGGGTCTGATACTCAGCCGCAACCCTTCTTATCCAAAGTCAATTCGAGCGCCGGACGAATGGTCATGCGCGCCTGCGCGGAATTTGTGATGCGCGGGGTTGATATGATGAGCGAACACTATGGCGGGGATTTTCTTCTTGGCCTGGTCCATGTCACGATCTGGAGGGAAAACGTGCGTCCCTTCTTCAATAAAGCCGAAGGGCGTGGCTACATCGCGCGCCACGAACGGGCCCCAAACGAGCGGCGCCATCCCATAAGCGTGCGCCGCCTGTCAGCGTCGGTTGGATTGCCGTTCGAAACGACACGGCGGTACGTGAGCAAGTTACAACGCCTGGGGATGGTTCAGCTTGGCAAAAAGGGCGTCATTGCGCCACGGGAAGTATTCATGCATCCCAGATACGCAGACGCTGTGCCGCGCCACTATAACAACACGGTACGCCTGATCCACATGCTTTCCCGGCTGGGCGTTAGCTTCACGGAATATTGCTCCGGCGATCCCAGCGCCGAGTTTCGCGGTTCTGACCATTCCGGCGCCGTGAGCGCTGCGCAGCGCCGTTGATGCATCTTCTGGCGCGGCCGTCGTCGCCGCGTCGGTTGCACGGGTTTTTCGCCGAAGTGCCATACACGGCTCATTTGCGCGTGATCCATGTCTAGTACCGACCGCGTTTGGTACCCAAAATGGGTCATGTATGCTGGCACCGTCAGCATCAATCCACCACAATCTGATTCAAACGGATGCAAGGGGTAGGGGATCAATCACCAATCGATGAGTTCGCGTGTTCATTTTGTGATTTTGTCCAAAGGCTTCGCGACATAGGGGTATGGCCAGTCAGGGTCGGTTCAAGCCCAGTCGCGAAGCGGGAGTCGGAACAGCAGGCGGTAACAACCACCGGGCGATCACGGTAGTCAGCGCCGCGTTTCTCTTGCGTAGCATTGCTCGCATGACTCAGTTCGTGGGCGGTGACGTTCGGAAGGCAATCGTGTTCTACGCGATTTGGACCGCCAACGTTAAATCCATAAC
>DATFSP010000279.1:0-2356 GCA_035262545.1 Rhizomicrobium sp. | reverse complement strand
GGCGAATTTCTCCGGCCCCACCCGGTCCAGCAACTGCTTGGCGCCGTCGTTCGGGTTCGCACCAAAGTCGGGCGCTTCCGGTTTCCTGGCGTCGGCGGGCGGCTTCACGCGCGCCCTTGTCTCGGGATGGCCGTTCACCGTGACGTCGGCGACATAAGTGAGAAGCTTGCTGGCGCGATCGCGCCGCGCTGGCAGATTGAACAGTTCGGGCGTCTCGTCGATGAAGCGCGTGGTGTAATCGTTGGCGCGGAATTTGGGATGGGCCAGCACCGCCTCCAGGAAGGCGAGGTTGGTCGCGACGCCGCGAATTCTGTATTCGCGCAAGGCCCGGTCCATGCGGGCAATGGCTTCGCCCGGTGTGGGGGCCCAGGCGGTGACTTTCTCCAGCAGCGGATCGTACCAGCGCGTCACTACCGCGCCGGAATAGGCGGTGCCGCCGTCAATTCGGATGCCGAAACCGGTGGCGCCGCGATAAGCGATGATGCGCCCGTAATCGGGGATGAAGCTGTTTTCCGGATTCTCCGTGGTGATGCGGCACTGCAGGGCATGGCCGTGCGTGGCGATTTCGCCCTGCGCGGGAATCCCGGTCTCATAGGCGCCGTCCGCGCCCATCACGCCGATGCGTTTTCCCTCGGCGATGCGGATCTGAGCCTTGACGATGTCGAGATTGCACACGACCTCCGTGACGGTGTGCTCGACCTGGATGCGGGGATTGACCTCGATGAAGTAGAATTGGCCGGTGTCGGCATCGAGCAGAAACTCGACCGTGCCTGCGCCGACATATTCGGTGCCGCGCGCGATTTTGAGCGCGGCCTCGCATATGGCCTGGCGGGTGGCGGCATCGAGATAGGGCGCGGGCGCGCGCTCGATCATTTTCTGGTTGCGGCGTTGGATGGAACAATCGCGCTCGTAGAGATGGACCAGATTGCCCTGTGCGTCGCCCAGGATCTGCACCTCGACATGACGGGCGCGGCGGACCAGCTTCTCGAGATAGACCTCGTCCTTGCCGAACGCGGCTTTGGCTTCGCGCCTTGCGGTAAAGACGGCGTCAGTGAGCGCCGATTCATTCTCGATGGCGCGCATGCCCCGCCCGCCTCCGCCCCAAGAGGCCTTGAGCATCACGGGGTATCCCACTTCGCGGGCAAGCCGCTTCACCGCCTCGTGATCATCGGGTAAAGGCGGGCTGGCCGGCATCACGGGGACACCCACCTTCACGGCCAAATTGCGGGCATCCACCTTGTTGCCCAGAGTGCGCAGCGTTTTAGGTGATGGGCCGATAAAGATGAAACCGGCCGCTGCGCAGGCTTCGGCGAATTCCGGGCTTTCCGAAAGAAGGCCATAGCCCGGATGGATGGCGTCCACCTTTGCCTCGCGCGCCACCCTGAGAATCTCATCGATCGAGAGATAGGCTCCGACCGGACCCATGCCCTTGCCGATCAGATAAGCCTCGTCCGCTTTGAAACGATGGAGGGAAAGCTTGTCCTCCTCGGCAAAGACCGCCACGGTGGAGATGCCCAGTTCCGTGGCCGCGCGGAACACACGGATGGCTATTTCCGAGCGGTTGGCCACCAAAAGACGGCGGAAGGGCACTGACATACAAGCGAGCCTGGATGATATGGCGGCGTTTTATGTTGTAACTGCTCTCTCGACGCAACTGTCGGCGCAGCCAGGCGGCGCGGCCCAGGGAACCAGGTTCCGCAATGATGACGGCGTACTCTACTCCGCGGGAGCCGGATGGGGCTCGTGACCGCCGGAACCGCTATGCTTTTCGCGCGGCTTGCCGGGCTGCCAATTCTCCAGCCACGCACCGGCCTTGGCGAGATACACATAAATCACGGGCGTGATGTACAGCGTCAGCGCCTGAGACAGGAACAAGCCGCCCGCCACTGCCAAGCCCAGGGGCTGGCGTGCTTCCGAACCGGCGCCCACACCGATCGCCACGGGAAGCGTGCCCATGAAGGCCGCCATCGTGGTCATCATGATGGGACGAAAGCGCACCAGCGCTGCTTCATAGATGGCGTCGCGTGCTGTGGCCTTTTCCGCGCCGCGCTCGCGATGGAGCGCGAAGTCGATCATCATGATGGCGTTCTTCTTGACGATGCCGATCAGCATGATCATGCCGACAAACGCATAGAGGCTCAAAGGCATCCCGAACAGCCATAGCGCAATCAAGGCGCCCGTCGCCGCCGAAGGCAGGCCCGACAGGATCGTGAGCGGGTGGATGAAGCTCTCATAGAGAATGCCCAGGATGATATAGACCGTGATGATGGCGATGGTGAGCAGGAGACCCATATTGCCCATCGAACTCTGGAACGCCTGAGCCTGGCCCTGGAACTGGCCCAGCACGGTCGAAGGC
>DATFSP010000278.1:0-6518 GCA_035262545.1 Rhizomicrobium sp. | reverse complement strand
GCCGGTGCCCGCATTGGGGCCGACCAGGGCGACGGTCACAAAATGTGCCATGGTCCTGCCAATGCAACCAAGTTTGAGAATGCGCATTCATGGTTGGAAAAGCGGGATGCGATGGCCACTTTTACTCCCCATTTGGAGTCGGCGGCTGAGCGTTTGGCACGGTTCCAAAAGCGCTCGGAAGAGGCGACGGAAACCGCGATCGCGGCCCAGGACTTTCGCTTGGCGCAGGGCTATCTCAGGATTGCCCGCGAGTGGGACGAACTTGCAGCCGAGGTCGCAGGTGAGGTGAAGCGAAAGTCCTAGCTTGAACGCCGCTCCGCGGTGACACCGGCCTCTCAAGCCTGGTGCAGGAGCGGGGGCAGATGAAGGTTCCATTTCCTCGCCATCTCGTACCCAGAACCCAGGCTTAGGCAGTCCAGTTCACGCCTGTTGGGAGCGATGATCTGAATGCCGATCGGAAGTCCTTCCGCATTGAAACCGGCAGGAACCGCCAGGCTGGGACAGCCGGACATCGTGACCAGCAGCGCTGCTTTCATCCATTCGTGATACGTTTCCATCTTTTTACCGGCTATCGTATCGGGCCAACGCATCTCGACCGCGAACGGAAATACCTGTGCGGTGGGCAGAATCAGAAAGTCGTAGCGCTCGAAAAAACCTCGAACAGCCTGGTACCATTCCGTGCGAATGGTGGATGCGCCCGTAATATCGCCGGCCGACAATTTCAGTCCTGTCTCTATCTCGTAAATCGCCTCCGGCTTAAGCAGGGCCCGCTTTGCCGGGTCCTGATAATAAGCATATAGGGCGGCGACGCCCTGTTGCCATGCACGAAGTTCGACCGCAGCCCGCCAGACCGAGTCGAGGTCATAGTCGGGATGCGCTTCTTCCACATGGCAACCCAACTCCGTGAATGTCGTAAGCGCTGCGTTGCACGCTTCCAGCACGCCGGGCTCGCAAGGTGTCTTGCCGGCGAGATCGCCGCCCCAGGCAATGCGTTTGCCCTTCAACGGGCGCTCGAGGTTGCGAAGAAAGGGCTTGCCGTCGCCGTCGATCGACAATGGCACTCGGGCGTCATATCCCGCCTGCACCGAGAGCAGCATCGCCAGATCCTTGACGGTGCGGGCCATCGGACCAAGCACGCTCATGGACGGAAGCCATGTATCCCGGTTATCGCTCGGTACGCGCCCGATGCTGGTGCGAAAACCGCAGACATTGTTCCATCCCGCAGGATTGCGCAGGCTCCCGCCATAGTCGGATCCGTCCGCGAACGGTACCATGCGCAACGCCAGCGAAACCGCGGCGCCGCCGCTGCTGCCACCCGCCGAACGGGATTGGTCATAGGCATTCCGTGTGGCGCCGTAGACGGGGTTGAAAGTGTGTGAACCCAAACCGAATTCGGGGGTGTTGGTTTTTCCGATAAAGATCGCGCCCGCGTTGCGCAACCGGCTCACCATGAGGCTGTCGGTCGTCGGAACGAAATCCTTGAAGATTGGAGAGCCCTGAGTGGTACGAATGCCCTTGACGGGTTGCAGGTCCTTGACCGCATGGGGGATGCCATGAAGAACACCCATAACTTCGCCGCGCGCCAATTGAGCATCGCGTTCATTCGCCTGGACTAAGAGTTCGCTGGGATCTTGGAGGGCCACAAGAGCATTGACCGCGCCATTGAGCTTCTCGATTTGAGCGAGATAGGCTTTCATGACTTCGACACACGAGACGCGCCTTGTGCGGATTGCATGCGAAAGAGCGGCGCCATCCATCAAGACGATATCGGACGGAGCCGCATGCGTCGGCTTCGCTTGTGCCGTGGATGGGAGCGCGCCGTTCATCGCCGCTCCCGCTGCCAGGCCAAGAAACATGCGCCGGTCCTGGTCCGCCTCATCGTTCATCTTCCTGTCCCTTTTGGATTGTACTCTTGCTTTGAAAATATTGTCGCTCGCGGCCCCGTCACGCGAAGCTCTTCATGCCGCGACTCCGCCGATGTTACCACCGGCTCGTTCAGATTGGCCCAAGGCCGCTTTGGGGGCAGCCATTCCCAGTCAGTTTTTGAAGTGCACAACGGCCGATCACGTGGGGACGCGCAGTTCGATTTAGGTAGGTCTTTTAACGAAGGCGATGCCGGCCAATACCAACCCAATGCCGAGGATCGCCGCCCCGGCGGCCGTTTGAAGAATCCAAGCCTGCTTAACGGTGTAGATGAATAGTCTAAGGACAAAGAGTATTGCTGCCGGAGTCGCCAACACCAGCCCAAACCCGATCGCGGCTCCGCCGAATACGCGATGCCAGCCCTTCCCCATGGGGAAAAACGATAGCTCAGGCGCCCAATAAACCAAAGACCAAAAACCGATTGAGTCACAGCCGCCGTCATAAGACGGCGAACAGGTAATCCGTAATGGTTCATACCGAATCGAAATTGCCAACGAATTTCTGTTTCAGCCGCCATCTGAATTCGGAATGTCATCCTTAGAGATCATACTGAATATGTTTCGGCTGCTCACGACCTCATGCATGTCTAAGGTCTTGGTTTCCATTTCACACCGAACCCGACGCGTTATGAACCTTCGGGACGCAGCGCTGGTACTGGTCCGCACGATTCACGACACCCGCCGTCAGGGATCGGAAATGGATCTCGTCTGGCTCAATGTGGGCTTTCTCGAGCTTGTATACCGCTCGCCATTTTCAGCGCGCATAGCGCCTCTATTCCCCTATGAGCTCACTGTCTGGGCCGCCCGGCAGAAGGTCTTGAATACCGTCTGGGCGAATGATGGCAGTCTCTCAATCGTCTCCTTCACGCGGGGCGTATGGGAATCAGAGTTGCTGGCGGCAGCATGTCCGGGCGCTCAACTTCGACTTGTGGTGCCGAAGGTCAGCGAGCGTGAGAAAACAGCCGCGGCATGGCACAACGAACTTTCCTGGGCTTCGTAACGCAGATGAAGTCGGCTTGGCCTCAATGTTCATGCGGGCGTTTCTGCGTCCAAACCGGCGGACCGCTGAATAACGGTCGAGTGGCGATCCTCCAAGAGGCGGGATACCGGCAGTCGATGGCATACCGAACCCGGCTGGGCTATAAATCTCCAGGCGTTTTGTCGAGGCACACGATGATTTTCGAACAGATCGCCACGGGCGGTTGCCAATCCTATCTGATCGGTTGCGGCGACAGCCACTCCGCTATCCTCATTGATCCGCATTTTGCGCAGATCGACTGTTACCTGGGGCTGGCGGCCAAAGACGGCCTGCGCATCCGTTATGTGTTGGACACTCACACCCACGCCGATCATTTCTCTGCGGCGAAGGAGTTGGGCCGCCGGTTGGGCGCGCCGGTGGTTGCGAGCAAGCTCTCGCCGGCCCCCTATGCGGATCTTCGACTGGACGATGGCGAGATTTTGCGGGTGGGCGGCATGCGCCTCAGCGCCTTGCACACGCCCGGCCACACTCGCGACTCGATGTGCGTTCTGACAGAGGATCGCGTGTTTACCGGCGACACGCTCCTGATAGGCGGGACAGGCCGCACCGACCTGCCCACCGGTGACCCCGATAAGCTGTATGACAGCCTGTTCAACCGGCTGCTGAAGCAGAACCCGGCGTTGCTGGTCTACCCCGCGCACGACTATAAGGGCCGGAGCCATTCCACGATCGGCGACGAGATCGCGGGAAATCCCCGGCTGCAAAAGCGGGACCGCGCCGAATTCGTCGCAATGATGAACCAGCTCAACCTCGAAGCCCCCACGCATCTCACCGAGGCGCTGCGCACCAACATGAGCGGGGGCAAGACCGTGGAGCAGCTTCTGTCGGAAGCCGCCGCTCGCGTTCCATTTGTCTCGCTGGCGGATTTGGCCGAGCGCGTGAGCCGCAACGATCTGGGACTTATCCTTTTGGATGTGCGGGAGAGCGATGCCTTCGCGGGCGGCCACATTCCGGGGGCCCGTCACTTGCCGCGCGGGCAGCTTGAGCTTCGAGTCAATAGCGAACTGCCCGATCCCACGCAGCGAATTCTTGTCTGCTGTGATTATGGCCGCATCTCCACGCTTGCGGCCGCCACTTTGCGGGAGCTGGGCTATACCAGGGCGGCGGCGCTCGATGGCGGAATCAAGGCTTGGCGCGATAGCGGCCTGCCGATGACGAAGGTCTGACTTGGCCGGATCGATTCAGGATTTGGCGGCGTCGCAATAGAGGGCCAGCGCGCGCAACGCGGCCCCGCCGTCTCCCCGGAAGGAAGAGCCGTGCATTACCGCAAGCGTCGTGGGCTTCAACCCGGCTAGCCGCCGCAGGACCTCAGCGCTATTGGGCGCCATGGACATGGCGTGGAACATGTCCTCCATGGCGATCGCCGGCGCCGCGATGTCGCTTTCAGTGATGGCTGGACCATCGCCGCCATGCGTCAAGAGATCGCCGCAGAATAGAGTCGAGCCGGTTTCGTCCCAAAAAACGCCCGCCTCCCAACCATGAGGAACATGTGGCGTGTCGATCCAGCGCATCCGCCTGCCGCCAAGATCGAGTGTCTCACCATCCGCGAGGGGGCGGGGCGCGCGATCCGCCAGATCGTTCAGCGAGACCATGCAGGCGGTCCGGCCATGAACCACTTGGGCATTCGCGGCCGCTTTCAGCCATTGGTTCATCGAGCCGCATTCGTCGGCCTCGACATGGCCGAAGCCAAGGTATCGAAGGCGTGCCAGCGGGATCACGCGCGCGACGGCATCGGCGACGGACGCGAAGAATTGCCGTTGCCCGAGGTGGAAGAGCATGGGTTCGTCCGCCTCGATCAGGAATTGATTGAAGGTGAAGGGCTCGGGGCCGATACCGGTTACGGCTGTTGAAAAGCGATAGACCCCATCTGCGATCTCGGAAGTCTTCGTCTCGATCATGCCGCGCTCCAATTCCCGCAAACCTTTTCGACACTACAAACCTCGCGCTGCTGCTGACAAGGTCGCGTTTCTCGCCGGCGGATTTCCATTTCAATGTAACGCGGAGCCACATCGCAATTTCTGCAATGGCGATGACTCTTCAAGTTTCGTGTGCAATTGACCCAAGGGCGGCCGGTGCTATGGTCCGCGCCGCAATATCGCAAGGGGCGCGCTCATGAATGTCACGCCACAAAAGACGCGCGAGCTTCACAACCACCATTTCGATTCCACCATCTGGAATGATTTCCGATTCCGCGACGATGACATCGTGATCTCGACTTACGCCAAGTCGGGCACGACTTGGACGCAGCAGATCGTGGGCCAGCTTTTGTTCGGAGGGAAGCCGGGCATTCCAGTGGCCGAGATGTCGCCCTGGCTCGATTTGCGCGTGCCCCCCAAGGCGGTCAAGCTCCCCTTAGTGGAGGCGCAGACCCATCGCCGCTTCATCAAGACGCATCTGCCGGTAGACGCGCTGGTCTTCTCGCCACGCGCCAAATATCTCTATATCGGGCGCGACGGACGCGACGTGGTCTGGAGTCTCTACAATCACCATGTCATGGCGAATGAGAAATGGTATGACGCGCTCAACAACACGCCGGGGCGCGTAGGCCCGCCCATCGAAAAACCGTGCGCCGACATACGCCGCTATTTCCTCGACTGGCTCGAGCGCGACGGTTATCCCTTCTGGTCCTTCTGG
This sequence comes from Rhizomicrobium sp., assembly GCA_035262545.1. Classification (GTDB taxonomy): domain Bacteria; phylum Pseudomonadota; class Alphaproteobacteria; order Micropepsales; family Micropepsaceae; genus Rhizomicrobium. The sequence goes on along the minus strand of DATFSP010000278.1, from coordinate 923 downwards.
GAGAATGTGAAATCCTGGTGGGAAATACGCGGGCTTCCCAATGTGATGCTGGTCCATTTCGCCGATTTGAAGCGGGACATGGCGGGTCAGATCAGGCGCATCGCCGGTTTCCTGGATATCGACGTGGATGAAGAAGCCTGGCCCCAGATTCTGGAGCATTGCAGCTTCGACTATATGAGGTCGCACGCGGAGACCGTGCCACTGGGCGGCGTCTTGTGGGAAGGCGGCGCCAAGACGTTCGTGCACAAGGGCGTGAACGGAAGGTGGAAGGATGTGCTGACCGCCCAAGACAATCTCCGTTACGAAACGATGGCGCGCGAAAAGCTGGGCGAGGAATGCGCCAAATGGCTGGCCACGGGCGCGGGCTGAGCAGCCGCGCCCGCGCGCTTTTCCAGATGTTCAGCCATCGTCCTTGATCACGGCATGGCGTGGCGCGCGAGCCAGCTTCCAAGAACGGCAAAGTAAGCGGGCGCGTTGGGGCTTGCGGAAAGCATGGTCGCCTTATCGAAGGCCATCGTTTCCTTGGTCCCCAACTCCATTTCGTGATTGGCTCCGGCGATAACGCGGATTTCCACGCCGTTTCTGGTGGCGGCAATGTGGTTCAGCCGCTTGACCGAAAGCGCGACGGGGATCCATGGGTCGGCGCCGCCGAAAATGAACAGCATGGGCGCTTTTACGCGCGCGACGGCGACGGATGGGTCTTTGTCCATTTCCAGGCGGTAGCCGGACGATTGCGGCGGACTCATTTCGGCGGGGCGCGGCATGTAGGTCAGCGGGAACCACGGCTTGTTTTCGATCGCGCCCAGGGCGGCAAGCGCCTCGCTTCGGCTGCGGTCGCCGCGCAGATATCCTTCCCAGCTATTGCGCGCGGATGTTGCCGCTTTTATTTCTGCAGCCGACGCGCCTTGAAGAAAAAGCTCATT
>DATFSP010000277.1:0-15338 GCA_035262545.1 Rhizomicrobium sp. | reverse complement strand
CAGCCCAGCCGACGGATTCTGACGAGACTGCCCGGCATTGTTCCGGGACTATGCGGCTCCGGGCTGGAATGCAGTTCATCGCCCTACTTTGCGAGGACGGGGAGTTTATTGGCCTTAACCGACCACAACCCTAAGTGAAACTGGACCAGGCCCGCGGGTAGCCCCAATACCATCGTTCCCGTACCAGAGCAGTGCGAAGGCCCGGGCGTGGACGAGACAGGCGAGACGTTCCCACGCTCGTTCGAGGCTATTGCTGAGCAGAAGGGCAGAAAATGAAACCGGACTACAGCGCCATGGCGGTAAATGAGCGATTGTTCGCTGCTGGGTTGTTGGATAGTTACGACGCCGCCGTTCGTGCTGGTGATACAGCCTTGATGGTGCGGCTGCTGGGAGAAGTCGATCTGGCCCACGAGGCTCAGCACATCGTAGCCGCCGTTATGGCCCACCCGACCCGGGCGGGAAGGCTCAAGCCTTAAATGGTACGGCAACTATAATATTGGGGCGGAAGCCCCTGTCGAAAGATTGATGGGTGGGGACAGGCTCACCTATTCTTCGGCTAACCCATTGGTGCAGCGGCTCAGAAAGTGTTGCCGAATATTGCCGGGAAATATTTGGCTCGATGGTAGTTTTCTGCTCGCAGCACCCGGACTCGACCCCAATGCCGTCCACTAATGCGTTGATGCTTGTCGAATTGGTCATCATTCCGACATTTCTCACCGGCGTTGCGGTAGGTGTCTTTGCCGCTGTGGGGTACTTCCGCAACCGAAGGATTAGGGACTTGCTGAAGAGCTTCCTGCCACAACCTCCGGTGAAACTGTAACAGCGCCTGCCGGAGTGGTGGCGCCGTGGCCTCTTGGGCGATCCCGTTCCGCAGTCATCGCACCCAGCAGGAAAAGCAGGAACGGCGTGGGGAGCAGAGGCCACATGGCCCACATTGCCGAAAGGCGAAATCCCGCAAGCCCGGCAATCAATGCGATCGTCCAGCCCGCCACGATCGCGACCGTAAGCTGGAACAGGATTTTCAGCGTCCTTCCGGCGGCATCATTATCCTTGAAGGCGCGGGAAAGCAGGCGGCGCGTGTCGCGCGCGAAAAAGAGTCCCAGGGCCAGAAACGCGATATTCAACCCGGTCAGCAGGGGAGATTTCACCTCAAGCTCGACAATGGAGCCCGCAACCGCGAGCGCGACGAATGCAGGCCCGAGCATTCCACGCCGGGGCACGCCGCGCCCGGGCACGCCGCGCCCAAGCACACCGCGCCCGCAGACTCTGCGCGCGAGCCAACCGCGAACTGTCCTCCATCGACCGTTGGGCGCTTCGATCAATTCGCCACCATCCTGTTGCGGGTGATGGCCTTGGCTTCCCACGCGGTGCAATCCTGGTAGGTGCCTTGGAACACGGCCTCCTGCGTGGCGTCGTCATAGCCATTCGCGGCGGCGTCTTTCATGCGGGCTTGCGCAACATGGGTGCAATTTTTCGACGCCATCGGCGCATGGAGAGGCGCGCCGGAATTTCCCATGGCGCAGCCGGAAACGGCCATGCACATGGCCCACGCGAAACTCCGCACACCGAAATCCCCTCGAACGCAGAACCCCAATAGCACAAAGTTGTCGCCAGTAACAACCAGTGGAAACATTATTTGAACTGGCCTGTTTTTGCCGGCAATCCCGGTCTGAAATGGGGTCAGCCCGGCCGCCGCTGCGATTTGGGGTCCGCGCGATGATCCTTGCCGGGGGGTTCGAAAAACAGGCGGCGCGTGTCTCGCGCAAAAAAGGAATCCCAGGGCCAGAAACGCGAACATCAGCCCCGCCAGCCCAGGCGAATTCCTATGCATGTTCACGATGGACGTTGCGACGGCCGACGCCAGGAACACTGGCGCAAGCAGGCCACGGCATGTGCCGAACCTTCGTGGCGGCGGCGACGTGCGCGTGCGCAATCGGGCAGCCATGCGATCAATTCGCCGGTTTGATGAGAGGTTGTGGTGGTTTGTCCTCCAGGGCAATGCAATCCTTGTAGGACCATTGGAATACGACCTCCTGCAGGGCGGGGTCATAGCCATTCGCGGCGGCGTCGCTCATGCGAAGTAGCGCAAAATCGGTGCATCGTTTCGACGCCATCGGTGCGTGAGGCGGCGGCGGTGCCGGCGGATCGGGGGATTTCACGACATCCAGCACGCTGCAGCCCGCGGCAGCCGCACACATGGCCACACACAGGGCCGCGCACATCACCGCCCACGCAACCCTCGGCATTGACCCAAGCCCCCCGATGCCAAGCCCATACGAAAAACTAAGGCTAGCATGAAGTTTCGCGTGACAACAGCCGGTGGAAACATTATTTAGATTGGCGCGTTTTGCCGGAAATTGCCGGGTGGGCGAGGGGATCGTCGACGCGTGCGCCTTGGACGGCGTCACGCGATTCAAATGAGGAACGGGTTGCCGCGTGAGAGAAAGGAAGAAACGGGCGTGTCGCGGTTTTAAGTAAGGTTAAAAGCAACCCAGGATTGAGAGAAGTTTCGTATCAGCCTAGGGTCGAGATGGGCTCCCGTGGGTGAGGCACGGCTTTGGGGCATAAGCGACAGCGCGGGATTGGCGAGCGTGCGGGGGCGAGCGGCATAATTTTTGGCATCGTGGCCATTGTGCTTGTGATGATCGCGATCGCGGTGATGTTCTATTCGTCGTCCGGATCGTTCCTGGCCGCACAAAGCGACGAAAGCCCAAACCTCAAGACAGGCACTTCACCATAGGCAGTCCGGCAAGGGAACTTCGCGCGGCGACGATTTCGCCGCGACGGGAAATCGTCCGGTGAGTCGCGGCCGGAATGCTGAGGTTCCGCCGAAAATGCGCTGCTGAGCTGCGACGCGAAGAAAGCCGTGAGGCACGAGTCCTGTTTCTATTTTCGCTGACGGGATCCACGTCACGGCGAATGGCCGTCGCGAAAAGTGAACGCGGCTGACCCATTTCGGGTTAGCGAAAAGTTTCGACTCGTGCAGATTGCGATAAGACCTATTCGACGGAGATGGACCAACTCGGGGGACACGCGGCGTTGTAGCCGCCAGCGAAGGAGGGCGAGCTTTGGATTTACTGCAACTCTATGGCGACACGCAGGCATTCTATGACCAATTCGATGCGCTCCCCGTGGCTGAGCGCCTTCCGTTTGTAAAATCGAAGACCGGGGAATTGCTCGCACGGCTGGAACAGGAGCCCGACAATTTTCCCCTGAAGTTCCGGGTTTACGAAGCGATCGGAGCCCTCATCGCGAAACTTCCGCAGGTGGCAATCGTTTCGGTGGGCGAAGCGACGGTTGGCGAGCCACTCGCAAGGGAGCATCCGGTTTACGAGCGTGCGCTCAACGATTTGAGCCATCTGACCCTTGGCGACCTGAAAAGCCTGTTCGCGCTCGCAGAGCAGGTGGCGTAAGGGCTGTCGGCGCGCTCCTCATCTTTCGACAAGCTCAAGATGAGGATTGGTGGAGCTGGTCTGCCTCCCGCAGCGCGCCCAATCCTCATGGCGCCCCCAATCTGCTCATGCTGAGCTTCCTCATCCCGAGCTTGTCGAGGGACGAAGCATAAGGACTGGGAAGTCCGTCGGCGCGCTCCTCATCCGGCCGCTCGCTCAAGCTCTCCCAACCTCCTCATCCTGAGCTTCCTCATCCCGAGCTAGTCGAGGGACGAAGGATGTGGACACCTCGCTGTTCGAGCCAACTCCGGCAACAGGTGATACTCTCCACGGATCAGCGCTTCTTTCTTTTCCCGGCGCCATCCCTTAATGCGCCGCTCGCAAGCGATCGCGTCCTTCAGCCACTGAAAATCGGCGCTCCAGACCAATTCGATGGGGCGGCGCGAATGGGTGTAGCCGCCAAACCGCCCGGAACCATGCTCGGCCAGCCGCTTGTCCAACCCCTCGCGCGTGAGGCCGACAGCCGTCCGCGCACCGCAGCATATAAACGAAGATTTTCACGTGTCGCGGGATACTTGGGCCCCGCATCGAGTGTAATCACTCCTCATCCTTCGACAAGCTCAGGATGAGGAGTTCGGGACGGGCTCAGCATGAGGAGTTCGGGCACCGCGTCGACACAGGCGGCGCAAATTCGCGCCTAGCCCTGCCGCGCCTGGAAGCGGCGCGCCTTCATCCGGTTCCCGCATACCTTCATGTTGCACCAGCGGCGCGTGTGGTTCTTGCTGGTGTCCAGGAACAGCCAGCGGCAATTCGCGGCGCCGCAGGCGCGCACGCGTTCCAGCTCATCCGATGTCAGCAACTTGACCGCCGCCTGGGCCAGCATCCAGGCCGGCAGATGCTCATCCGCGCCGGAACGGTCCCAGTCCCATGCCAGGCCGCGGTTTCCGTTCTTGGCCGATTGGTCCCACCGCAATTTCTTGTGGCGCCCCGCTTCGTGGACGTGCCGTTCGAGCGTGCGGACCGCTTCGGGCGAGGGCGATTTTGCGTCAACTCTTGCGTAGAACAAGGCCGCCATCGCTTCGCGCAATTCCCGCGCCGATCGCAAGGCCCGGGCCCCGGCGCTCTCGCCCACGGCGTTTGCAAGAACGCGCAGGCGAGGGGGCTCCAGCAGTTTGGACTGTCCGGAAAATCTGAGAAGGTCGCCATAGCTCGTCAGCAATTCCTTGGGCCCCTCCTCGCGGAACCTGTGATCCAGGGTATTGACGAAATCCAGCGCCGGATCCCCGCCGCACAATTCGAAAGCCGGTTCACTGTCTTTGCTGTTGGCTTTGCTTTTGTCTTTGCTTTTTGCCATGCGCGCGCCGAGAAGCTGATAACCACAAAAGGTGAGTTTACAGGTTAGGACGGGCTTGTCTAGTATAACCGTTGATGAGCGATACAACGGTTACAGCAGGGACTTACGCGGTCGGCCGGCGCAGCTTCGATGTCCGCGTGCCCCTGGCATTCTTCGCCATCTATGTCCTGTGGGGCACGACCTATTTCGCGATCCGGGTGGCGGTGCTCGAGATCCCGCCATTCTTCACCGCGGGCGTGCGGTTCTTCACGGCTGGCGCGCTGCTCTATGTTGTGATGCGGCTGGCCGGAGAGCGCGCGCCGTCAATGGCCCAGTGGCGCAACATCGCGGTGACCGCTCTGTGCATGTTCGTCGCCACCTATGGCGCATTGTTCTGGGCCGAACAATATGTGCCTTCCGGCGTCGCTTCGCTGCTCGAAGCCACCTTGCCGATCATGACCATCGCGCTGGAGGTATTCGTGTTCCGCAGCCAGCGCCTCACGCGCCGGATGCTGATCGCCGCGGGTCTGGGATTTGTCGGCGTCGCCTGGCTGCTGGCGGGGAAGGGGGAAAGTTCGTTCCCGCTTTTTCCCTCGGCCGCCCTGCTTTTGGCGTGCATGGCATGGTCGTTCGGCGCCGTGTTCACCCGTTCGATGTCGCGCCCCGATTCCGCGCTGATGACCGCGGGCGCGCAGATGATGCTGGGCGGCGCGGTGCTTCTGGCGCTGTCGGAAATCACCGGCGAGCTTCATCCATTCCCTCATGTGCCGCTCCGCGCGGGGCTGGCCTTGCTGTATCTGGTCGTGGGCGGCTCGCTGTTCGGCTTTACCGCCTATGTGTGGCTGCTGGGCCGCATGCCCGCGACCCGCGTCGCCAGTCACGCCTATGTGAACCCCCTGGTCGCGGTGGCGCTGGGCTATTTCGCGGGCGGCGAGCCGCTTACGGCCGGGATGATTTTCGCGTCGGTCCTGATCGTTGCCAGCGTTTTCCTGATCCTCAAACCGGCGGTTTCCAGAGAATAACCATTGAATGCGACTTTACAGGTTAGCAGGCAGAGGTATAAACTTCAGCAGGGATGAAAGATGGAGGCTCGTATGAGAGAGAGTGTCATGAGCCGGACCGACCGCAGGTCATTTCTGGCAAAAGGCGGGGTGAGTGTCCTGGCGCTGGGCCCGCTTGCGGCGGGGATCGCGAACGCCGCAAAGGCCGCGCCCGCGGAGGAAAGCGGCAAATATGATTTCGACACGCCCTATAACCGCATCGGCAGCGCCAGCATCAAATGGGACGAGGCGATCCGCGACCATCGCATGAGCCATATCGTGGCGGGCATGGGCATCGCCGACATGGATTTCCGCTGCGCGCCCGTCGTCACGGCGGCACTCAAGAAACGCATCACTCACGAGAATTGGGGTTATATCGATTGGGATTCGCCGGGGCCGAAAGCCTTTGTCCAGGGGCTGGCCGAATGGAACAGGAAGCGTCACGGCATCACCGTCATGAACCCCGGCAATACGGGAATCGCCACGGGCGTGGACACCGGGCTCAAGACGGCGCTGCGCGCATTGGCGCCGCCGGGAAGCAAGGTTCTGCTCGCGACGCCGATTTATGACGGCTTTTACGAAATCATCCAGGGTTCAAGGCTTGGCGCGAACGAAAGCCTGATGAAATGGGTGAATGGCCGCTACGAGATCGACTGGGACGATCTCGAACGCCGCATGACGCCCGACACCAAAGTCACGATCCTGTGCAATCCGCACAATCCGACCGGCCGCGTATGGTCGAAGGACGAGCTGACCAGGTATGGCGAATTGTGCCTGAAGCACAATGTCGTGGTGCTAGCGGACGAGATTCATTGCGACTTCGTCAGCAAGGGCAATAGCTACATTCCGTTCAGCACCCTGGAAGACCGGAAGATCGTCGCGAACAGCATCACATTCAACTCGGGCAGCAAATCATTCTCGCTGGCCGCCATGAAGTGCGCCTGGTTCTTCAGCACCAACCCTGAGCTTTATAAACAAGTGTCGTTCTGGAACTATGATGCCGACATTTCCACGCTGGGCATGATCGCCGAACAGGCGGCCTATGCGGGCGGCGAGGAATGGCTGAACGAATGCGTGGCCTATATCGACGCCAATCACGACTTCGCCAATCAGTACATCAAGGCGAACATTCCGCTCATCAAGGTCGGGCAGAAACCTGAAGGAACCTATCTGGTCTGGCTGGACGTGTCGGCGGTGGCGGACAGGATCGGCGCTGAGAAACTGGCGAATGCCGAGAACAAGAAACCGCAGCCCGTCTATATCCTGACCGGCAAGCCCTTACCCGTGACGGCGGAAGACATGGTCGCGCGCTGGTTCGCGAAGAATGCCTATGTCGCGCTCAATCCTGGCACGCTGTACGGATTGGGCGGCCAGGGCCATATGCGCATGAACATCTCGACCGCGCGCCCGACACTGAAGGCTGCGCTGGACAGCATGGCGGGCGCGCTGAAGAACCTGGCGTGAGGTTCAGTTTCCTCCATGCGGAGGAGCTCCATGAGGAGATTTGGAGCGCCATGGGGAGATTGGCGGCGAGGCAGACCAGCTCCAGCAATCCTCATCTTGAGCTTGTCGAAAGATGAGGAGCGCGCTGACGGACCTCCGAGGAAACTCGGGATGTGTCGTTCGACAAGCTCAGGATCAGGAGTTCTGGCAGGTCGGTTCGCGCCGGTCATTCGAGGAGTCTCCCTGCGAACCAGAATGCGACGCCCAATAATTGGGAGTGCAATCGCTTTAGGTTCAAACGGCCGCCAAATTTATAACGACGCACACTAAGTGCGCAGCAAACAAAGCTCCGGGGTCAGCGCCCCGGAGCCTTGCATTGAAGGTTTCCACCACCAAGGCCAAGCCGCACCAGGCGGGCGGGACTGCCTGATCCATCGCGGCTCCTGTTTGACCTGAATTTGTCTGGACTTTGGCACAGATTATTGACCGCGCGTGGGCCTGGAATAGGCGGCTGCATGAGGCGAGCGGGGTAGCGTATGAGCGTGGTAGAGGATGCCGTCTATGCATCTCTCAGGGAGAAGATGCCGGAACGGACTGCGTTTGATCGTGGCGAGCGATTTATGGAAGATTTGCACTTGTCGCCCGATGACATAAGCGCCGTTATTTCAGTTGTCGAAAATCGTCTGAGCGTGAGAGTGCAATACCAAACGTGGCAGCAAGTGAGGACAATTGGTGAAATGATTGGTCTGCTGTCGGCGGTGACGCGGCGGCGGAGACGGGACCAGAGCCCCACAGAGGGGTAAATTAGAACAGCGCCCCTGCTTCTTTTTGCTCCCGAAATTGTCCGGACTTTGGCACAGGTCGTTGGCCGCACGCAGGCTCAGGGTCGCGACGGGGAAGGAGTGCGGCCAGATCACCCGTGGTTTCCAGTTATTCCCTTGCGGCACGGGATGCTCCTGGAACTACGCAGCCCCTTCCCACCGTCATTTAAATGCGACCGTCCAAGCCCCATCAACTCGCGCCTTGAAGCAAGAGCTAGCTGGGCTCCCCCGTGCGCTGCTTGGGGCATTCTTCTTCTGCTAACTCCCGATACCCTTGGGCAATCTTGTGCCAGGCTTTACGATGATGAGTTTTCGGCGCGAACTTTGCCGCGACATGTTCGGCCCGTTGAGCCTTGATTAAATACTTCCCAAGTTCCCGTTCTTTCGTCTGCATGGGCGTTTCCCTTCCAGTTTCCCTCAAATGTTAATGCGGGCGAACTTGGCGGAGTTCCGCTCAATCAGGCGCGGCAGTGATTTGTGATCTGAGATCGGGGGCGCTGTCTTCGGTGCGCGCTCGCCCAAACTCTCTCGCCACCGTTTTTATACCTGTCCCGGCAAGTCTCCAGCGCTAGTGGGTGCGGTACCGTACAGCGGCGACGAATACGAAAATGACATTCGCCAATCACTCCTTATTGGCTTGCAACAGAATTTCGAAATTTATTTTGTCGCCTCTAACAAATGCAATTCCGGAAGTATCCGGCACCACACACAATGCCCAGTTCTTCTTGGCGTTACCCCGGACCAGGAAGAGCCTGACTAACCCGGGGATGAGTGGGGGGCATAAGGGGTGGTTCGTCTCCGGGCTTTTTTTCGTGAACTAAGCCGGCATCGGAGGATTGGCTAATGCCTGTCTATCGGTTGCTGCTCTACCGTCACAATGGCTGGGTAGATTCTGTCATCCGCAATCTGAAAGACGATCTGGAAGCTTTTGAACTAGCTAACGCGCTAGATGCAAGCGCCAAGATTGAAGGTTGGCGGGATAATAAATTGGTGTTCAGTATGAACGAGGATGGGTCCGCTAATCCGACCGCCTAGAGACTGCGCCACTGCCGGCACCGACTAAATACGTAAGCTTTGATGCCTAAGAACCGGGCGGCGGCGCTGGCGACGTCAACTGTGCCGCTTTTCCTCCTCCGGCACGCGCGCAAACTCCAGCGACCAGACGCGGGGATCGGAAAGAATCAGGCCCGCGACATTTCCCTTCGCGTCGCGCTTCACCCGCGCCGTGAAATCGTCCCCCGCAAAGGCATCGGCATAGGCGGGCAAAAGTTTCCGCGCGAAGGAGGGCCGGTCGCCGGGCACGATCTCCAGCGCCCCATCCTTCAGCGACACCACCAGCACCGCATTCGCTTCAGCGCTGGCATAGCGCCCGGCGACAGCGGCGAGTTCCTTCGCCCCGGGCGACCACGCCTTCTTCGGCGACAGTATATAAGTGTCGCCTTCGCTTGAGCCTTCCAGCCGCCCGTCGGGAAGAAGTTTCAACGCCATCTGGCCGATCTTCACGCCGCCCGGCGCGCCCTGGATGCGCTCGCCGCGCATGCTGAGCGATCCGTCCGCGCCCTTCGCCACATGCAGGGCCGAGCCGTCGCGTTCGTCCTGGTACCATTCGGCCAATGCGGGAACGGCCACGGGCGCGGGGTCTGCCGCCCCTTTCGGCAGATAAAGGTCCGCGATGGCATAAGGCTGGGGCGCCACGTCCGATCCGTTGCACAGCATCGCCACCGACAGGCCGTTATCGGGAAAGCGGCCCAGCCACGCGCGATAGCCCGCCGTTGAGCCGGAATGCGAGACTTCGTGCAATCCGTCATGCTCTTCGATGAACAAGCCGCGCGCGTAATGCAGCACCCGCCCGTCGGAGAGCTTGGCCGGCTCCTGCAGTTTCTGGGTGACGAAGGGCCCGAGCTTGCCACTCGAAAGCGCGCGGTTCCAGATCAGAAGATCGCCCACGGTCGTGAGCAGCCCGCCATTCCCATAGGCGTTCTCGAACGGCATCATCTGTTCATAGCCATTGCCATGCCGCTCATAGGCGGCGGCGCGGCCGGGCACGATGCGGCGGAAATCGTCGCGCCATGACGTGTGCGTCATGCCCAGCGGCTCGAACAGTTTGTCGTGCGTGAATTCGGCCAGCGATTTGCCGCTCACACGCTGCACGATGATGGCGAGAAGATTGAAGCCCGTATTGGTATAGGACCAGCGCGTGCCCGGCTTGTAATTCAGCGCGTGCTGCCGGCTGGCCTGGGCCAGAATGAAGGGCAGGTCATAGACGCGGTCGGTGCGCGGCCAGCCCGCGATGCCTTCCTCATTGCCCCAGTCGCGCAAGCCGCTTGTATGGCTGAGAAGCTGGTCCACCGTGACGGGCGTGCCGAAATCCGGCATCTCGGGCAGGTATTTGCGGATGTCGTCCGAGAGCCCGATCTTGCCGTCATTGACCAGGGTGAGGATGGCGGCGGCGGTGAATTGCTTGCTGACCGATCCCGCCTCGAAAATGGTGCCGGGCGAGACGGGCACGTCATGCTCAAGATCGCTCATGCCATAGGCGCGCGTGATCTGGGGCTGGCCGGGGCGCTCGATCCCCACGACGCAGCCGGGCGTGGCGGGCGTGAGGCGCGAAAAGAGCGCGTCCAGCGCGTCGGCGGCGTGCGCCGGCGGCGCGCCAACAACAAGCGCGACAGGCGCCGCAAGGACAAGCCCCGCGATCAGCGCGGTTCGTGCAAACATGAATTCCTCCCCAGCAGGGATACTTGGGCCCCGCATTGAGTGTAATCAATCCTCATCCTTCGACAAGCTCAGGATGAGGAGGTTTAGCGATGACGAAGCTCGGGATGAGGACTACTGCAGCCGAATCTCCTCATGCTGAGCCTCCTCATCCCGAGCTTCCTCATCCTGAGCCTGTCGAAGGACGAGGGACGAAGCATGAGGACCGGGAAATCTGCCAGCGCGCTCCTCACCCGGTCGCTCGCTCAAGTCTCCGGCAGGCTCTATCCTGTGCGTTTCGCGGCCGCCCGCCGCTCGCGCTTCGCCAGCTTGTTCAAGAAAAGCGATAAGGCGATTAGCACGACCGGACCCAGCAGTGCGATGGGTTGCGCCATCAGCCAATCTAGGGCGCGTTGGGCGCCCGCTGACGACGCGGCCGGTGGTGAGATTTTTTCATCCAAGAGAAAATCAAGGACGGAATAACGCGGCCAATATCCGAATCTGACCCACTCGGTCAGATGCAGCGCCAGGATTCCGAAGCCCAATAAAAAGGCGCCGACAGCCGTCAAGCCCGCCATTATTTCCAGACCGCCGAGCAGTTTCTCACCTGCTATAGGTTTCCTCATGGCTCAAGCCAGTTTGCCCACCGCGGTCAGGGCCGAATTTATTTCTAGATTACTTACACGGAATCAAAATTTTCGGTCCAATTGGATCAATAGGTTCTACGGGCTGCCAACGGAAAGCTTCAACTGGTTCAAATTGCTTAGCGCCTCATCAATGTAATCGCCCGAGAATTTTCGGTCGGACGTCTGTCTGTGGGGACAATATGATCGAAGAGTTCGAGGGACGAGGGCCGAGCGTCACGTTTGATATCATGGTGCTTGGCATTATTTCAGCGTTCTTGATATCAGGGATCGTTGCCTTCAATCTGGCTTTCAACTGGCTCTAGCCCTAAGCCCGTCATACTTCCTGACTAACTCATGAACATGCGATGAACGCGGGCTGAAGCGTGGTCGCCTCAAATCAAGCCTTCCGCGACCAAATAAAGGGGGCGTGACGAGATTTGCCCCAATCTCTCGCGCTCTCACGCGACGAGAGCAACACGCCCTTTCCCGCCGCGGTCACATTACGGGCGGCCTGTGTGTTGCTTTAAGAGCAACATGTCGAACCATCTTTGATGTCCAGAGGGGATATTGGACTTTGGTCCAACTGATTGCGCCTCTGCCCAATGATAACCAAACCGGCATCGTTCTTTGGGGGGCGTCCCTTTGAACGCATGAGGGGCCCGAGGGGGCGAAACAACCCATCAACGCACACCCTCGGGCTTTTCGCCGGTTACTTCGGTAGCTTGCGTTATTTTGGGCCAATGGATTGGGGGTTCACCTATGGGTTGGACCGTCGCGGAAGGCGTCTTTATCTTGGTACGCTGCCAGCATTGCAGCCGGAACTCGGAGAAGCGCCTTGGCTGGCTCATCGCACATAACTGGATGCTTTGCCCGACCTGTGGCCACAGGATCGACCTCAGAATTTGGGGCAGCACGTCGAGCAGCTGGACACGTGATTGGGGCTACCGCAATCAAACGGTTCAATTTCGGAATGGGCTTTAGTGGCCATGACCGAAGCGCCAACTTATCGCTGCTTTCTCTGCGGCTTTCGAATTGATACCGAGCTTTGCCTGGGGAGTTACATTCGCACCTGGAAGGTTACGGTGTGCGCGAATTGCCTGAACATGAGCCGTAGCGGCATTCAGCCGACGAAGGATATGCTCGCGAAGCTTGGCGCCGCGCATGTCAATTTGGCGCTTAACAAGGCTGGCAAGATCGATTGGCCGGAAACGATCGAGGACCCGATCCTTCCTGCCGAATACGCCCCCCGCCTGCAAAAGGGGCCGCGTCATACTTTCATCTGGAGACAGGTTTAGCGCGTGGCCGCACGATGCGTGCGTTGGGGAAAGGAGCGCGCGAGAGGGCAGCCGGAATCCACGCAACGTTGGTCAAGGTCGGACATGGCAAAAACAGACGCTGGAAATTTGCAGCGCAAATCGCATCACAAGAAATGGTAAGGGGTCGTTAACTACTTTCCCAGCTTTGCAAGTTGTGATCGCGTAAGATGCAACGGCCCGGACCTTAGCTAGGTTTTCTATTCGGGAGAGGGCGTGGTGGGCCCAGGGTCCCCCTTTAAACCCCACCCTGATACGAGCCGCGCCCTCTCCTGCCAGCATCCACCACTCCCAGCCATGCTGGACCCGTCGAAGCATGAGCTTCCTCATCCCGAGCCTGTCGAGGGACGAAGGATGAGGACTGGGGCCAAGCTCCAAATGGACCAAAGGCCAATAGACGCAAACTTTGAGTTTCGCGGGAGCGGCAATAACCGTAGGCTCGATGCGACGGCGTGACCGCGCGCCGTATCATGGGGAAGTGCATGGCAAAGCTTGCCGCCTATACGTTGGAGGGCCAATCCCTACGGCTCATCATCTCGTTCCTTCTGGGCATTGCGGTCGTCATAGCCCTTCTGCTGAATTTCGATCTCGGCGCCGTGATGGCAGCCGTGAAGCACGGGGGCATCGCGGGTTTTCTCCTAATCGTGGGGGCCGGACTTGCGGTCGAGGTGGTGCTGGCCATCGGAATCTGGCCCCTGCTGCTCAGTCCCGTGCCCTTGCCGATCATCGTCGCCGCGCGGCAATTGCGCGACTCGTCCAGCGACGTGCTTCCCATCACCCAGATCGGCGGCGTGGCCTTTGCCGCCCGCGCCCTGGTGCTTTACGGCATGGCCGCATCGGAAGCGTCAGCCGTGGTGATCGCCGACTTCACCACCGAGGCGTTCGCCCAGGGCCTCTATGTCTTCGCGGGAGTGCTGGCGAGCCTCTCGCTGCTTTACGCAAGCCCGGCGCTTTCGCCCTATGTGACCGCCATGCTGGGCGGCGCTCTTTTCATTTCGTTCGGCAGCATCGGCTTCGCCCTGGTGCAGCTGGGCGGCGGAAAGTGGGTGGACCGGATGGCGGATAAATTGTTCGGGAGCGATCTTACCCGCGCGCGGACCTTTCACGAAATCATCCACGCGATCTATGGGCGCCACAAACGTGTCGCGCTGTCGATTCTGCTGCAGCTGGCGGGCTGGTTCGCGAGCGGGTTCTGGCTATGGGTGATATTGCGGACGATGGGGTTTCACGCGGATATCCGTGCCGCGCTGGCGATCCAGGCGCTGCTGGAGGGCTTGCGCAGCGCCACGGTCTTCATTCCCGCCTCGGTCGGGATTCAGGAAGCGGGCTATGCGGTGCTGGCGCCCGTGTTCGGCTTCACGCCCGAGATCGGGCTTGCCGTCTCGCTGCTCAGGCGCGCCCGCGACCTGGTCGTGGCCATGCCGGTGCTGCTGATCTGGCAGCTGATCGAAGGACGCCGCGCCTATCGCGCGTGAGCCGCAAGGGGGGCCTAGAACCACAGATCGGCGACGCAGCGTCCATCGCCGCTTAAATAATTCCAGTTCTCAAGGCCGTCGAAATGCTTGACGGGAATCCGCGACACAATGTCCGGTTCTGCCATCCTGAGATTGACGGCAGTTCGCGTGCGGCCCTCGGCATCCGCCTTGAACGCGCGGTAATAAGCGACGCAGCCGCAATTCGCGCAGAAATGAAAGCCGATGCCGCGCCGGCCCCACGCATAGGCGCGCATCTTGCCTGAAACAAAAGTGCGTTTCCCGGCAAGGTCATAGGCCCACAGCACGCCATAGCGCCGGCATATCGTGCAGTTGCAGGCGGTGGCGCTGGCCGGCGCCACGTCGAACTTCCACCGCACCCTGCCGCAATGACAAGAACCTTCGATCATCGGCATTTGGCCTCTGCCGGAGTTTCAGGCATGTGCTAGTATGGCATGGGGTTGGGGTGACCGCGACATGGTCAGGGGCCTGGAGAAGGCGCTGCAATACCGCCACAAGGCCGAAGAGGTCATGACGATCGCGGACGCGTTGAAGTCCGCGGAAGCCAGGAAATTCCTTGCAGGCGTCGCGTCCGACTATCTCAAATTGGCCGAGGCATTGGAGCGCATGACGGAGGACCCCGTTCCCATTCCAAGGCCCAAATGAGCGCGCCCAATCTCCTCATCCTTCGACAAGCTCAGGATGAGGATTACTGGAACCCGATCTCCTCATGCTGAGCCTGTCGAAGCATGAGCTTGTCGAAGCATGAGGACTGGGAAGTCTGTCAGCGCGCTCCTCATCTTTCGTCCCTCGACAAGCTCGGGATGAGGAAGCTCAAGATGAGGATTGTTGGAGCCGGTCTGCCTCCCGGACGCCCCCAATCTCCTCATGGCGTCCACGAACTCCTCATGCTGAGCCTGTCGAAGCATGAGGACTGGAAGGTCCGTCAGCGCACTCCTCATCTTTCGTCCCTCGACAAGCTCGGGATGAGGAAGCTCAGGATGAGGATTGCAGGAACCCGAACTCCTCAGGCCCCGCGGCGGCGTATCTGCGCGCTTCGCTGTGCTTGATAAATTAACCTCGCGTAAACGCGGTTAGGCCAAGGTTCGAAACGCTTCAACACGCCGAAAATTTAGAGATAGAGAAAAATCGAATGCTTGGAAGAACCCTCGCAGCCGTCGCGCTGCTGGCCGGATTGACGGCT
>DATFSP010000276.1:0-2881 GCA_035262545.1 Rhizomicrobium sp. | reverse complement strand
AAGAGTTCCTCCTGGCCCTGGCCCTCCAAGGCCGCCACCCCCAGAACTTCGCCGGGATAGAGTTTGAACGAAACGTCGTTGACCAAGGGGCTGCAGTGAAGCCCACGTACTTCCAGTGCCGCCTGCGCATCGCGCGGTGTTGGGCGACTTGTGCGTGTCGAAGGTACAGTCGCGACCGCCCGGGCCGTTTCGGCCCCCATCATGAGCGCGACGATGCGTTCTTCGCTGCCGTGAGCGCGCTCGGTGACGCCCACCATAACGCCATCGCGCAAAACCGTTGCGCGGTCGCACAGAGCTGATACTTCGGCCATGCGATGGGAAATGAAAATCACGGCGTTACGCCGCTCGCGCCAGTGCTTGACCATGGCGTAGATCCGCTCGGAAAGATCCGCAGGAAGCGCAGCGGTAATTTCGTCGAGCAACAGAACCGCGGGTTCCGACGCGAGCGCACGGGCCAGATCAATGAGGCGCAGGGTCGGGTAAGGCAATTCGCGGACTGTGAGGCTGAAATCGAGCCGGGTCAGGCCCAGCTCCGCCAGCCATTTGCGCACAGCGTCGACGGAAGCGCCTGCAAGGCGCATATTCTCAGTCACGGTCAAGTCCGGCACCAGAGCGGGGTCCTGATAAACGGACACGATCCCTGCGCTGCGCGCCTCCGCTGGAGATCGGAATGCGCGCGCTGCGCCCTTCACGAAGATCTGGCCGCCATCGGCTGGGAAGACGCCGGTGATGATCTTTACCAGCGTGCTCTTGCCCGCCCCGTTCGACCCCATCAGACCGTGAACCTCGCCCGGGCGTACCTGCAAAGAGGCGGCTTTGAGCGCAACCACCGAATCGAACCTCTTAGCCACATTCCGTGCTTCAAGAAGAAGGGTCGCTTCGCTCATGGCGCTCCGGAATTGATTTACCAACACTCCGGGGCCGGATCGCCGCGCAAGCCGGGGGCTTGCGCGGCGGCGAACAGCGATACAAAAACCCGCCCACAGGGACATTCACAGGTGGCTGCGAATGCTCGCCTGACCGCCAGCCTCATTCGCCCGGGCCTTTGCAGGCCTTCTCCTGCTCGATGGTGTAGTGCGTGTATGGCTTGACGGGGCTGTAGACAGGGTAGTTCGGATCTACCTTCGGGTCATAGAGGGACTTCAGCCACTCTAAGCCTTCAGGCGTTGTATTGTCGTACACCTCCGGCCTGAGGTGAATAACGCGCGGCATCTTTTTCCCGTCCAGAACAGCGAGGGCAACGCTGAGGCCGGCTCCGCCCACCGCCGGCGGATTGGTGACGGCGATACCAGTAAGGCCGGCATCCTTCAGGTCAATCAGCTGGCCCATGAAGCCGTTATTGTCAGCGCCGACCACCGGCACGAATTTGAGATTCGCGGTCTTGTAGGCATCGACGACGGCTTTATCGATGCCCGAAGTCCAGATTCCATCGATGTGCTTGCCAGAGCTGATCAGGTTTTTCATTTCCTGCGCACCCTTGTCCGGCGACCAGCCGGTGAAGACCGATGCGACAACCTTGATATCGGGATAGTTCTTGAGCGCTGCGGTGAAGCCTTCATGGCGGTCGGCGTCGGCGGGCACGCCATCAATGCCGCGCATCTCCACGACATTGCCCTTGCCGCCGAGCTTCTTGAACAGAGCCTCTGCCCCTAGACGGCCGTAGGCGGTTTGGTCATTGGTCAAAACATAGGCCGAGGGGGCGTCAACCGCCTGGTCGACGGCGACAACGACAATTTGCCTGTCGGTCGCTTGCTTGATCACCGGATCAAGCGCTCTGCGGTCGGACGGGTTGACAATAATGATGTTGCAGCCCGCCGAAATCAGATTACGCAGATCGGCGATCTGTTCCGAGGGTCCACCGTTCCGGTTGGCCAGAATGACCTTGGAGACCTTGCCTGACGCCAAGGCCTCGGCCTTGATCGAGCAGACCATTTCCTCGCGCCAACCGTTGCCGACCAGCGTATTGGAAACACCGACCACGTACTTCTCGGCAGCCGGGGCCTGGTTGGCCGCGGCCATAATGGCTCCGAGAATAAGCCATGAATAACTACAGATTTTCCTCATCGATTCCTACCTGCTGAACTTAGCTTAATTAATTGTTTGGGGGATCGTTGCTGGGATCGATTTTGGTCAAAAAATGGACGAGAATCGCCAGCCAACACATCAAGCAGCGACGATGGCATCAAAATTTGTTCCCTGTCAAGGAGCTGAATTCGGCCCGATGGCAAACAGCCGCTTAGCTTGTTCGCTCTTTTGTCCGGGCGTTTTCATCTCGGGGAAGGTAATGCGAGACCCGCTCCCGGATTAAAGAACCAAGCGATTATTCTTGGCAGGCTAATAAATGACCCAGGCAAGGAGTACAATAAACAAAACCTGCATTGGCGCGCGAAGCCACAAAGGAGTAACAGGTCGGCCACGCAGCTTCACCCTGGTTTTGGCGGCGTGGACATTAGCGGGGAAGACAGCCACCAGAAAAATAATCAGACAAGTTCCTGCGAGGCGACGGGTCTCCGGGACAATCAGACCGATCGCCCCAAGGATTTCCAGTATACCCGTTAGAAAAACGGTGGCTTTCGGCGCCGGTACCCAGGGAGGCAACATCTTTTCGACCTCGGCACTCATCGGGCCAAAGTGGGCGATACCGGTGAAGCAGAACAAAACGGCCAAAGCGTAGACTGTCGACTCGTGCCAGGTGGCGAAGACTGGTACCCCCATAAATCCAAGTAACCGGAAAAGGAGCAGGCTTCCCAAAAGAAGGAATAGGGGGATCATAGGCCTTGTTTTTATCTCGGATGGCGTTTGTAGGGGACTTCGGCGGGCTTAGTCGACGTTGATATCGGGAATCACGGTGTCGTGGCAAGCTTCTCGCGGCGCAGCTGGA
>DATFSP010000275.1:0-2032 GCA_035262545.1 Rhizomicrobium sp. | reverse complement strand
TCCGGCGTCATTCTCGTCGGCATGTGGCTGGAGCGTTTCATCATCGTGGTCGTCAGCCTGAGTCGCGACTTCCAGAACTCCTCCTGGGGAATGTATTACCCCACGCGCTGGGACTGGATGACCTTCATCGGCACCATAGGCATGTTCCTGGCCGCCATGTTCCTGTTCTGCCGCATCCTGCCCATGATTTCCATCTTCGAAATGCGCACCCTGCTGCCCGAGGCGGAGGTCAAGGAATGAAGCGCACACCGGTCTACGGGCTGATGGCGGAATTTGACTCGGCGCAGAGCCTGGTCGATGCGGCGCACAAGACCCATGCGGCGGGTTATCAGAAAATTGACGCCTACAGCCCCTTTCCCATCGAAGGTCTGGCCGAAGCCATAGGCTTCACCAGGAACAGGGTTCCGCTCGTGGTCCTGATCGGTGGCCTGGTCGGCGGCCTGTCGGGTTACCTCATGCAGTACTGGATTTCGGCGGTGAGTTACCCCATCAATGTCGGTGGCAAGCCCCCTCACTCCTGGCCGGCTTTCATCGTAGTGACCTTCGAAATGACGATCCTGTTTGCGGGCCTTTCGGCGGTGTTCGGCATGCTGGCGCTCAATGGCCTGCCCATGCCTTATCACCCGGTATTCAACGTTCCCCGCTTTGCCTTCGCCACCAAAGACCGCTTCTTCCTGATCGTGTTCTCGTCCGACCCCAAGTACGACGCCAGCGAGACCCGGCGCTTTCTCGAAAGCGTGGGTGGACGCTTTATTTCGGAGGTGCCGAGCTAGGCCATGGCCAATCTCCGAAAATTGTGGTCGCTGGGGTGGCTGGCGGTGTTGGCGCTGGCTGGATGCCGTCAGGATATGCACGACCAGCCCCGCTTCAAGCCGCTGGCCATGAGCGATTTCTACGCCGACCAGCGCTCCGCCCGGCCTCCGGTCGAAGGTGCCGTAGCGCGTGGCCAGTTGCACGAAGACGCCTACTTCTACACCGGCAAGATCGGGAACAATCCCGGCGATTACCTGCCCTTCCCCGCAACCCGCGAAGTTCTCGAGCGCGGACAGCAGCGCTTCAATATCTACTGCGCTCCCTGCCACTCCCGCACGGGAGACGGCAACGGCATGATCGTGCAGCGCGGATTCAAGCAGCCGCCCTCTTACCACATCGAGCGCCTCGAAAAAGCACCGTTGGGATATTTCTTCGACGTGATGACCAACGGCTTCGGGGCCATGCCCAGCTATGCGGCGCAGATTCCCGAGCGCGATCGCTGGGCGATCGTCGCCTACATCCGCGCCCTGCAGTTGAGCCAGCACGCGAGCCAGGTCGATGTTCCAGCCGGCCAAAAAGTCCCGTCGGAGCCGCCACGATTCCGCGGTGAGCCCGGTTCGGGAGCCACCCAACAAGAGTTTCTGAGCCAGCCTGTGAGTCAGGGAGAACAACCGCAATGAGCGCGGCGCATACGCGTGATCTCGATTTGACGGCGCCGCCGGTGGTCAAAACCATCATGGCAAGGTCGCTCGTCATTGGAGTGATCTTTTCCATCGCCGCCGCAATCGGCGCATTCCTCCAGCCCGATGTCTTTATTCGCGGATACCTGCTCAGCTTCATGGCGTGGCTGGGCGTGACCCTGGGCTCGATGGCCATCCTCATGCTGCGTCACCTGACCGGCGGGGGTTGGGGCATGGTCATCCGCCGCATCATGGGCGCCGCGATGCGTTGCATCTGGTTGATGGCGATTCTGTTTCTCCCCATCGGCTTCATGATGCCACGGCTCTACATCTGGGCACGCCCGCTCGACACCATCGCCGACAAGCATCTCCGCGAACACCTCCAGGACATCACCCGCACCTATCTCACGGTGCATGGCTTTTGGATTCGCGCCGCGATTTACTTCGCCATCTGGTTGTTCCTCATCTTCTTTCTAAGCAAGTGGTCGGCGGAACAGAATCAGCCTCCGGTGCGCGACAACAGTGCCAAATTTAAGGTCCTGGCCGGACCCGGACTCATCCTTTACGGCTTCACCATTTCCTTTGCCGCCATCGATTGG
>DATFSP010000274.1:0-6002 GCA_035262545.1 Rhizomicrobium sp. | reverse complement strand
TGGCATGGGCCGCGATACTGGGGGTGGCGGCCGGCTGGGTCGCACTGATCGCGGTGGTGCTGGTGATTGGCTATGCGGCAGTCAAATACCGTCAGGAGATCGCGATGATCTGGCCGCAATCGGCCGGCGTTTATTCCAGCCTCGGACTGAAGGTGAACAATCGCGGCATAGACTTCACCCATGTTGATTATCATCGTGAAAGCGAAGACGGCCAGGTTGTGCTGGCTGTCACGGGCGCCATCGTCAATGACGCGAACCGCGAATTGCCGGTACCGCAAAGCGTGCGCGTGACATTGAGCGATGCCAATAATCATGAACTTTATCATTGGAATTTCACGCCCAATGTGCTGACCCTGAAGCCAGGCCAGACCGCGGCTTTTCTGACAAGGCTGGCCAGCCCGCCTGCCACCGCCACGCATCTGGAAGTACGTTTCGCGCCCAATGGCTGAGTTGACGCGGCCGCCCGTTCTGTTCACCGCCGAAGAGATCGGCGAAAGGATCAAGGCCTTGGCGATTGAAATTGCCCAGGCGCCGCAAAAGCCCGACATTGCCATGCCGATCCTGGTGGGCGGTTTCGTTTTCGCGGCCGACCTGGTGCGCGCATTGTGGCAACAAGGCCTGGAGCTTGAAATCGAAATGCTCTGGCTGCGCTCCTATGGCGACCAACGTGTGGCGGGAGCGATTTCCATGATTGCGGGACCATCGGAAGACATTGCCGGACGCCATGTCCTGATTATAGACGGCGTCCTGGACGCAGGACGCACCATTGCCAAGGCGCGCTCGCTGATTGAGGCGGCGGGCGCAGCCAGCGTGCGGGTGGCGGTGATGCTGGACAAACAACGCCCAGATGCGGTGGCGCGGGCCGATCATATAGGCTTTGCCATCGGCAATCAGTTCGTGATCGGTTACGGCATGGACGATGCGGGCCGGTATCGCGGCCTGCCTTGCATCGGCCTGGCCACGTAAGTCAGAATTCCTTGAGCAGCCGGTCGAGATAGTCCAGCTCTTCCTGCGGACGGTTGCGCTGGCCGGCTCGGCGTCGAAGCTCCTGCAGGATGTCGCGGGCTCGCGCCAGATCGTTGGGATCGGGCAGCTTGATCATGTTACCGGGGCCGTTATCGCCGCGGCCCAGCGGGTCCTCGCGGCCCCCCGCCTGGTTGCTATTGCCGTTATTCTGCATTTCCTTGGCCAATTCGTCGGCCCCTTTGCGCAATTCCTGCAGGGCGTTGTTCTCGGCGTTGCTGGCATTGGCGAGGTCTTTGGAATTGAGCGACTTCTGCGCCTCGTCCATGGCCTTGCCGGCCTTGCCCAGCGCCTCGCCACGTTTGCCCAACTTCTGCATCGCCTGGTTGAGCTTCTGGCGCAACTGGTCTTGTTGTTTGGCCAGGCCCTGGGCACCGCCATCCTTGGGGTCCCCATTGCCCTGTTGCTGGCGAAGCGTCTTGTCCATCAGCGCGCGCTGCTGGCCCATCATTTCGCCATATTGCTGGATCGCCTGGTTGAGTTCGCTGTTCTGCTGCTCGCCGCCTTGGCCGTTGCCGGACGCGCTTTTGGAGACCCGCATATTCTCCAGCATGTTTTGCAGCGCCGCCAGCATCTGCGCCGCCGCCTCGCGATTCCCGCTCTGGGAAAGCTGCTGGATCGCCTTCATCATCTTATCGAGGTCGCCGAGGCCGATGTTTTTGGCATTGGGGTCGGCAGCCTGCTGCTGCGCCTTGCCGTTCGGGGAATTCTGCAGCAGCGCCTCGAGATAGCGCTGCATCGCCTGATCGTAACGCTGCAGCAGTTGATCGATCACCGGCTGCGGCGCATGCGCGGCCAGCGCCGCCGTTATCAGGGCCTGCAACTGGCGTAATGAATTGGCGGCGGTGAGCATGCCCTTCTGTTCGATCGCCATGGCGATCTGCCACAGAAGTGTCTCGACATAATCGATATCGGCGCGGGCGCGCGCCGAACGCACGCCCCAATAAGCGGCACGGATGCCGGCATAGACCCCTTCTTGGCCAACATAAAATTTATCGGGGGCGATGGTGAGCGCGCTCAGAGCCTCGGCGACCGCGCGCCGCCCCGCCCGATCGACGCTGGTAGCCAAGGCCTGACGCTGCTCGATCAGGGCCCGCGCCAAAGGGTCGGTGAAGACCCTCTCGGGCAGCCGGAAAGTGACGGTCTTGCTGACCCCCATCTGGCCCGCGCCGTCGCGCGCCTCCAGATGCGCATCCACCATCAACCCGGCATAGGGATGGCCGGTGAGGTCGGAATAGCTGGTCTCCGTCACGGTCTTGGCGGGGGCGAGCGGCAAATCCACGATCAAGGATGCGCCAGGCTTGCCATGAGGATGGATCATCACCCGCGCAGACGTGACGCCGTAATCGTCGGTGGCTCTGAAAGCGAATTTTACCGCATCCCGCTCCGTCACAGAAGGCGGGGCAGTGAAGCTGATCACGGGCACGCGGTCGGGAATGACACGAAGCATCCAGTAGCCAATGCGATGGCCGCTGGCCTGCACACGTACGCGGCCATCATGGGTAAGTCTGGCGGTAGCTGCATACTCACCCGCCTCCCCAGTGAAATGCGGGGGATGCATATCGCCGACCGAAATGCCGGGGGCATGGGCAGCGCCGTGGACGCGCAGATTGAGAATCGAGCCGAACGGCACCGCAATCGCCTGGCGCTCACTGGCCGGTAGATAAACAGGCGCAAGCCCAGTATAGGGCGGCGGATCCACCCAGGCGTCCAAGCTCACGCTAGCCGCGGCGCCGCCGTCGAATGCTCCGACTAGCCGCGCTCGCCAGTCGCCGCGCGCCACGATCAGGCTCGCCGCCAACAGCGCCAGCAACGCCAGATGCAAACGATGCGGATCACGGGACTCGAAATCGGGATTGGGCCAAGCTACGTGAAGATGATCGGGAAAGGCGCGGGCCTGATGCCGTGCCCAAAGCCCCATCGCAATCGGATCGCCACTACCTGCCATCAGACGGTCGTCCGCCTCGGAAATAGGGCGATGAGAGAGCACGCTGTCGCGCTCCAGCCTTCGGGCGGCGTCCAGCCGACTAGGCCAGCGCACTTCGCGGAAGCCGCCAGCCAGCGCCAGTCCCGTGGCGGTGATGGCCGACGCCAGCAGGATCGATTGCGCAATCCAAGGAATGATCAGGAACAGGCCGAACAAGGCGGCGGTGAAATAAAGTCCGACGATGCCGATGGCTGGCCACAGCGCGGGCACCACCCGCTCTACCGCAAGGACGATGCGGGCGAGCAGGGTTGCGCGCTTCACCCGCGGCGCGGATTGACGATCAGTCCGCCAGCCAGTCTGGGATGCGGTCTTGGGCAATGAGCTCGTCATGGGTAAGCCTTGAGCGAACAATGCTCCAATCCTGGCCCTTGACCAAGACCTCCGGGGCAGGCGGGCGTGCATTGTAAGATGAGGACATCACCGCGCCATAGGCACCTGCCGATTGGATTGCCACAAGATCGCCCGATTTGAGAGGAGGAAGGAACCGGGCGGTGGCAAAAAGATCCGAAGTTTCGCAAACTGGCCCCACCACGTCGTATTTGGCACGTTCGGCATCCGCCGTTGGTTCCCTGACCGAGGCGATTTCGTGATGGGAATCATAAAGCGCCGGACGGATCAGATCATTCATGCCCGCATCCAGGATCAGGAATGTCCGCGCTTCGCCCCGTTTGACATAGACCACCGACGCCACAAGCACGCCGGCATTGGCGGCGATCAGCCGGCCCGGTTCGAATATCAAATGGCAGCCAAGATCATGAGTGACGCTTTGCACCACCTGGCCATAGGCGGTGGGATCAGGTGGCGGCTGATTGTCCTCGATATAGGGCACGCCCAGTCCACCGCCCAGGTCCAGCCGCGTAATGGCGTGGCCATCGCCGCGCAAGATTAGAACCAGTTCCGCCACCCGGCGGAACGCGGCGTCGAAGGGCTCCAGTTCGGTAATCTGGCTGCCGATATGGACATCGATTCCCACGATGGCGATGCCTCCGAGGGTGGAAGCTTTCGCATAAGCGCCGCGGGCCTGGCTGAAGGGGATGCCAAATTTGGTCTCCGAGGTGCCCGTGGTTATCTTGGCGTGGGTGCGCGCATCGATATCGGGATTGATGCGCAGCGTGACTGGCGCGCGTTTTCCCATTGCAAGCGCCAGCGCACTCAACGCCTCCAGCTCGGGCATGCTTTCCACATTGAACTGAAAAATATCTTCGGTCAGGGCCAGCTTAAGCTCGTCCGCCGTCTTGCCTACGCCGGAGAAAACGATCTTGTTGGCGGGAACGCCGGCGGCGCGTGCTTTCTTCAATTCGCCGCCCGACACGACATCCGCGCCTGCTCCCAGCTTCGCCAATGTCTTGAGCACGGCGAGATTTCCATTGGCCTTGACCGAGAAGGCAATCAGGGAATCTTTGGGGAGCGCGCCGGCGAACACTTTGTAATGCCGCTCTAGTGTGGCGCTGGAATAGCAATAGAAAGGCGTTCCGATCTCGCGCGCGAGCAAAGCGAGCGGAACCTCTTCGGCGCAAAGCTCGCCGTTTTTATAGGAAAAAAAATTCATCGTCCGATAGGGTAAGGTGGGCGCGAGGGATCGGGCTGGTTGCGGGGTGTAATGGTGCCATCAGGTTTGCTCAAATCGCTTTTGACGCCGCAGGAGGCGGCCACCAGCGACAAAAGAGCGATCAGCAGAAGTTTTTTCATTTCAGCCTCTCCCGTCAACGGAGCATCCGCCAGGAAAAGTGTGGAGCGCCCGAAGGGCGCGGAACGGTTTTCCGAGCGGCGCCGGAGGTGCCGATACTTGGCGGGCGACCAGCGAAAAATTCAACCCTCTC
Organism: Rhizomicrobium sp.; assembly: GCA_035262545.1. Classification (GTDB taxonomy): domain Bacteria; phylum Pseudomonadota; class Alphaproteobacteria; order Micropepsales; family Micropepsaceae; genus Rhizomicrobium. Next base: position 1,172 of record DATFSP010000274.1, on the reverse strand, counting down.
ATTTCAGCTTCTCCCGCCAGAAGGCGAGTTGTTCTTCTACACGCTCGGGCGCGGTGCCGCCCTGGCTCATGCGCGAATTGACCGACGCCTCCAGCGTCAGGACGGAGAATATCTCCCGGCCGAGGCCAGGTTCAATCTTCTGCATTTCGGCAAGCGGGACCTTGTCCAAGGCGAAATTCATTTCTTCCGCCCGTTTGACGATGGCGCCAGCAATGTGATGCGCCTCGCGGAACGGTTTTTTCAAGACCGTGACCAGCCAATCGGCCAGATCGGTGGCGGTGGGAAAGCCTTCTTCCGCGGCCGCGCGCATCTTTGCCTTGTCCACGGTGAGATCAGTAATCATCGCCGCCATGGCCGCCACGGAGAGCTCCAGCGTGTCTGCGGCATCGAACACGCGTTCTTTATCTTCTTGCAGATCGCTGCCGTAGGTAAGGACCAGGCCCTTCACCACGGCGGCAAGCGAGACGAAATCGCCCAACACGCGTCCGGTCTTGCCCCGGATCAATTCGGCTGCATCGGGATTGCGCTTTTGCGGCATGATGGACGACCCGGTAGTGAAGGCGTCGGACAGGCGCACAAACCCGAAAGCGGGCGTGGACCATTGCACCAATTCGCCCGCCAGCCGCGACAGGTTCACGGCCGCGATCGCGCATGCCGCCAGATATTCCAGCGCGAAATCCCGGGCCGAAATCGCATCCATGGAATTGCGCATCGGCCGGACAAAGCCAAGGGCCTTGGCCGTCGCCTCACGGTCGATGGGAAAGGAGGTTCCCGCCAATGCAGCCGCGCCCAAGGGCGATTCATTCATCCGCCGCTTGGCATCGTCGAAGCGGCCGCGGTCTCGCATGAACATCTCGACATAGGCAAGTAGATGGTGCCCAAATGTGACGGGCTGGGCCGGCTGCATATGGGTGTATCCCGGCATAATGTCGCTCGCATGCTTCTCGGCCTGTGCAATCAGTGCTCGGCACAGGCCTAATAGACCGGCGTCGGCCCGTTCGCAGGCACCTCTCACCCAAAGCCGGAAATCAGTCACGACCTGATCGTTGCGCGAGCGAGCGGTGTGAAGCCGCCCGGCCGCAGGGCCAATGATCTCGCCTAGCCGGGCTTCGATATTGAGATGGATGTCCTCCAATTCCCGCTTGAAGTGGAACTTACCGTCGGCGATTTCC
>DATFSP010000273.1:0-6393 GCA_035262545.1 Rhizomicrobium sp. | reverse complement strand
CCTCTTGCCCGTTGAGCCAAAAATCCCGCTTAGGATCGACCAGGAACACCTCACCGTCATGGGCGTGGACATAGCCGAGGCGATATTTCTTCAAATAGGTAGCAGCGAAATCGCTATCTTCGCATCGGCCTTGCAGACAGTTCGATGACAGCGTCGTGGCGACCAGGTCCGAGTTGCGGGGCAATGGTTTGGGGGAAAGTCTATCTCTGCATTGCAACGACAGGAGCACGCCGGCGCTCACCGGCGTCGCCCAAGCGATTTCGCTGGCCGGAACGCCGGCGATCCATACCGACAGGACATCGCCATTCATGCGCCAAAGTGCAAAACCGGCAATGCCTGTCCGGTTTCCGAAATTGAAACTGTTGACGCCAAAATTCCAGGTTTCCGTCGGCGCGGACGCTACCGGACTGCCGAACACCGCATGCACCAATCCCGTCACATAGCCTTTGGGATCCCGCTTTTGGACAGATGTGAGCAGGACCAATTTGTAAATCGCGTGAAGGCCGCCATCCTTAGAGACAAGGTGGATCATGCCCTTGGCGGAATCCCGCACCCTCCATTCTGCAGGGGCCACACCCGAGCAATCGCCCCCATCTAGCTCGGGCATCGCCAACGGGCGGATGCTGGCACCGTGCGCCAGGCGCCGCGACCAGGAGGCATTGGCGGCCATGCCTGGCGGATAAAAGAATTCCTTGGCCAGAGTACGCGGCGGATCGACCCGGAAAATTTTCTTGCTCTCCGGCGGCGCTGCGTCGAATACGACCGCGACTTTCTTGGGACGGATCGCACCCCGCGCCTCATCGAACAAAGTGAAGACCACGCGATCGCCCCGGCCATGGCTACGCACGATCTGAGAAGCTTGCCGCGCGGAGGTGATGCTCACGCCGTCAATTTCCGCCACCACGGCGCCGGCCTTGATCCCGGCGCGTGCGGCGGGACTGCCGTCGGCCACCCGCTCGACCAGGGCTCCCCGGGTAGGTAATAAAGGCGCCCGTGCCGCAGCTGCGGCTGTCACCTGCGCGAATTCGAGACCGGAGTAGCTCAACGGCGCAGGAGGCCGGGCAATAAACCAGCCGACGCCCAATGCGCCCAACGCCACGACCAGAAAAACCGAAAACCAAAGCCTCGCCATTAGCGCTTGTAACATGCCGGTCAGCATTGCCGAAAATATGAGGCTGGATCATCGGGAGCGTCGGACGTAGACAAAAATCACGTCAATACACGCGAGCCGTAACGACAGCGTGTGGCAGCCTGCGGTCTAAAGGCCCGTGGTTTCGGGGAGGCCTAGCATGATGTTGAGATTCTGCACGGCCGCTCCGGCCGCACCCTTACCAAGATTGTCCAGGAGCGCCACCAGCCGCGCCTGCCCCGCCTCTTCATTCGCGCACACGAACAGCTTCATACCATTGCTGCCAGCCAGAAGTTCGGCGTCCAGGCTCTTGATCGCGGCTGCTTCGTCTAGTCCCGCTACTTCGACAAGCGGCCGGCCCGAATACGCATTGGCCAGCACGGCATGAAGGTCCCGCGGGCCAGGAGCACTTGGAAGCGCCCATAACTGCAGGGGCAATTCCACCAGCATGCCCCGATAGAAGCGTGCCACTGCTGGCGAAAACAAAGGCGGATGGGTAAGACCCGCCAGCTCCTGCATCTCGGGAATGTGCTTGTGCGCAAGACCAAGCGCGTAGCTGCGCTGCACCGTTTCGACAAAGACGGGTGAGTCTGCCCTCTCGAACTCCTCGATCATGCTCTTGCCGCCGCCAGAATAGCCGGAGACGCCATGCACCATCAGAGGAAAATCGGCCGGAACGAGCCCCGCCCGCACCAGGGGCCGGGTAAGCGCGAGGAAACCGGTGGCCCAGCAGCCGGGATTGGCCACGCGCTTGCTGGCCGCGATACGGTCGTAGAAATCGGCTTCTAGCTCGGCGAAGCCATAGGTCCAGCCCTCGGCCACGCGATGCGCGGTTGAGGCATCGATCACCCGCACCTTGGCATTTTCAATGAGCTCGACCGCCTGACGCGCCGCTGCGTCCGGCAGGCAAAGGATCACGATGTCTGCGCCGTTGAGCGCGCGCGCCCTTGCGACCTCATCCTTGCGGTCGGCGTCAGCCAGGGTGGCGACATTTAGATCGGGACGCGCGGCAAGGCGCTCGCGGATTTCAAGACCCGTGGTGCCAACTGCCCCGTCGATGTAGATCGCCGCCGTCATGTCGCCCCGTCACGTGCCTCTCTTAGCCTATTTTGCCCTTCCGGCAAGCGCCGCCTGATTTCTTGTATCGCCGTAAAAGCAAAGGCGGAGCAGATTGCTCTGCCCCGCCCGACTTTGCCGAACAATTCCCCGCTTAGCGCTTGGAGAATTGGAAGCTGCGGCGGGCCTTGGGCCGACCATACTTCTTGCGCTCAACCGCGCGCGGATCGCGCGTGAGAAATCCACCCGGCTTCAGCGTGGCGCGCAGGCCCGGCTCATAATTTACCAGGGCGCGGGAAATGCCGTGACGCACGGCGCCTGCCTGACCAGACAGGCCGCCCCCCGAGACCGATACGATTACATCGAACTGGCCGTCGCGGTTGGCCGCAACCAGCGGCTGGCGCAGGATCATGCGCAGCACCGGACGGGCGAAGTAAGTCTTCTCGTCCCTGCCATTCACCATGATCTTGCCGGAGCCCGGCTTGATCCAGACCCGCGCCACTGATTCCTTGCGGCGGCCGGTGGCATAGGCGCGGCCTTTGGCGTCACGCTTATTGTCAGCCTTGACCGCATCATCCGGCGTCGTGGTCTTGGCCTTGATCAGCGTGGATTTTAGTTCACCGAACTTGTTCTCTTCCGCCATGGGTTAGGCCGCCTTGGTTTTGTATTGGGTGTTCTTGGGATTCATCTTCGCCACATCTAGCTTTTCGGGTTGCTGCGCCTCATGGGGATGGGACGCACCGGGATAGACGCGCAAATTTGCCAACTGGCGGCGGCCCAAAGGACCGCGCGGCACCATGCGCTCAACCGCCTTCTCCACCACTCGCTCGGGGAAACGGCCGGCCATGATCGCGCCCGCTGTACGCTCTTTGATGCCGCCGATATATCCGGTGTGATGGTAATAGACTTTCTTCTTCAGCTTTTGACCAGTCAGCACTACCTTGGCGGCGTTGATCACGATGACATTGTCACCGCAATCCAGATGGGGCGTATAGGTCGGCTTGTGCTTGCCGCGCAGACGCATGGCGATGATCGAGGCCAGCCGGCCCACTACCAGGCCTTCAGCGTCGATCAAGACCCACTTCTTTTCGATCTCGGAAGCCTTGGCCGAGTAGGTTTTCATGGCGTTTTCTCTTGAATGGACGGGCGCGTATACGGGTATGTGCGTGGAAGGTCAATAGAAAATCCGTAATTCCGGGTACTTCTCGCATGTGGTATCATATTACCAAAATTTCTGCCCTGATATCGTGAAATTGCCTCGGCCCCGCACTACATTCGCACGATGAATGCACCCCATATGGATTCTCTATTGATCGCCGCCCGCGCCGGCGCGGTGCTGCGGATCTCCCTCAACCGGCCCCAGGCCCGCAACGCCTTGAGCTCTGCCCTGATGGGCGCCCTGGCCGAACAATTTGAAGCGGCCGCCGCCGACACCAACGTGCGTGTGGTGATCCTGGCTGCGGAAGGCAATGCCTTCTGCTCCGGACATGATCTCAAGGAAATGAATGCGCGCCGCGGCGACGGCGACAAAGGGGCCGCCACTTTCGCCGCTCTCTTCCGCCAATGCTCGGCTCTGATGCAGCAGATCGTGACTTTGCCCAAACCCGTAATCGCCGAGGTTCAAGGCACAGCCACGGCCGCGGGCTGTCAGCTCGTGGCAAGTTGCGACCTGGCAGTGGCGTCCGAGACCGCGAACTTCGCCACGCCAGGTGTGGACATCGGCCTTTTCTGCTCGACGCCTATGGTGGCCCTGTCGCGCAGCATCGGCAGGAAACCCGCCATGGAGATGCTGCTCACCGGTGAGGCCGTAAATGCCGCGGACGCACAGCGGCTCGGTCTGATCAACCGCGTGACGGCGCCTGGCAAGCTCAGGGACGAAACCATGGCGCTGGCGCAGAAGATTGCGTCGAAGCCGCGCGCCACGGTGCGCACCGGCAAGGAAGCCTTCTACCGCCAGATCGAGATGCCGCTCGCGGAAGCCTATGACTATGCCTCGCGGGTAATGACGGAAAACATGCTCGATGCAGAGGCAGAGGAAGGCGTGTGTGCCTTCCTGGAGAAACGCCCAGCCCAATGGCCGCAATAGCCGCCATCAAAGGAACTAAGTGGCCGGAATGAATTATCCCGATACCCTGATCAAATCCATTCTGCGGTCGGTGAAGACCATCGCCATGGTGGGCGCCAGCGGCAATGAGATCCGCCCCTCGTATTTCGCGATGATGTATCTCTTGAACAAGGGCTACAAAATCATCCCCGTGAATCCCAGCCTGGCGGGCAAGGAAATCCTGGGGCAGAAAGTCTATGCCAGCCTGAAAGAGGTGCCAGCCCCGGTGGACATGGTGGACATTTTCCGGGAGGCCAAATACGCGCCCGAGATCGTGCGCGAGGCGCTTCAGGAAAAGAACCGGCTGGGATTTAAATATGTGTGGATGCAGCTTGGCGTAGTGAGCGAAGAAGCCGCGAACCTAGCCGAAGAAGGCGGCCTCACCGTGATCATGGACCGTTGTCCCAAGATCGAGCATGGCCGCTTCTCCGGGGAGTTGGGGTGGATCGGCGTCAACCGCAGAGTGATCGACAACCGCAAGCCGCTGCTGTTCGGCAAGGGCGGCAGCCTGAAGCGGCTATGACACCAATTACCATTCGTGGCGACTCCATGTCGGGCAATTGCCTGAAGGTGAAATTCGTCTGCGACCTTCTCGGCATTCCTTATCGCTGGATCGAAACCAGCGTGATCAGGGGAGAAACCCGCACTCCCGAATTCCTGAAACTCAATCCCGCGGGCCAGGTGCCCCTGGTAGAATGGCCGGATGACCGCGTACTGGCGCAGTCCGACGCCATCATTTTTCACCTGGCAGAAGGCTCGCGGCTAATTCCAGCCGATGCCTTCGAACGCGCCGAGATGCTGCAATGGATGTTCTGGGAACAATATAGCCACGAAACCGCCATAGCGGTGCGCCGTTTTCACAAGACCTATCTGAAGAAGCCCGAGCACGAGATCGATCCTTCCCTGATGAAGAAAGGTGAACGCGCGCTCGCCGTCATGAATGATCATCTCGCCGGCAAGGGCTATTTCGTGGGCGGGCAACTCAGCCTCGCCGACATCGCCCTGGTCGCCTATACGCGTTGGGCCCATGAGGGCGGCTTCGATCTCGGCAGTCATCCCCACGTTCGGGAATGGGTCAAACGGGTTGAAAAGGATTTGGGCCTTTCCCATGCGGCGTAATGAGTTTGGACTGATTTTGGCCCTCGCACTGGCGACGACCACGGCGCTGGCGGCCGACAACCTCGATCTTGCGCGGCGGCTGGTGCGCTACAACGGCGGCGTAAGCCTGCTCCTGCGCAAGAACGAGGCGGGGTTGGCCGCGTCCAGCGCTGCGCCCGACGTTTTCCGCCAGAGTTTCGACAAGGCGATGACCGATAATCAGCCGGTAATCGCGGCAGCCGACGAGCAGATCGCGCGCGTCTATGCCGGGCTTTATTCTACGGCGCAACTGTCGGCCGAGGTGGGGTTTTACGAGAGCCCCGAAGGCCAATCCATCGTGTCGCACAATCGCGCCCCCACCGGCGCCGTGGTCTGGCCCGATCCGAATTCGATGGGCCTTTCGGCTACGGAAAGTGCAGCGCTGGTCAAATTCAACCAGGCGATTCAGCAACGCGCCGCCATCGCCGCCAAGAGCCCCAAGGCCATGGACCAGATTCTGTCGGCGGAGTCGAACGCCTTGATCAAGGTCCGCGGCGCCGCTTTTATCGATTATTGCAAAATCCGCGATTGCAAAGCAGAAGGCGTGAAATACCCGCCGCAGTGAAGGATAAGGACATGGCCGATTATGGTTTCAGCACATTGAGCGTGCACGCTGGTGCCCAGCCTGACCCCGCCACCGGAGCCCGCGCTACGCCGATCTATCAAACCACTGCCTTCGCCTTCGAAGATGCCGATCACGCCGCGGCTTTGTTCAATCTCCAGGTCTTCGGGAATATCTATTCGCGCATCATGAATCCGACCAATGCGGTGTTGGAGGAACGTGTGGCGGCACTGGAAAATGGTCGCGCCGGCCTTTCCTGCTCTTCCGGCCATGCCGCGCAACTTCTCGCGCTCCATACGCTGATGAGCCCGGGCAGCGAAATCGTCGCCGCGCGGCAACTCTATGGCGGTTCGGTAAATCAATTCTCGCAGAGCTTCGCCAAATTCGACTGGCATGTAAAATGGG
>DATFSP010000272.1:0-3841 GCA_035262545.1 Rhizomicrobium sp. | reverse complement strand
TGCCGCCTGAACGCCTATGAGAGCGAGGCGATCAGGGATCGCGCCAGTCACGCGCAGTTGGGCAACTGCGTTGTGGTCAATACCTGTGCGGTGACCGCGGAGGCGGTGCGCCAGTCCCGACAGGCCATCCGCAGGCTTAAGCGCCAAGATCCGGCGCGCCGCATCATCGTAACCGGCTGCGCGGCGCAGGTTCAGCCCGAAAGTTATGCCGCGATGACGGAAGTGGATGCGGTTCTCGGCAATCAGGAGAAGCTGAGCGCCCAGACTTACGCCGATTTTGGAGCAGGCCTAGCGGAGCGCGTCAGGGTCAATGACATCATGAGCGTGCGCGAGACCGCACCCCAGATGGTGGACCATTTCGAGGGCAAGACGCGCGCCTTCCTTCAAGTGCAGAATGGCTGCGACCATCGCTGCACCTTCTGCGTGATCCCTTACGGCCGCGGCAACAGCCGCAGCGTCCCGATGGGTGTAGTCGTGTCGCAGGCCCGCAGGCTGACGGAAGCCGGCTTCGCCGAAATCGTGCTGACCGGTGTCGACCTGACCTCCTATGGCGCGGATCTGCCGGGCAGGCCGTCGCTTGGGGCCCTGGTGGAAAAGCTGCTCAGGCTGGCGCCCGAACTGAAGCGGCTCAGGCTGTCCTCAATCGATTCCGTTGAAGTCGATGAGAAGCTGATGCGCGCCATCGCGGAAGAAGAACGACTAATGCCGCATTTCCATCTCTCCGCCCAATCCGGCGACGACATGATTCTCAAGCGGATGAAGCGACGCCACGCCCGCGCCGACACTATCGCCTTTTGCGAGACGGTTCGGCGCTATCGTCCCGATGCCGCTTTTGGCGCCGATCTGATCGCGGGCTTTCCCACCGAAACAGAAGCAATGTTCGAAAATAGTCTCAAGCTCGTGGATGATGCGGGGCTGTCACAGTTGCATGTCTTTCCCTTTTCACCCCGTGCGGGAACCCCGGCGGCAAAAATGCCGCAGCTGCCGCGGAACCTGGTCAAAGAGCGTTCCCAGCGCCTGCGCGCCAAGGGCGATATGGCGCGCGACCGCTGGCTGGACGCCATGAAGGGGTCATGCCGCACCGTGCTGATCGAAAATAACGGCCTTGGCCACACGGCCTGCTTTGCACGTGTAACATTCGATGGCGCGGTCCGGCCGGGGGATCTGGTGCCCGCCATGATCACTGGCCGAAGCGGCGATCACCTGACAGGCATTTTGCAATGAGAACTTTTGGCGAAGCACCGCCGCCGCCCACTTTCTTCGACCGCCTGAAATCCAGCCTGGCCAAAACGGGACTTGGCGAGATCCTGGTCAAGAAAAAGCTGGACGCGGATACCATAGCGGAGTTGGAGGAGGCGCTGATCCGCGCCGACATGGGCGCTGCCCAGGCGCAAAAGCTGGCCGCGGCCGTGGGCAAGGGGCGCTATGACGCCGAAATTTCCGGCGCTGAGCTGAAATCGGTACTGGCAGGGGAAATCACCAACCTCCTTGCCCCGGTGCAGAAGCCGCTCACGGTCCAAGACAACAACAAGCCCTTTGTGATCCTTGTGGCCGGTGTCAATGGAACCGGCAAGACCACTACGATCGGCAAGCTCGCCAAGCGCCTGGGCGAGGAAGGCGCAAAAGTGACGCTGGCGGCCGGAGACACATTCCGGGCAGCAGCGATCGAGCAACTCAAGGTCTGGGCGGGGCGGGCTGGCGCCGAGTTCGTTGCCACCAAACCCGGTGGGGACGCGGCGGGCTTGGCTTTCGAAGCGCTGGAGAAGGCAAAGGGCGCCGGCAGCGACATCCTGCTTATCGATACCGCGGGACGATTGCAGAACAAGGCGGGGTTGATGGCGGAGTTGGAGAAAATCGCCCGCGTGATCAAGAAGCTCGACGCTGGCGCGCCACATGCCGTGCTGCTGGTGCTGGACGCCACCACCGGACAGAATGCCTTGTCCCAGGTGGAAGCCTTCTCGGCAGTGGTGCCGATCACCGGTCTCGTGATGACCAAGCTGGACGGCACCGCCAAGGGCGGCATTCTGGTGGCGCTGGCGGGGCGTTTCGGCCTGCCCGTGCATTACATAGGGGTGGGAGAGGGCGAGGACGATCTGCAGCCTTTTGTCGCCGGGGACTTCGCCAGGGCGCTGGTAGGCGCCGACAATCCCGGGAGGGCCGCGTGAATCCCCAAGTCCGGCGATTGGCCCTGGATCTTGGGCCGCTGCTGATATTTTTTGCGGCCTTCAAATTCCTCGGAATTTTCGGCGCAACCGCCGCTTTCATTGTCGCCGTGCTGGCGGCCCTGGCCCTGAGCTATCTGATAGAGCGACGCCTGTCGCCCATGCCGCTGTTCACGGCACTGCTGGTTGTAGTCTTCGGTGGATTGACGCTTTATCTCAGGAACGACGTCTTCATCAAAATGAAGCCGACCGTGCTTTACGGTTTTTTTGGCGCGGTACTGTTGGGCGGACTGGGGTTCAACCGCTTGTTCATAAAATATGTTTTCGCGCAAGCCTTCGAACTCGACGAGCAGGGTTGGAAAATACTTACCGTGCGCTGGGGTCTGTTCTTCCTGTGCCTTGCTGCAATCAACGAAGCCGTCTGGCGTACAACCACCACGGCAATCTGGGTATCGTTCAAGGTGTGGGGCATCATCCCGTTGATCTTCCTGTTCGCGCTCGCACAGACGCCATTGGTGATAAAACATCAGACACCGGAATCCGGCGACAGCAACGCGCAACAATGATGCGTCCGCGCTCCGCGCATGCGTACAATTGCCCGTGCAACGGAATGTGATGTGACTTATGGTGCGCGACCATCGGCCTCATACCATTCGTTGTATCCCTATTGAGCGGAATGCGCAGGAATGGCGCCCGATGCGCCCATCGCCGGCGTGAAGCATATGCCTGAGGATTTGCAAAGACGAATTCAGGAAAATTTGCGCATGGACTTCCGCACGCAAAACCGTTTTAACTTCGCGTCAGGGGCGCGCTATACTTTCCTGTAACCCGAATACGGGACCTGATCGAAAGCCGTGCGCGTTCCGTGTGAGAGCGGAATATCAAAGGGGACCACGGATGATGAAGGGGCAGCGCAAGCCGGGGAATGGCTTTGACCTTTCCGAAGCGCCCTCTCACCTGATCCGCCGATGTCAGCAATTTTACGGCGATCTTTACGCGCGCGAAGCCGGCGGCAAGGAATTGACCAAACAGCAGTTCACCCTGCTATGCGCGCTGGAACAGAATGATGGCGCCAGCCAGACAGCGCTGGTCGAGATCACTGGCATCGACCGCTCGACGCTGGCGGAGATGGTTCGCCGCATGCTGGAAAAAGGTCTTTTGTCGCGCGAGCGCACCGAGGAAGACCAGCGCGCCAATGCCGTGGCGATCAGTGCTGCAGGCCGCAAGGCGTTGCGCGGCGCGCGCAATGCCGCCGACCGTGCCGAACGCGCGCTCCTGGAGGCCCTGCCCCTTCCCGACCGTCAGAAATTCGTCAAGGCGCTGAGCCAGATCGCCCAGGCGGCCGAACAGCTGAATGGCGATGGCTCGCGGCCGCTTCGCCGCAATGTCCGGCGGCGCAAGTTGGGTGGCTAACAGCTAGTCATTCCCACGCAATCGGAATCCATCACTCTTGTCGTACCCGCGAATGCGGGAATCCATGTATCTGCCTGGGATTGGGCTGACGACGGATGCCCGCCGGAGTTTATACGCCGGCCGCGCTTTGCGCGGACCGCGGTACGGGCATGACAAAGTTGGAAAGTTAGACCGTTATATCCAGATGCTGTCCCAAGCGCGCGGGCGCTGCCGCCCGGGCGGTCGGCGCGGCGGCTGCCGGCGCCGGGGCTGCGGTCTGCCTTAGC
>DATFSP010000271.1:0-2092 GCA_035262545.1 Rhizomicrobium sp. | reverse complement strand
AAGGCCGCGTCTGTACCCGCGTAGAGCCAGGCGGCTGGAGCCGGGACCGCTCCCCGGCGTGGCGGCCCATTTGAAGATCATGATCGTTACCGACGCCTGGGCTCCCCAGGTCAATGGCGTTGTCCGCACGCTGGAAACGCTTGGCAAGGACTTGGGGAGCCTTGGCCATACCGTGCGCTACATCACACCGCTCGGCCGGCGGACCTTTCCGTTGCCCACCTATCCCGAAATCCGGCTTGCCTTGTTTCAGCGCAGCGCGTTGACACGCGAGATCCGGGAATTCGCACCCGATGCGGTGCATATCGCCACTGAAGGATCGCTGGGCCTTACGGCGCGGCGCATCTGCCTCAAGCATGGCATTGCCTTCACCACGGCCTTCCACACTCGCTTCGCCGAATATGTCCATGCCCGCTTTCGCCTGGTGCCGGAAAAAGTGATTTGGCGCTGGCTGCGCTGGTTCCACCATCCCGCTACCGCCGTGATGGTGGCGACCCCGACTCTCAAGCGCGAACTGGCCGAGCATGGCTTCAAGCATCTCAGGATCTGGTCGCGCGGCGTGGACATCGAGAAATTCCGCCCGATTCCCGGCGAACGCCTGCCCTATGAAGGCCCAATCTGGATCTATGTCGGCCGGGTAGCGGTCGAGAAGAACATCGAGGCGTTTCTGGCGCTCGACCTTCCCGGCACCAAGGCGGTTGTGGGCGATGGCCCGGCCAGGGGGGTGCTTTCGCGGAAATATCCGCAAGTCAAATTCCTTGGGGCGCTTTCGGGCGAAGCGCTGACAAAAGCCTATGCCGGCAGCGACGTCTTCGTCTTCCCCAGCCGTACCGATACATTCGGCCTGGTGACACTTGAGGCCCTCGCCTGCGGGCTCACGGTTGCCGCCTACCCGGTGGAAGGCCCTCGCGACGTGGTGGGTCCCGACGTGCCGGGCGGCCCCGATGTGGCGGTACTGGACGACGACCTGCGCAAAGCCTGTCTCGGCGCCCTGGAACTGGCCCGCAACCCAGGAGGCTTGACCCCCAGAGCCTTCGCCGAAAACCATTCCTGGCGGGCCTGCACGCTCCAGTTCCTCGGCAATATCGCGGTCGAGCCTGACCTGGATTAGCCCGGCCCCATCAAGGGTTAACAGCCAGGCGTCTTTATCGGACTGGCACCCCTGGGCTAGAAGGAACCTTGCAAAGCCCGGTATCCGCAAAGTTTCTCATGAACACCGCCCGCCTGACGGCCCGCGACTATGTGTTTTTCGGCCTGGGGCTTTTGTTCTGGGCTGGATTTGTGATTCTTCTGGGCAAGGATACGAGCTGGGACTTCCGCAATTACCACTGGTACGCGCCCTATGCGCTGCTTAACCACCGCATGGCCATCGACCTGGCGGTGGCGCACCAGGCGAGCTACTACAATCCCTATCTCGACGTTCCCTTCTATTGGCTGGCCACGCACACCCATGCCTGGATCGCGTTGGGCGTCCTGGGGGCGGTGCAGGGCGCCAATCTGATCCCACTTTACCTGATCTCGCTTTCGTCGCTTCGCGTGGATGTGAGTGCGTCAGACCGCAAAATCATGGCGGGAGCCCTGGCATTGCTGGGCCTGGTGGGTGCGCTGACCCTGACCGAATTCGGCACGACCTACTACGACAATGTGATGAGCGTGCTGGTGTTGACCGGCCTCGCCATCCTGGTCCTGAACCGCGAAACCTTGCGCAAAGGTCCGCTGGGGCACGCCGCCATGCTGTCGGCGGCGGCGGGTCTTATCACCGGCATGGCAATGGGCCTGAAACTGCCGGAGATGCCCTTCTCTATCGGCTTCGCGGGCGCGCTGCTGGCGCTGGGCGGAAGCTGGAAGCACCAGGCCACGCGGCTCGCGGCCGGCGGCCTTGCCGGTGTTGCGGGTTTTCTGATCTTCAGCGGTCCCTGGATGCTCTACATCTATCATCTGACGGGCAATCCGCTGTTTCCCTATTTCAATGAATATTGGCGCTCGCCGCTGGCGCTGCCGGTGTCCTATCGCGATCTGCGCTTCGTCCCCACCCATTTCTGGCGCGCGCTTTTCCTGCCCATTCTCTTCACTCTGGACTGGCATGTCGCCGACG
>DATFSP010000270.1:0-5660 GCA_035262545.1 Rhizomicrobium sp. | reverse complement strand
ATTCGTGGCGCAACAACCGGAACAGCACGTCGAAGACGATGGCCGGGCGTGCATTGCCGATATGCGCAAAGTCATAAACCGTGGGCCCGCACACATACACGCGCACATTCTTTGGATCGAGCGGCGCGAAATCCTCTTTCGTTTTGGTGAGGCTGTTGAAGAGGCGCAGAGACATTATGCTACCGGGAAGGACAGAGGAAATTGGCGAATTATGGAAGCGAGAAGAAGACAAACCCCTCGAACAGCGAAGCGGCAGGGTATTTAAAATCCGTACCGTTAGCTACAAATCGAAATCCGGCAAATGCCGATGGCGCGTATCACGCGGTCTTTCCTTCCAGCCGGGCCAGTGCCTTGGCCCGCCCGATCAGGGGTAACAGTTTTTTGAGTTCCGGGCCAGAGGCTTGGCCCGTCAGGGCCAGCCGCAAAGGATGAAAGAGGGCGCGTCCCTTGGCGCCAGTCTCGGCGCCCAACGCGCGTGTCCATTCAGCCCAAGTGCTTTCATCCCATGGTTCGGGCGGAAGAAGCGCCAGCGCCCTGGCGATCAGATCGGCGTCTTCGATTACCGGTTCGATCGGCCCCGTCACCATCAAGGACAGAGAGGCAACGTCGATCAGCCGCACGACATTGGGCTTGACCGCCTCCCACACGGCTTCGCTCACGCCCAGGCGCGGCGCGACCGCCTCATAGGGCATGGCATGCAGGGTCTTGGCGTTGAGCGCAATCAACTCATGCGGCTCGAAATGCGCCAGCGCCCGGCCCATCTTCTCGAAAGCAAAACCGCCGGCCAACTCCCGCAAGCTCAGCGCGGGCTCAATCGCATCGGACGTGCCGATGCGGGCGAGATAAGCGTTGAGCGCCATGGGCTCGATGCCGTCGGCACGAAGTGCGCGCACTGAATACGAGCCTTCGCGCTTGGACAGCACCTCGCCGCTCGATGAGGCAAACAACGCGAAATGCGCAAAGCGCGGCACGGGTGCACCCAGCGCCTCGAAGATCTCAATCTGGGGCGCGGTGTTGGTGACGTGATCTTCGCCGCGCAGAATGTGAGAGATTTTGAACTCCGCGTCGTCCACTACCGAGGAAATGGTGTAGAGAAAACGCCCGTCTTCTCTGACCAGGACCGGATCGGACAAAGTCGCGGTTTCGATCTCGACGGGCCCGCGGATCAGATCGTCCCATTTCACTTTGTTGTGGCTGAGCCTGAAGCGCCAGTAAGGTCTACGCCCCTGTGCGGCGAATTCCTCGCGCTGCGCGTCGGTCAGACTGAGCGCGGCGCGATCATAGATGGGCGGCTTGCCCTGAGCCATCTGGCGCTTGCGCCGGCGGTCCAGTTCCGCTGCCGTCTCGTAACAGGCATAGAGCCGGCCCGCCTGCTTCAGCCTTTCGGCCGCTTCCTGATAGCGCGCCAGACGGTCCGATTGCCGGGCGAAAAGATCGTGGTCGAAGCCCAGCCACGCCATGTCGTCCAGGATTGCCTGCTCGAATTCCGGCTTCGAGCGCGTATCGTCGGTGTCGTCGATACGCAGCATGAATTTGCCGCCCGCATGATGAGCAAAGAGATAGTTGAGCAAGGCGGCACGGACATTGCCGACGTGAAGATAGCCGGTGGGTGACGGCGCGACGCGGACGATGATCTCGGTCATCGTGCATCTCTAAACGCATTGGTGATCGGGTAGCGGCGGTCGCGTCCGAAATTGCGCGACGAGATCTTCACTCCCGGCGGCGCCTGGCGGCGCTTATATTCCGAGACATAGAGAAGCTGCTCCACCCGCTTCACCGTCAGGGGATCGAAGCCCTTGGCCACTGTGTCGTCGAAGCTCATCTCGCGCTCGACCAGGCACTCCAGAATGCCGTCCAATATCGCGTAAGGCGGCAGCGTGTCCTGGTCGGTCTGGTTGGGTTTGAGTTCGGCCGTCGGCGGCTTTTCGATCACGCGGTCCGGAATCACCGCGCCATCCGGGCCTAGCGCGTCAGGGGGCGCATGATGGTTGCGCCAGCGCGCCAGCGCGAACACTTCGGTCTTGTAGACATCCTTCAGCACATTGAAACCGCCGCACATGTCGCCATAAAGGGTGGCATAGCCCACGCTCATCTCGCTCTTGTTGCCAGTGGTGAGCAGCATGGGGCCGAATTTGTTGGAAATCGCCATCAGGATCAATCCACGGATGCGAGACTGGATGTTTTCCTCGGTGGTATCGGCGGCCCTGCCTGGAAATATCGGCGCCAGTGTCTGGCCGAAGGCTTTCACCGCGCTTTCGATCTCGATAGTTTCATAATGTACACCCAGCCGCCGTGCGCATTCATCGGCATCGGCAAAGCTCTCCGCGCTGGTATAGCGCGACGGCAGCATCACGCAGTGCACGCGTTCCTTTCCCAGGGCGTCCACCGCTACGGCGGCCGAAAGCGCCGAGTCAATTCCGCCGGATAATCCCAGTACCACGCCGGAAAAGCGGTTCTTGTTCACGTAATCGCGCAGGCCCAACATCATGGCGTTGTAGACGGCGCTTTCACGGGGCTCGCTGCCCGCGCGCTCTCCCGTGGCGCAAATCCATTTGCCGTTCGCGCCTCTCGTCCATTCGCTTAACCCGACCGCTTCACGCCAGGATGGCATGGCCAGCGCCAATGAGCGGTCTTGATTGAGCACGAAGGAGGCGCCATCGAATACAAGCTCATCCTGGCCGCCTACCTGGTTCAGATAGATCAGAGGCAGGCCCGACTCGCTCACCCGCGCCACTCCCAACTGGAAACGCACATCTTCCTTGCCCGCTTCGAAGGGCGAGCCGTTGGGCACAGCGAGAATTTCCGCGCCGGTTTCGCTCAGACATTCGCAGGCGTCGGGGTTCCATATGTCCTCGCAGATCGGTATGCCTAGCCGCACGCCCCTCACATTCAAAGGTCCCGGCAAGGGCCCCTGCGTGAAGACCCGCTTCTCATCGAATACGCCGTAGTTGGGAAGTTCATGCTTGAAACTTCTGCCCGCAATCCTGCCGCTATCGAGCAAAAGCATGGCGTTATAGAGCTTGCCCTCTTCCATCCAGGGCGCGCCGATCAGGATTGCCGGCCCGGACACCGTTTCGGCCGCCAGGCTTTCCACCGCCTGGCGCGCATCGGCCTGGAGCGCGCCTTTGAGCACCAGGTCCTCGGGCGGATAGCCGGTGATGAAAAGTTCGGAATACAGGATCACGTCGGCCTGGGCTGCCTGTGCGCGCGCCGCGCGGGCCTTGGAGAGATTGCCCGCAATGTCGCCCATCACGGGATTGAGCTGGGCCAAGGCGATACGGAATGAGCCGGTCATTGCCGGTGTTTAGAACATTAAACCGGAAAAGATAATGGCGGCGTCAGGCCATCGCCGCGCGGCGCGCAAAGGCCGTGCGGGCGGCGGCCGGCATCGAGGCTTCCGCGGCATCCTCGATCAGGAGCGCGGTCTCAAGGGCTTGCGCAGCCTGCTCGGCCAGCACCATCGGCAGGGCGCCGCCAGACGCGGCGGCGACGAACGCGGACACCGATTCGCCCAGCGGATCGCCCATTTCCAGCGGTTGGAGTGGACGGGGCGTGGTGTTGGTGACGTGGCGGGTGAGGAAATCGATCTCGACCACGCCGTCCGCATAGACGGCGCGGAAACCGCGCTTGCGCGCTTCTGCGATGCGGCTCGTGTCGAGGCGGGCCTCGGTGCCGTCGGCGAACCGGATATCGGCCACCACTTCGTCCGCATAGGGACCATATTGGGTGAGGCCCTGGGCGACGACTTCTGCGATGGGGCTCTTTACCATCGTGTGGACCAGGTCGAGGTCATGGATCATCAGATCCAGCACCGCGCTCACATCGTCGCCGCGCCCGGTCCAGGGACCACGCCGCCAGCATTCGATCGAAAGCGGCTTGACCGTTTGATCCAACAGGCCGGTGCGGGAAAAGACGAAACGCTCCTGATGGCCGACGGTGAGGATCCGGCCGGTTTTCTTGGCCAGCGCGACCAGCTCCTCGGCTTCTTCCACCGTGGTGGCGATGGGCTTTTCCACCAGCACATGGGTACCGGCCGTAAGAAACGCGCGCACGATGGGCGCATGTGTGATGGCGGGCGAACACACCGACACAAGATCCACCTTGCCCAGGAGCTCACGCCAATCGACCACCGTCAGCACGTCATGCTGCGCCGCCATGGCGCGGCGGGTCTCGGCGCTGGAATCGGCGATGGCATAAAGCTCGACACCGGGGATCCGGCGGTATTTGGTGCAATGATGACGGCCAAAAGCCCCGGCGCCAATTACGGCGACCTTGAGCGGCCCCTTCTCCGGTATCCGGCGGCGCAAAAACATTCGCCCTAGCCCTTTGTTCCCTCAAACCGATTCTCAATAAGCGCGGGTAAGGTTTACAGCGCGACTCATAAGATATTGCCTGTTGTTACAGGGCCGCCTAAGACATTGGCAAGACTATGTTTTTTTACTTTCTCTCCGGTCTGCGCCGGACCGGCGTCCAGCTTCGGCCACCTCCCCTACTGCGCGTTTCGCGCATGCGGCGGGAGACAGGCCTCGGCCAAATTTCAGCGGCCCCTGGTGCGTCTTGGTCGAGTCTTTTTCCCCCCACATGAGGGGGAAGATGTCCGCCTGTCGCCAAACCCAGCGCGTAGGCGCGAGCCGGAGCGCCAAACCCAGCGCGTAGGCGCGAGAGGGGGAGCGCGCGCCCAACCCAACCTGGCGGACAATGGGGGCAACAAAGATGCGAAGACCGGAGGAGTCAAAAATAGATGGGCTAAAGTCCAATTCGCCTCGTATCGTCCCTGAGCGCAAAGTCGCAATTCAGCGGAGAGGAGCCCTGCCATGGCCTTGGCCGGACGCAAGATCGATACCGCACATGAAAGCCATTATGCGTTCCAAAGGGGCTTTCCCAGCGACGACACGATACGGCAATCCTATGACGATGCCGACCTGAGTCGCGCAGTCCTGGCCTACAAATTCTTCTATCCCACCGTATCGGGCGCGGCGATCGTGCGCGGCAACGCGCAGATCGGTGTGGTTCCCAATAAGGTCTTCGGAATCCTGGATTGCGGGCCGCAGCAACTTGTCTTCACCGCCAATTCCGACACGGTCTATGGGCCCATGATGCTCGATCTCCGCGTCGGGCCGCTGGTCGTCGAATTGCAGCCCGGGCCGCTGATGGTGGTTGCGATGGACATTAATCAGCGCTGGGTCGCGGACATGGGTCTGCCCGGATTTGATGCCGGCAATGGCGGCAGGCATCTACTTCTGCCCCCGAGTTACAAGGGGGATGTGCCCAAGAGCGGGTATTACGTCCATCGTGCCAGCAGCAACCACCTGATTGTGGGCGCGCGCTCGCTGCCGGTGAATGGCGATGTGAAGGCGGCGAAAGAGCGCCTCACCACCCTGAAAGTCTATCCGCTCGATCCCGCGACTTCTTGGATTCAGCCCAAATGGCTGGATGTCACCGGCAAGGCGCAAGACACGACCCCGCTCGATTGGGAGGACAATTTCGAATATTGGGAAGTCCTCGCCAAGACGGTGGACGAAGAGCCCGCCTATCCCGGATATCGCGATTATTATGGCGAGCTGGCGGCCCTTGGCATCGAGAAAGGCCGGCCGTTCAGGCCCGACATCCGCATGCGGCGCATCCTGGAGGAGGCCGCGCGGGTGGGCAACGCGCAGATG
>DATFSP010000269.1:0-3529 GCA_035262545.1 Rhizomicrobium sp. | reverse complement strand
GAGCGGCTTGTCGTTGGGGATGCCGTGGCAGACCACGTGATTGATCGATGTGCAGACGGTGTGGCGATAGCCCCGGTAACCCAGGCACGCAGGCAGCCCGCCATGCGACAGGACATAATCATATGCTACCTTGTCCAGCGCCGCAGTCGTGACGCCGGGCTTCACCAGCGGCACCAGCAAGTCCAGAACTTCGGCGGCAAGCCGTCCCGCTCGCCGCATGCCCTCGAAATCTTCGGGCTTATGCAAAACGACCGCGAAATGGGCTTTACGCGCGGCTTCGAATGCTTCGGCGTCGGGGACAAGGCTCATGCGCCGAATATAGGGGAAAACGGCTATTTTTCCAGGGCGGAACCCGCCGAATTGGGCCCTAATCCAATTTCAGCTGCTTGGCTTCCGCATCCAGCGCGTCCAACGCATCCTGGTGGCCGGCGAAGGTTTTGCGCGCAGTCGAAAGTGCGTCTTGGGCCTGAGCGCGGTCGCCCAGCACCGTGTAGGCACGTATCAGCCGCTGCCAACCCTCCGCGTCATTGGGATTCTGCTTGAGCCGGTCCGCCAACATCGCAACCATCGCTTTCGGATCGGGCGCTGCGCCCGATTGTGCGCTGACCATAGCGATGCGGTCCACCAACGCCTGATGCAAAGGCGAATTGGCAGGTGCCTCGGCCAGAAGGCTGTTCCACAAAGCCAATGCACCGGCCCTGTCGCCATGCGCCGCGAGCGAGTCGCCCAGGAAGAAACGCGACGCGGGCTCCTTGGGATTGAGTTTCAGCGCGGCGCGGAAGACTTCGGCCGCTTCGTCGCTCACCTGGCCGTTGGCCGCAGCCACCAGCGCTTCGCCGTAAAGTGAATCCAGGCCCGCATTCGGACGGCCACCGTGATTGGCAATCGCCACGGCGCGCGCATAGGCCCTGGCGGCATCGCCTGGATCGCCTGCGCCCATGTAGCCGCGGCCCAGATAGACCCAGGCCTGAATGTCATCCGGTGCCTGGCGTACACGCTTGATCAGGAGCGCGATCAGGCCATTGACGTCGCGCGTTTCAACACCTTGGGCAGCTCGCCACGCGAGATAGGGCTGGCCCAGCATCCAATAGGTGCCGCCGCCCACGCCGAGAAGTACCAGCGCGATGGCCCCGATCAGAAGAAAGCGGCCCTTTAGAGTCCGCTCGCGCCACACCGGCACCACGGCAAAGCCGATCGCCAGAAGCGCGACCAGGACAAGCCCGATGACAGGAATTGCCTTCAATGCCTTCCGCCTCGATATTTATTCTTCACCAGCGCCACGATCATGCCGCGGATCGTGCGTACTTCTTGGTCGCTCAAACGCGAACGCAGTATCATGGCGCGCATGTTGCGGACCATCGTCTCTTTCTTTTCCCGGGGATAGAGGAATTGGGCTGCGTCCAATTCGCGCTCCAGATGCTCGAACAGGCCCACAAGCTCGGCGCGCGAGGCGGGTTGGGCGATGGATTTACGCTTCCTTGTGCCGGGTGTGGCGTCGGCCGATTTCAGCCATTCATAGCCGATCAAGAGCACCGCCTGGCCCAGATTGAGGGAAGGAAAATCAGCGGTGGGAATGGTGATGGCGGCATCGGCCAGCGACATTTCATCATTGTCCAAGCCGGCCCGCTCGCCCCCGAACAGGATGGCCGTGGAGAGCCCCTCGGCGCTCGCCACACGCAACCGCCTCGCTGACTCTTCCGGGGTCAAGATGTCGCGCAATACGTCGCGATCCCGAGCCGTAGTGGCGAAGACCAGGCGGATATCGGCAAGGGCCTGGGCCGCAGTGTCGAACACACGGGCCTTTTCGATAATTCCGCCGGCGCCTGAGGCCAAGACCTGGGCGCGGTCATTGGGCCAGCCACACTGAGGCGCGATCAAGCGCAAATCCGACAGGCCGAAATTCTTCATTGCCCGGGCGGCAGCGCCGATATTTTCTCCCATCTGGGGGTGACTGAGGATGACGACAGGTGCGGTCACATTTACGCCTTTGACGGGTCGGATGCGGCAAGCTATTTGAAGCCCCGCTATAGCCCCTCCCGTCCCATCTTTCGAGGAAAACTCATGGACAAGATCAAGGTCGTCAATCCGGTCGTCGAACTCGATGGCGACGAGATGACCCGCATCATCTGGGACCTCATCAAGAAGAAGCTGATCCTGCCCTATCTGGACGTGGACCTGCATTATTACGATCTCTCGATCGAGAACCGGGACAAGACCAATGACCAAGTCACCATCGACAGCGCCGAGGCGATCAAGAAATACGGCGTGGGCGTTAAATGCGCCACCATCACCCCAGACGAGGCGCGGGTGGAGGAATTCAAGCTCAAGAAGATGTGGAAGTCGCCCAACGGCACCATCCGCAACATCCTGGGCGGGGTGATCTTCCGCGAACCCATCATCTGCAAGAATGTGCCGCGCCTGGTGCCGGGCTGGACGCAGCCGATCGTGATCGGCCGCCACGCCTTCGGCGACCAGTACCGCGCCACCGATTTCAAATTCCCCGGCAAGGGTGTGCTCACCATCAAATTCGTGGGCGAGGACGGCAAGGTGATCGAGCACGAAGTGTTCAAGTCGCCGGGTTCGGGCGTGGCGATGGCCATGTACAATCTGGACGACTCGATCCGCGATTTTGCGCGCGCCTCGATGAATTATGGCGCCATGCGCAAATATCCGGTTTATCTCTCGACCAAGAACACCATCCTCAAAGCCTATGACGGGCGCTTCAAGGATATTTTCCAGGAGGTGTACGAGAAGGAATTCGCCGCGAAGTTCAAGGAACTGGGGATCACCTACGAGCATCGCTTGATCGACGACATGGTGGCGTCTGCGCTCAAGTGGAGCGGCGGCTATGTCTGGGCCTGCAAGAACTACGATGGCGATGTGCAGTCCGACACGGTGGCCCAGGGCTTCGGTTCGTTGGGCCTGATGACCTCGGTCCTGATGACGCCCGACGGCAAGACGGTGGAAGCCGAAGCGGCGCACGGCACGGTGACGCGCCATTACCGCGAGCATCAGAAGGGCAAATCCACCTCAACCAATTCCATTGCATCGATCTTCGCCTGGACGCGCGGCCTCGCGCACCGTGCAAAGCTCGATGACAACGCCAAGTTGAACAAATTTGCGTCGACTCTGGAGACGGTCTGTGTCGCAACGGTCGAGAGCGGCTATATGACCAAAGATTTGGCGCTTCTGGTCGGCCCCGACCAGAAGTGGCTCACCACGGAAGGGTTCCTCGACAAGGTTGACGAGAACCTTCGCAACGCTATGGGGCAGTAGCTGTTTAATCCGGTTAAGAGCTTACGTATCTCGGCACAAGGGTTCCGCGGCGCGCAGAATTTTGCGGACTGAGCAGGAGGCCGCGCGGAGCGTGCGTGAGGCACGTGAGCATGGCCGACGAACTCAGGCCGCAAAAGACAAGCGCCTTTCAGATTACTCAGCGGCCCGGCGCGCTTTCTTCTGCGCATACATCGCTTCGTCGGCTTGCGCGATAGCCGCGTCGGCGTTGTCTCCTGACTTGAGCCCGAAGGCG
>DATFSP010000268.1:0-40135 GCA_035262545.1 Rhizomicrobium sp. | reverse complement strand
AGAAATCGGCAATATCGGAGAGGGCACTGCGGATATCGCTGGGAGGGAGTTCGTCGAGCGCGACCTTGGCGGCATCGGCATAAGCTCGCGCCCGGCGCATGGTTTCTTGAATGCTGCCAGTTTGTTCAACCAAGCTGATTGCTTGATGGAGATCAGCTTCAGTCTGGTTGCCGGTCTCAATCACCCTCCGCCAGAAATTTAGGGCCGCCTCGTCGGCGCGCGCCACCGACAGGATGATGGGCAATGTCATCTTAGCTTCGCGGAAATCGTCGCCCACAGACTTGCCCATCAGAGCCTGACGTCCGGAGTAATCCAGTGCGTCGTCGACCAGCTGAAAGGCGATGCCGAGATTTTCACCATAGGCGCGCATTGACGCGATGAATTTCGCGCCGCGTCCTGTAAGCACAGCGCCGCCTTCCGCGGCAGCGGCGAACAGCGCCGCAGTCTTGGCGGAAACGACTTGCATGTAATGATCCTCACTCACGGCCAGATTGCTAGCCGAGCCGAGTTGCATGACTTCGCCCTCGGCGATTACGGCGCTGGCACGGGAAAGGATACCCAGCACGCTGAGATTTTCCGTCTCCACCATAAGCTGGAAAGCGCGCGAGAAAAGGTAGTCGCCCACCAGCACCGGCGCCTTGTTGCCCCACACGAGATTGGCGGAGACCTTGCCGCGCCGAAGCGCGCTTTCGTCCACCACATCGTCATGGAGAAGCGTAGCGGTATGGATGAATTCCACCGCCGCGGCGAGACGAACATGACCTTCGCCTTGATAGCCGCCCGCCCTGGCGGCCGCGAGCGTCAAAAGGGGGCGCAGGCGCTTGCCGCCGGAATCGATCAAGTGTCGTGCCAGATCGGGGATTAATTCCACGCTGGACGCCATGCCCTTCCTGATCAGCCGGTCCGCCGCTTTCATGTCGGCGGCTACCAGCGTGTTCAGTCGCTCGACGGGGGAAATGCCCTGGCTTGCACGTTCTTCTTTGAGCATATCAAGTCTTCTGGGCCCCTTTTCGACAGACGACATTAGGAAAGGCGCGCATACGGGGTCAAGAAGCACCTATCTCGACAAATCAAGGTATCGGTCGTCGTTAGCCGTCGCGGATAAATGACACCCTATGATCCTGTGGAATAGGTTGCATAGGCACTACCCGAAGCCCCTGCCGGCGCGGCTAGGGTGGCTCCCGCCGCGTGGTTCCTTCCTTATGGGAACGCTGTGGGGCGCGCCGCCATTGATTGCGCCACTGGCCACCGCCACTGCTATCAGGGCCTCTATGCTCCCCATCCGCCAACGCCTCACACCATTGCCCAAGTCCCCGAGCCGATGTGTGACGCGCGTACCTAAGGGACTTTCGCACCTGTCGGGGTTATTGAGCATCGGCGTAGCCCGCAAGGGTAGTGTCTTAATTTGATTTGAGCTGTTTCCACCAGACATAGGTGACATAGGCCAGAAGCGCGGCCGCGACGATGATAAGCGGGGGAATATAGGCGCTAAAGATCACGGGCCAAAATGCGCCGACGGCAATGCCCAAAAGGAAGATGCCCCATTTGAATAAAGCGCCCTGCCACCACGTCAATGTGAAGCTCTTGAATATGTTCATAAGCCATTCTTCCTTTCTGCTACGATAGCCGCGCTAACCGCCTTTACAGGTGCATGGCCGGCGGTAGATCTAGCACAGCAAAGAACCGCCGCTTACCCCTGCTTGGGGGTTCTTGGCTGCTTGGTGACGTTTCTGCAGCGGCCGCCACACGAAATCCCGACGTCCGAACTTGTGCACGCGGTGGTTGCGCGGCACGACCATCTTCACGGCCCATCGTTGCGCGAGCGCGTTCTGTCATTTGTCCCACACGGGCCGGGATAAGGGCGCAGGCGGACTAAGTAGCTGACGCGGCCGTGCATCTTGGATTAGAACGTGACAAGAACCAGGAAAAACAGGCATATAGCTTTTGATATGCGGGTAGTACTCAAAACCAACAATCCTGTGGTGCTGTCATACGCCACGCATGTACTGGAGGAATCAGGCATCGCGGCGATAGTCTTCGACACCCATGCCAGCATCATGGATGGCAGCATGGCCATGGTACCGCGCCGCCTGATGGTAGCGGATGAGGATTTTACCCGCGCAGAAAAGCTTTTGCGCGAAGCCGTACCGGAATTGTTTTGATTCCCCTCCGATCTTCGCATCCTCGGGAGCGTGCTACGATCACCTCCCCCCGCCAGCATGCTTCGCGTGCGCGAGGGAGGAGGGCCTATGACGGAGGATAGATTTCTCGGTGGCAAAATCGTTGTCGGCCAACGCCAGAGTGGCTTTCGCGCCGGACTGGATGCGGTGATGCTGGCTGCTGCCGTGCCGGATTGTGAAAACGCCCTGGAATTGGGCGCTGGCGCGGGCACTGCCAGCCTGTGTCTCGCTGCACGGCTCTCCGGCGTCTCCGTCATCGGCATCGAGATCGATTCCGCTTTGGCCAAACTTGCCAATGAGAACGCCGTCGCCAACGCCTTAGACAAGCGGGTGTGGTTTGCCGCGGCAGATGCTTTCGCCCTGCCGCTGGATCTCAAGCGCGAATATGACGCGGTACTCATGAACCCGCCATTCCACGGCGATGGGCAAAGTTCTCCCGATCCCTCCCGCGCCCGAGCCCTAATGGACGAGGGCAGCTTGCGCGACTGGCTGGAGGCCGGGCTGAAACGGTGCGTTTCGGGGGGAAGTTTCACCGCTATCCTGAGAGCCGACAGGCTCAACGAGGCCTTGGCGGCATTGCCGGAGACGGGTATCAGAGCATTTCCGCTTTGGCCCAGGGCGGGCGAAGCGGCGCGCCGGGTGCTGGTTCAAGCTCGAAAGGGCGCGCGTGCCCCGTTTTGCCTGTTGCCGGGGCTGATTCTGCATGACGCAAGCGGGGCTTATACCAAGGAAGCCGACGCCATATTGCGCGGCCAAGCCGCGCTTGCCCTATAGGGGACCCGCCTATAGTTTCCGGCGCGTTTCCGGAGGAAATCAGTGCCCAATCCGCAGGCGAAGACATTCCAGGATCTAATCCTGACGCTACAGCAATTCTGGGCGTCTAAGGGGTGCCTGATCCTCCAGCCATACGACAATGAGATGGGGGCGGGCACCTTCCATCCAGCGACCACCTTGCGCGCGCTGGGACCCCATCCCTGGAAAGCCGCTTATGTGCAGCCTTCGCGCCGGCCCAAGGACGGGCGCTACGGCGAGAACCCGAACCGCCTGCAGCATTATTATCAGTATCAGGTGATCCTAAAGCCCGCGCCCGAGAATGTGCAGGAGCTTTATCTGGAATCGCTGAAAGCAATCGGGCTCGATCCCAAACTGCACGATATCCGCTTTGTCGAGGATGATTGGGAGAGCCCCACCCTGGGCGCCTGGGGCCTGGGCTGGGAAGTCTGGTGCGACGGGATGGAGATCACCCAATTCACCTATTTCCAGCAAGTGGGCGGGATCGATTGCGATCCTGTCTCGGCCGAGATCACCTATGGCCTCGAGCGCCTCGCGATGTATGTGCAGGATGTGGAGTTCGTCTACGACCTCAAATTTAACGACCAGTTCCGCTATGGAGAAGTATTCTTCCAGAACGAGAAGGAATTCTCGGCCTATAATTTCGAGCGCGCGGACACGGACATTCTCTTTGACCATTTCGCCGAGGCGGAGAAGCAGTGCCGCGAATTACTTGTAACGCCGAAACTGGCGCTGCCTGCCTACGACCAGTGCATCAAGGCCAGCCATGCCTTCAATCTTCTGGACGCGCGTGGTGTGATCAGCGTCACCGAGCGCGCCGCCTACATCGCCCGCGTGCGCGGCCTGGCCAAGGCCTGTTGCGAAGCCTGGCTGGAAACGCCAATGGGCCGATATACGCCCCGCGAGGGCCGGTGATGCCCGATCTGTTGCTTGAACTTTTCAGCGAGGAAATCCCCGCCCGCATGCAACAGGGCGCAGCGCGCGATCTTGAACGGCTCGTGGTGGGCGCGCTGTCGGATCGCGGGCTTTTGTTCGAAGGCATCAAAGCCTTTGCCGGACCGCGCCGGCTTACCCTTGCGGTCAACGGCTTGCCCGCAAAACAGGCCGATATGCGAGAGGAAATAAAGGGTCCCAAGATCGACGCGCAGCAAGCCGCGATTGACGGCTTCCTCAAAAAGACGGGCTTGCACAAAGACCAGCTCAAGATCGAGAAGACGCCCAAAGGCGATGTCTATATCGCAGTGATCGAACGCGAAGGCCGAGAAACCGCGTCGGTACTGGCGGAAATCCTGCCCGAAGCTATGGCGAAGCTGCCTTGGCCCAAATCCATGCGCTGGAAGCCCGGCGTGTCCGTGCGCTGGGTGAGGCCGCTCCATTCTATTCTGTGCACTTTTGACGGCGAGGTTGTGCCGTTCTCCTTTGCGGGTATTTCCAGCGGCCGCCATACCAGGGGCCATCGTTTTCTTTCGCCCGGCAAGATCGAAGTCCGCCGTTACAACGATTACGCCGCAGCCCTGAAAAAGGCCCTTGTGGTGTTGGATGCCGAGGAGCGTGCCGCAATCATTTTCGAAGGCGTCAAGCAAGCGGCCTTTATCCATCAGCTGGACTTGATCCCGGACGAGGGGCTTCTCGCCGAAGTGGCGGGCTTGGTGGAATGGCCGGTGATCCTGATCGGCACCATCGAAGATCAGTTCATGGATGTGCCGCCGGAGGTCCTGCAAACCTCCATGCGTACCCACCAGAAATATTTCGCCCTTCGCGATCCCAAGAGCGGGAAGATGGCAAACCGCTTTGCGCTGGCCGCCAATATGATAGCCGACGACGGGGGGATCGAGATCGTGGCGGGCAATGAGCGCGTGCTGCGTGCGCGTCTATCGGACGCAAAATTCTTCTGGGATGAGGACCGCAAGCGGACACTGGTAAGCCGCATTGATGATCTCAAGGGCATTGTCTTTCACGCCAAGCTTGGCACACAGTTTGAGCGGGTAGAACGCATCGCCAAGTTGGCGCAAGAGATTGCCGGGAAAATTGGCGCCGATCCCATGAAAGCAGAGCGTGCTGCGCGTCTCGCCAAGGCCGATCAAACTTCGGGCGTGGTCGGTGAATTCCCTGAGCTCCAAGGCGTGATGGGCCGTTATTACGCGCTGCATGACAGGGAAGACGCCGACATCGCCGATTCCATCCGCGATCATTACAAGCCCGTGGGACCGTCGGATGCGGTGCCGATCCGAAAGATCGCGATCAGTGTCGCGTTGGCCGACAAGCTGGATTCGCTTTCTGGCTTTTTCGCAGCCGGCGAAAAGCCTACGGGCTCTGGCGATCCTTTCGCGCTCAGGCGCGCAGCGCTGGGCGTGATCCGTATCCTTTTGGAGAACAATCTTCGCCTGCCGCTCAAGGTATCGGACGAATTGCTGACCTTTTTCGCCGATCGTTTGAAAGTCGTGCTTCGCGAAAAAGGCGTACGCCATGACCTGATCGACGCGGTCTTCGCGCTTACCCATGAAGATGACCTAGTGCGCCTTGTGGCGCGGGTCGAAGCTCTCCAGAATTTTCTCAAGACCGATGACGGCGTCAACCTTTTGGCCGGGTATAAGCGCGCAGCCAATATCCTCAAGGACGAAGAGAAAAAGGACAAGAAAAGCTATACCGGGGACCTGGATGAGACGCACTTGACCGATGCTGCGGAACAGGCCCTGCACGCAGCATTGGAAAAAGCAAAATCCGAGATCGCGCCGGCACTAGCGTCGGAAGATTTTGCCCGAGCCATGCATCATATGGCGGTCTTGCGCGTTCCAGTGGATGCTTTCTTTGACACGGTCAAAGTGAATGCTCCTGATCCAAAAATTCGGGAAAACCGGCTCCATCTCCTAGCGATGCTGCGGGCGACTATTCATCAGATTGGCGATTTTTCGAAAATAGAAGGCGGTTAGCGTATGACGAAGTGGGTTTATGCGTTTGGCGACGGCAAGGCCGAGGGCCAGGCCGGCATGAAAAATCTTCTAGGTGGCAAGGGCGCCAATCTGGCCGAGATGAGCAATCTGGGCCTGCCTGTTCCTCCCGGGTTTTCCATCACTACCGAAGTGTGCACCTACTATTACGCCAACAATGAAACCTATCCATCCGAGTTACAGGGCCAGGTCTTGGATGCATTGAACCGTGTGGGCGAACTTGCGGGCGGTGATCTGGGCGATCCGGCCCGGCCGCTTCTGGTTTCGGTGCGCTCGGGCGCGCGCGTCTCGATGCCCGGCATGATGGACACGGTACTCAATCTTGGCCTCAACGCCGCCACCACCGAGGGCCTTGCCAGGCTTACCGGCGACGCCCGTTTTGCTTATGACAGTTACCGCCGCTTCATCCAGATGTATTCCGACGTGGTGCTGGGGCTGGAGCACGCGCCATTCGAAGAAATTCTGGACGACGAGAAGGCCGCCAAAGGCGTGGAGCTCGACACCGATCTCGATGCCGACGATCTGAAGCGCATCGCCGAACTGTACCGCAAGCGTGTCGAAAAGGAATTGGGCAGGCCATTCCCCGAGGATGTGCAGGAGCAGTTATGGGGCGCTATAGGAGCGGTGTTCGGTTCCTGGCAATCGCCCCGCGCCAAAACTTACCGCAAGCTGCACAATATCCCCGAAAATTGGGGCACGGCTGTAACTGTCCAGGCGATGGTGTTCGGCAATCGCGGCCAGACATCCGCCACCGGCGTGGCTTTCACGCGCGACCCCGCCACCGGCGAAAAACTTCTCTATGGCGAGTTTCTCATCAATGCTCAGGGCGAAGACGTGGTTGCGGGAATCCGTACTCCCCAGCCCATCTCCAAGATCGTGCGCGAGCGTCAAGGCGGCAAGAAGCCGTCCATGGAAGAGGCGATGCCCGCGGCTTATGCGGAGCTCAACGCCATCGGCGAGCGGTTGGAGAAGCATTATCGCGACATGCAGGACGTAGAATTCACCGTGCAGGAAGGTAAGCTCTTCATGCTCCAGACACGATCCGGCAAGCGCACCGCCAAGGCGGCGCTGAAATCGGCCGTGGACATGGTTGGGGAAGGGCTGATCGACGAGAAGATCGCGGTCGCCCGCGTGGACCCGGCTGCGCTGGACCAACTGCTTCATCCCACGCTCGATCCCGATGCGCCCAAAACCGAGATCGCCTTAGGTCTTGGCGCGTCACCGGGCGCGGCTACTGGCGAGGTCGTGTTCACCGCCGACGAGGCCGAAAAGCTCGCTGCCGACCATCATGACGTGATCCTGGTCCGCACCGAGACTAGTCCCGAAGATATTCACGGCATGCACGCCGCCAAAGGGATCTTGACCGCGCGCGGCGGCATGACCAGCCACGCAGCCGTGGTAGCACGCGGCATGGGAAGACCCTGCGTGTCGGGCGCCGGTTCGCTGAAAATCGACATCGGCAGGGGTGAAATGACCAGCGGCGGTTTCACCATCAAGCGTGGCGAGACCATCACCATCGATGGCGCCTCGGGCAAGGTCTATAAGGGCGCCGTCAAGATGCGCCAGCCGGAGCTAACCGGCGATTTCGGCACGTTGATGAGCTGGGCCGACCGAATGCGCACGCTCAAGGTGCGCACGAATGCCGACACGCCCGCCGATGCGGCGACGGCGCGCAAATTCGGCGCCCAGGGCATCGGCCTTTGCCGCACGGAACATATGTTCTTCGATGCCGACCGTATCATCGCTGTGCGCCAGATGATCCTGGCCGATACCGAAGGCGAGCGCGCGGCCGCCTTGGCCAAGCTTCTTCCCATGCAGCGCGGTGATTTCGAGGAAATATTCAAGGTGATGGAAGGCATGCCCGTCACGATCCGCCTGCTCGATCCCCCCTTGCACGAATTCCTGCCGCATAAACCGGAGGAGATTGAAGAAGTCTCAAAAGCCAGCGGTGTCACCGCAGAGAAATTGCGTGCGCGCGTCGCCGCTTTGCATGAATCCAATCCGATGTTGGGTCATCGCGGGTGCCGTCTGGGCATTACCTATCCCGAAATCTACGAGATGCAGGCGCGCGCGATCTTGGAAGCAGCAGCCAATGTTATGGAAAAGGGCGGCAAACCAGTCGAGCTTGAGATCATGATCCCACTGGTTGGCTTCAAGGCGGAGTTAGACCGGCTGGCCCGGCGTATCGCTCAAGTCGCTGACGACATTAAGAAAAATCGAGGGAAAGTGCCGGACTATCTGATCGGCACCATGATCGAGTTGCCGCGCGCCGCCCTGCGCGCCGGTGAGATCGCCGAAACGGCACAATTCTTCTCCTTCGGCACTAATGACCTCACCCAGACTACGCTGGGCCTGTCGCGCGACGATGCCGGCATGTTTATCAACGAGTATCTCAACAAGGGCGTGATCTCGCGCGATCCCTTCGTCTCGATCGATGTGGATGGCGTGGGCGAATTGATCCGCATCGCAGCCGAGCGCGGAAGAATGACACGCAATGCACTTAAACTCGGCATCTGCGGTGAGCATGGCGGCGATCCGGATTCGATCCGTTTCTGTCACGATACCGGGTTAGATTATGTCTCGTGTTCACCATTCCGCGTGCCTGTCGCACGGCTTGCCGCAGCGCAAGCGGCGTTGGCGTGCCGCAAATAAGCCTAATTCACCACAAGATTAACGCGAAAAAATCGTTGTATTTCCGGCGCTTCCCAAAATTGTTGATAAGTTCCTAAAAATTTTTATTTGACGATTTGGGTTCCGTAAGGCAAACCGGCGATCCCGCGAACGGGCAATTCGGAATTTTTTTGAGGACGTAGCGAAATCGAACCAGCCTAATCGAAATAGCAAAAGCGTTGCGATGCCGAAGAAGGGGCAAGAAACGCAGAAGCGAAATAGATCAAAGCCAGATAGACGAAGCGAAACCGAGAACCGAAGAGTCTGATTACCCAATGACCAAGAAAACGAACGACGCGTTATCGCGGTCGGACCGCGTGCTGATTGCCGCCCTCGCAATCGTGCTCGCAACCGCAAGCGCCGCCATTGGCGCTTCGCTCACCAATCATCCTGTCATAGTGAAGGCAGCGCTAACCAAGTCTGCACCCGCGTTAACCCGCGTGATCCCAGCGGCTGCACCCAGCCCTGATGCAGCAATGACCCAACTTTTGGCCGAGCACCGCTGCCTTTCCGAGGTGCTTTACTACGAAGCCCGGGGCGAAGGTACCCAGGGCGAAAAGGCGGTGGCCGAG
Source organism: Rhizomicrobium sp. (assembly GCA_035262545.1). Lineage (GTDB taxonomy): Bacteria > Pseudomonadota > Alphaproteobacteria > Micropepsales > Micropepsaceae > Rhizomicrobium. Next base: position 30,973 of record DATFSP010000268.1, on the reverse strand, counting down.
GTGGTCTATCACCGCATGAATACCGGCAATTACGGCCATTCCATCTGCGCGGTGGTCTATGAGGGCGCCGGCCATCCCGGTTGCCAATTCTCATTCACCTGCAACGGTGACCTCCATCGCCGCAAGGAAGCGCCGGCCTGGAGTCAAGCGGAGCAGCTTGCCGCCCAGATCCTGACGGGCCAAGCTTGGCGCAAAAACTCTACCGAAGGCGCCACCAATTATCATGCGGTCTCGGTGACGCCAGACTGGGCGCCGGCACTGGAAAAGACTACCCAGATTGGCAATCACATCTTTTATCGCAACGGCCCGCACACCAGCTGAGGAGCATCGGCCAGGAAAAACGGCCGCGTTACGCGCGCGCAAAATTGAATAGCGCGCATCCGAGCCGGGCGCTTACTTTCGGCCGGGCGACAACTAAAAATCCAATCCGATATCCAAGTTGGGTGCACTGTGCGTGATGGCCCCTGACGAAATGTAATCCACGCCGGTTTCCGCAATCGCGCGCACGGTATCCAAGGTGACATTGCCGGACGCTTCCAGCACCGCGCGCCCCTTTGCTAACGCCACGGCGCGGCGAAGTTCATCCAGGGTCATATTGTCGAGAAGAATAGTATCGGCGCGAAGCGAGAGCGCCTCCTCAAGCTGTGTTAGCGCATCGACCTCGACTTCGATCTTGACCATGTGGCCCAGGCCGCTTCTCACTCGCTCCAGAGCAGGCGCAAGGCCGCCCGCCGCAGCGATATGATTGTCCTTAATCAAGACCGCATCATCCAGGCCGAAACGGTGATTGAATCCACCGCCGCAACGCACAGCGTATTTTTCCAGAATTCGTAGATTGGGAAGCGTCTTGCGCGTGCAGACGATGCGCGCCTTGGTGTGTTTCACCGCATCCACCAGCCGGGCGGTGGCGGTGGCTACGCCGGAGAGATGTCCCAGGAAGTTTAAGACAACGCGCTCAGCGGTGAGGATCGCGCGCGTAGGTCCACTGGCCGTCGCCAGCGTCTCGCCGGCCTTTACCGCGCTCCCGTCGGCGCATGCGACCTCAAAAACCACATAGGGATCGACTAGCTGGAATGCGATCTCGGCGGCGGCGAGACCGGCGATCCGGCCTTCCTGACGTGCCACCAATCTGGCTAGGGTTTTCTGGCCGGCGGGAATGACCAGTTCGGACGTGATATCTCCGGCGCGGCCCAGATCTTCCTGGAGCGCGGCTTTGACCATGGGCTCGACCAGAAGCCGTGACGGTGCGTGGAATGATGCGGTCATGAATGGACGCGGCGCACTGCGGCGACACCGCTTGCCTGACCCTCGACTATTCGGGCATCCGCCAGAGTCAAGAAGGCGCGGGCGGGATGCCTGGTGAGCGGAAAATCCTGGCGCCAATGGGCCCCGCGCGATTCCTGCCGTGCCAGCGCTCCAGCCGCCACCAGCCGCGCCGCGGCCAGCATGTTGAGTAGCGCTGGCTCGGACGTTTGTTCCAGCCGGCTGATCACATCAAGAAGCTGATGGAGGCCGTTGGCATTGCGTTCCAGTCCGGCGTGCTTGCTCATGGCGGCACGCAGCACATGCGGCGGGGCAGCGAGACCGCAAGCTTTCGGCGCGGGCGGCTCGCCCCGCGCCACGCCCAGCTTCACACTGCCTTTGACGTCGGCGGCCACAAGCGCACCAAACACAAGTGCCTCCAGCAGGGAATTGGATGCGAGCCGGTTGGCGCCGTGAAGTCCGGTTGAGGCGCATTCTCCCGCTACCCAGAGGCCGGGTAAGGACGAGCGTCCGCTCGCGTCGGAGGCGATTCCGCCCATGTGATAATGGGCGGCCGGCGCCACTGGGATGGCCTGCTTTTCGGGATCAATGCCTGCGGCGAGGCAAGCGGCATGGACAGTAGGGAAGCGGGCTGCGAACTCCACACCGATCGTCCCGCGGCAATCCAAAAAGACCCGTTTGCCCTGCGCGAGCCGGCGATGCAGCGCGCGCGCGACGACGTCACGAGGCGCAAGCTCGGCGTCGGGATGAACCGATGTCATGAAACGCTCGCCCTGATCGTCAATCAGAGTTGCACCTTCTCCCCGTAAAGCTTCGGTGGCCAACGGCGCAGGATCGCGTCCGACCGCGATGGCGGTGGGATGGAATTGTACGAATTCAGGATCGGCGATTATCGCACCCGCTCGCGCCGCCATCCCCAGTCCTTCGCCACGCGCTTCGACAGGGTTCGTGGTGACGCCATAAAGCGCGCCCAAGCCGCCCGTGGCGAAAACTACGGCGCGGCCCTTGAACAGTACCAGTTTCGCGTCAAGGCCCGATCCATGCCGAGCGAACAAGCCGATCACGCGGCCGTCTTCCGTCGCTACCTCGACTGCGTGATAGCCTTCCAGTATCTGGATCGAAGGTGTTTCCAGGGCGCGTTCGGCCAGCACACGCGAGATTTCGGCGCCCGCGCGATCGCCGGTCACGTGCACGATGCGCGCGCGCGAATGCGCCGCTTCACGGCCCAAAGCCAAGGCTCCGCCGCCCATACGGTCGAACGGGACCCCCAATTGAACAAGATCGCCTATGCGCTCGTGCGCCTCGCGTGTCACCAAATCGACGATGGCGGGATCGCAGAGACCGACGCCTGCGGCGATCGTATCCCTGGAGTGATGGCGCCAATCATCGTCGCCTCCCATCGCTGCGGCGATCCCGCCTTGAGCCCAGGCGGACGAGCCGGAGCGCCCGGGACGCGACCCCGCAAGCACCAGGGAAGGGAAGGGCGCCAGCTTCAACGCCGCAAAGAGTCCGGCAATTCCGGCGCCCAAAATCAAGGCGCCATCGGTTTCGATCACGGTGTCCGCGCGCGCCATGTTGGTCTTTAAGCCTTCACCGCCAACATGCGTTCGATGGAAACGCGCGCGCGGGCCAAGATGGTTTCATCCACGTTGACTTCGTAAGTCATCGTTCGAAGCGAATGAAGAATACCTTCCAGCGAGATGCGCTTCATGTGCGGGCAAAGATTGCACGGGCGCACGAAATCCACTTCTGGATATTCGACGGCGACATTGTCGCTCATCGAACATTCCGTCACCATCACTACGCGGCTGGGATGATGCTGTCCGACATACCCGATCATGGCGGCCGTGGATCCGGCGAAATCGGCTTCTGCCACCACGTCCGGCGGACATTCGGGATGAGCAAGCACGGTAACGCCCGGATGCTGTTCGCGGAAGCGGCGGATCTCGGCGGCAGTGAAGCGTTCATGCACCTCGCAAGACCCCGCCCAAGTAATCACCTTGATTCCGGTCTTGGCCGCAATGTTGCGGGCCAAATATTGGTCCGGAATCATGATCACTGTGTTGGTGGCGAATTCGCGGGCGATCGCCTCGACCACTTGGACCGCATTGCCCGAGGTGCAGCATATGTCGCTTTCCGCCTTCACGTCAGCAGAGGTGTTCACATAAGTCACGACCGGAAGACCGGGATGTTTCTCGCGCAACAGGCGAACGTCCGCGCCGGTGATCGAGGCAGCCAACGAACATCCCGCCCTGGTGTCGGGGATCAGAACGGTTTTTTCCGGCGAGAGGATTTTCGACGTCTCGGCCATGAAATGCACGCCCGCCTGGACGATCACTTTGGCCCTAGTTCGCGCCGCCTCCCGAGCTAGAGCTAGGCTGTCCCCCGTGTAGTCGCTGACGCAATGAAAGATTTCCGGGGTCATGTAGTTGTGACCCAGAATCACCGCTTGGCGTTCGCGCTTAAGCCGATTGATCTCGGCGATCATGGGCGCATGGACGGGCCACTCGATCTCAGGAATGACTTTGGCGACGCGTGAATAAAGACCGCTGGTGGCCTTGGCGACCGCGTCCGTGTAGGCAAGCTCCACACCCATTGCCGGCCTCCTCGAGCCCCCCAACCCATCTATAATGCTCAATTCGAGCATATATCTGGGGTAAAAAACCCGGCCTTCAAGGGCCGGATATGAACTTTATGCTACACGTGAGCATAACGAGGTCAAGGCGCCAGACCAGGCGGTTTCGCGAGGGCAGCTTCGCGTCTTCCGCTAAGCCAGCCGGAATCCCTGGATTCGGTAGCCACACCCCCGGCCGTTCCCATGCGGCGTCATAACGCGTCCCGTCGGGGCTGAAGTGCCCGCACACACAGTTCTCGGAACAATTGTGCCGGGAACCAGGGGGCAAGCCGGTCGCCATCTATATAGTAGACGCAATCGAGCGTGAGCCCCCTAGTGAACATTTAGGCACGCGAGTAGATCTTGGGCGAGCGCGCTTCATTCACACGCCGAAGTTGGCCAATCACTTCCAGGCCTCCATGAAAATGACCGGCGTGATGGAGTTCAAAGTCCTGAAAGACAAATCTCGAAGTCTTTCGGGTCTCGCGGCTCACTTTTCCAATAGGCGCGCGAGCTTATCCAAACTCTGACTCCAGCCTTGGTCCATGCCGCCCAGCATGCCTACCGCTTCGGGCACCAAGGCTTTGGCGCTAGTCGTCACTTCAACAAGCGTCCCTTCGGGATGGCTTTCAAACGTGACGACGGTGAGGCCTTCCATCAGCTTCTCGCCATTGGGACCGAGCGGCTCATTGTCGAATACGAGCTTTTTGCCCAGCACGACCTCGCGGTAGCGCTTGACCATTGGGAAATCAATGTCGAATGGCGAGCCTTTGGGGCCATGCATGGTGATGTGCATCACCCCGCCAACCCGGACATCACCTTCCACCCGAGGATTGGTGAATTGCTCTGGCCCCCACCATTCCTTCAGCATGGCAACGTCGGTCCAGGCATTCCACACGAGATCACGCGGCGCCTTTATGACACGGACAAGAGTGACGCTGCGTTCGGCATAGATGGTCATCGTCATGGCGTTTTGCCCTTTTTCGATTGCTGTAATTTGGCAAGATAGGATTCCAAGCGGTCGAGCCGCGCCTCCCACAAACGGCGATACTCCTCCAGCCATTCGTCCACGCGTTTCAACGCCTCAGGCTCCAACCGGCAGGGCCGGTATTGGGCCTCGCGCGACCGCGAAATCAGGCCCGCGCGCTCCAGCACTTTGAGGTGCTTGGAAATTGCGGGCTGGCTGATGTCGAAGGGTTCGGCCAAGTCATTGACCGACGCTTCGCCCAAGGCCAGGCGCGCCAGAATGGCCCGGCGGGTGGGATCGGCCAAAGCCTGGAATGCGACCGAAAGCTTGTCCATATAACCATATGGTTAAATATCCATTTGGTTATATACCAACTGCACTAGGAGTCAACCGGACAGGGGCCGATTTTTATCGCTGCGGCATTGCGGGCGTGGTCGTTGAGAGTGCTGCGCCGCTTGGTCCGGGCGGCTGGGTGGTTTCAGGCAACGGAGCGGAAGGATTGTAACTCACTTGGCCCATAATACGGGGAGGATTGACGGTCGGCTCGTACGTGCTTCCAGCGCTTCCCAGGTAGGAGTAGCCGTTGGGATTGCCGTCGCTGGGCACATAAAGGACGCAGCCCGACAAAGCCAAACTTAGCCCGGCAACCAAAATCAACCGCCATGTCATGCCTGTCTCCCTGAGAAGTGCCGCCAAATTCGCAAATGTTGGGCCGAGTTTCAACGCCGCGCACCCAATCTCAAGCCAGGGGCGGGGCGCTCGCGCAACACTTCGCGACGGAAGCGGAACAATTCGGCCGGCCTGCCGCGCGTCGAGGCCGTGAATTTACCCATACCTTCCACCAGACCTTGCTCTGCCACGAGGCGGCGAAAATTCTGCTTGTGCAGACGAAGCCCCAAAAGCGCCTCGACAGTGCGCTGCAATTCGAGAAGCGTGAAGGATGGCGCCATCAGCTCAAATACCACAGGGCGGTATTTCATCTTGCCCCTGAGCCGCGCGATTGCAGTAGCCAAGATGCGGCGATGGTCATACACCATAGCCGCGCCCAGCATCCCTGCGGGGTCCGGGCGTGTACCGGATTTGGCTGTGTCGCGGCTCGCTTCCTCTACCAATCCCGCTTCGTAAAGGAGCTCATAACGCTCCAGTACTTTTTCTTCGTCCCATGCCACTCCATCGGCACCGAAGCATAGCCGCACCCGGTCACGCCGCAAATCCGCTCCTTGCGGATTGGCTGCACCTTTCACGAAGGCTTTAAGCTTGGGCAGGATGACGGAATCGATCATCTGCGGCTTGGGGCCTCTCCAATCTTCCCAGGGAAAATAATGGTACCATCCGCGCCAACGCGTCTCGCGCTTGCCCTCGCTGGCATCGTCTTCGCTCTGCCGGGTAAGCGCGAGATAACCTACCGAGACCACGCGAGTTCCGTCTGCGTTCCCAGGTCCCGGCGAAGGTAGATGCCGTCCGCGATCGCCGAATGTGTAAAGCTGTTCGGTATAGCCAAGATCGAACCGGGTCTGCTCGCCCACCCATTTGCGCAAACCCTGCTCCAAAGTGCGCTGCGATTCGGGATCAAAAGGTCCGAAAGGCAGCGCATCTTCGCCGTCCTCCTGCGTCACAACCAGGGCGCAGGGATTCTCTTTTTCGACCGAAACAATCGCCGCAGAAAGGCCGATGCTTATGGGGGGCTGGCTCACAAGCCGGCCAGGGGAAAAGCGGTGGCGGTACCTTCCAACTTCAACACGGGCGGACCCATCGCCTGCAGCGCTGCGATCATGCGGCCATTGCGGCTCAATGCGGCGTCGGCATGACGCACCAAAAGCGCATTGGGGCTGGCGTGGGGCGCGCGGCGGCGCATCGCCAGCGCGATCTCGATTTCGCGTTCTGGGCCCAGCCGGTCGCAGAGTACGGTGAAAGCGGACGCCATGGACCGGCTTATGCCGGCCCAGCAATGGATCAGGAACGGCGCCTGCAGGTCCCATTGCCGGGAAAAAGCGAGCAGCTGGTCGATGTGCTCGCGCCCCGGAGGGAAATCGGCCGCCAAGGGGTCGCTGACATCGTCCAGCGCAAGCTGAAGATGCCGATTCCGGTCGAAGCCATCGGGCGTTGGTATCATGTAAAGCGGTGACAGCAACGTGACTAGGTGCGACGGGCGGTACTGTTCCAAGGCGTCGGTTAGGCCGGAGAGCGGGGTAACCAGAACTTGAGGCATGGATTTAAATCTATCATCTAGCGCATGGCGAGCCGGTGAAATCGCTCCAAAAATTGGGCCTGAGATTCTGCTGTGGGAAGCGGAACCAACCGGGGCGTTTTAGCCCCGGCGGGGGGATTGCCGAACAGGCGCCGCGCCTCCTTTTCATCGAACCCCGCCAGTTGGGTTGCCTCGTAAAAGGCAGAAAGACGGTCCGCTCTTTTCAACAATCTGGCGAGGGGCGCTGGAACCATGGCGGGCAGACCGAAGCGCAAATGAATAGATGCTTGAAGTTTCAGCTCCAAGTATTTGTAATCGATCCCAATCGCCGCTTTGAATGGACTGATGAGGTCGCCGACAACATATTCTGGCGCGTCGTGCAGCAGGGCCATCAGCCTGGCTTGCCTGGTCAACCTGGGGCTCAGTTCGGCCACCAGCCGTTCCACTACTACGCAGTGCTGAGCGACCGAGAAAGCATGCGCACCCTTGGTCTGGCCGTTCCATCGAGCAACCCGCGCCAAGCCGTGGGCGATATCCCCAATCTCGATATCCAGGGGGCTAGGCTCCAGCAGGTCGAGCCTCCTGCCGCTCAACATGCGCTGCCATGCGCGGGGACGGGTGCGGTCGTTCATCAGGCGAGAAGGCGCAGGCCGCTAATAGTGAGGGTGGCGGCCAAAAGAAGCCTCAACGCCAGATCGGGCAGGCGGGGGGCGAACAGGCTGGAGATTATAACGCCGGGGAGGGAGCCCACGAGGAGAGATTCCAGTACGGTGAGGTCAATCCCTCCGCTTAAAAGGTGCCCCAACCCCGCCACCAATGTAAGCGGCACGGCGTGGGCAATGTCGGAAGCGGCAATCTTGACCACGGGCAATTTGGGGTAAAGCACGATCAGGGCGGTCACGCCAAGCGCGCCAGCCCCCACGGAAGAGACAGACACCAGCACTCCCAGAACAGCGCCGGTGGCGACCGTGAAGCGAAAAGTCTTCTTATCCTCCAAAGCGCCCACGCGTCGGGAGTAAGAGTCCAATAGATATTTCCGGAATACCAGCGCCAAGGCGGTAGCCAATAGTGCGAAGCCCAGAACGCGCGTGATCAGTGCATTAAGCGTCTCCTGGTCCACTTTGAAGAGATAAAATGCGGCCAAGGTAAGCAGGGACGCGGGAATAGAACCCAGGGCCAGGCGGCCCACTATCCGCCAGTCGATATTACGGGCGAATCCGTGCACCACCGTGCCGCAACTTTTGGTGATACTGGCATAAAGAAGATCTGTGCCCACCGCCGTAGTGGGATGGACGTGGAACAAAAGGATCAGCAGCGGCGTCATGAGCGCGCCTCCGCCCACGCCGGTCATCCCGACCAGAAACCCAACCGCGAAACCGGAAAGCACAAAGAGGGGGTGAAGGGCAAAAATCATGCTCTGAATTACTGGCCCTCGACGGAGAATTTCGGGAATAAGATAACGCAATCTCTCATATTGCGTGACCTGCCACAATCGCGCGGCGCACTGGTGTGTTTTCGAGGGATATGGTTTAGACACCGTCGATGACAAAATCTCAGGCTTTGCTGCTGTTTTCCGGCGGACAGGATTCCACCGTCTGTCTGGCATGGGCGCTGTCGCGTTTCGATCGCGTCGAAACCGTCGGGTTCGACTACGGCCAGCGTCATGCCCAGGAACTGACGGCGCGGCCCAGGATCCGTGAAGCCATGGCGTGCTTCCCGAAATGGAAAGGCAAACTTGGCGAAGATCATCTCATCCCCTTAAGCGCGCCCCGCGCCATTGGCGGCAGCTCCCTGACCGAAGGCATGGCGATTGCGATGGGATTGGATGGTCTTCCCAATACGTTTGTGCCGGGGCGCAATTTGATGTTCCTCACCGCGGCGGCGGCTTTGGGCTATCGCCGTGGCATTTGCGATTTGGTGGGTGGCATGTGCGAGACCGATTTCTCGGGCTATCCCGATTGCCGGGACGAGACCATGGCGGCCACCGCTAAGGCGCTTTCGCTGGGCCTGGCGCAGGAAATTAGAATTCATACGCCGCTGATGTTCATCGACAAGGCCCAGACATGGCAATTGGCAAAAGATCTGGGCGGCGCTTCCCTGATCAATTTGATCGTGGAGGAAAGCGTCACTTGTTATGAAGGCGACCGTTCGCATAGGCACGAATGGGGCTATGGCTGCGGCGCCTGTCCCGCCTGCGATCTGCGCGCCAAAGGGTTTGAGAAGTTCAATGTCCTCGAGTTTCAAAGTTTGAATCATGACCTATAGCGTCAAGGAGATTTATTACACTCTGCAGGGCGAAGGCGCCCAAACCGGCCGTGCAGCCGTCTTCTTGCGTTTTTCCGGCTGCAATTTGTGGACCGGGCAGGAAAAGGACCGCCCGCAGGCGGTCTGTCAATTTTGCGATACAGATTTCGTAGGCACCGATGGCCCCAATGGCGGCAAGTTCGCCGACGGGAAGACATTGGCTCGGGCGGTAAAAAAACAATGGCCGGGCGGATCCAAAGGCAAACCTTATGTGGTGTGCACCGGTGGCGAGCCTTTGCTGCAGCTCGACGATGCGGCAGTGGTTGCGCTGAAAGCAGAGGGTTTCGAGATCGGTATCGAAACCAATGGTACGCTTCTGCCGCCGCCGGGCATCGACTGGATCTGCGTCAGCCCCAAAGCCAATGCGGAACAAAAACTCACCAGCGGCAATGAACTCAAGCTGGTCTTCCCCCAGGAAGGTGCTTCGCCGGAGTGTTTCGCCGACCAGAATTTCGCGCATTTCTTCCTGCAGCCCATGGACAATGCGCGGCGCGCGGCCAACACAGAAGCCGCGACCGCGTATTGCCTAGCCCATCCGCAATGGAGGCTTTCGTTGCAGACCCATAAGGTGCTCGGAATCCTTTAGAAATTACGAGGATATGCGCGTTTCGCATATCGCGTGCGCGCGGCCCGGCCCTTTTTCCCAGTGCTGGAGCGACCATTTAACAGCCTCGACAGTTAGAGGCTGTTTCATGGACTTTTGGCACATATCCCTTGTTCCCGCTTTGGTGGGCCTGGCCATCGTGGGCTATGGCTTGTTTCTGGCCTATGCGTGATTTTGGTCTTCCTGCGGCTCGCCCAGGCTCGCGCCGTTGGCCCGCGATATGATCACAGCTCGCGCTGCAGCTTAGCCACTTGAGGCATAATTGATGGCCTACCGCTTGGCTGCTTGAGGCCTCATTATTTTGGCCTACCGCTTCGCTGCTTGAGGCCAGGATCAGAAATAGCTCACGACCTTGTCCATGTCGGGCCTAGGGCGTTCTTCCAGCGCCACCGTAGAAGTACCGATATAGACAAAACCGGCGACGCGCTCCCCAGCCTTCAATCCTAGTCTTTCCTTGACCGTGGGATGATAGGCATACCATTCGGTGATCCAATTGGCGACAAACCCCGACGCGTGGGCGGCGATCAGTAGATTCTGGCACACCGCGCCGGCGGACAATTCCTGTTCCCATACGGGAATCTTGATCTGCTCCCGCGCGGCAGAGATCACGCCCACCACCACAGGCGCCCGCAAAAACCTTCTTCGCTCTTCGTCGATCTGTCTTTCCCGCTCGCCCTCCGCTTCCAAAATTTCCCCTAGTATCTGGCCGAAACGCCCGCGCGCTTCCCCCTCGAACACGATGAAGCGCCAAGGAAAGAGCTTGCCATGATCCGGCGCGCGTGCTGCCGCCCTAAGGATGACAGAAAGTTGCGCCTTGGACGGGCCCGGCGCCCCCATCGCTTTTGCCGAGCCCGAACGGCGGGTCAGGAGCAGGTCCAGGGCTTCCGGGGCGGGATGGTTGAGGCTGGGCTTGTCGGCGGTCATCGCATTTCCCGGTAATGATGTGGAAGAATCCAGCGGGAAACTAAAGAAAGCGACCCTGTTTTGAAAACGCATAAATACGTGTGGTAAAAGGCCCCCATGGCGATACCCCATGAGAGATTGGCGAACTGCGATCCGGTTTGGGCGCAACTGAGAGAAGAATCCCAGGCGATGGCGAACGCTGAACCGGTGCTGGCCAGCTTCATCCACGCCACGATCTTGAAACATGATCGGCTGGAAAATGCTCTGTCGTATCATCTGGCCCGCAAGCTCGGGGGCGACGATCTCGATCCACTGCTCACTCGGGAGATGTTCGAGGAGGCGCTAAATGACGATCCTGCAATCGGCGAAGCGATCCGGGCCGATCTCTCCGCTGTTCTGGACCGCGATCCAGCCTGTCATTCCTTCGCGGAGGCATTTCTTTATTACAAAGGCTTTCATGCCATCGAGAGCTATCGCATAGGCCACTGGTTGTGGCGGCAAAACCGCAAGCCGGTGGCGCTGTTTTTCCAGAGCCGGATTTCGGCGCTCTTCGCAGTGGACATCCATCCCGCCGCAAGACTTGGGCGCGGCATCATGATCGATCATGCCACCGGCGTCGTGATCGGCGAAACAGCGGTGGTAGAGGACGATGTCTCAATGCTGCACGGCGTGACATTGGGTGGCACTGGCAAAGGCGCCGGCGACCGTCACCCCAAGGTCCGCCGCGGGGTTCTTCTGTCGATGGGGGCCAAGATCCTTGGCAATATCGAGATCGGTGAATACAGCCGGGTCGGCGCGGGCTCTGTGGTATTGAAATCCGTTCCACCGGGATGTACCGCGGTTGGTATTCCCGCCAAGCTGATTCATTGCACCGGGCCTGAACGCCCGTCCCAAGAAATGGATCATTTGATTGACGATCAGGATGTGACCGGCTGACTTTGCTTTGTTGAGCGGCCACTTGCGCTTGACCGGGGCTTCCGGCCATGTCACGTGAACGCTAGCATGATGAGGACCGCATGACCCGTGCCGAGCTTTGGCGCCTTGAAAAATACCTGCGAAACTTGTTTCGCCTTGACACGATCACGATCGTCGAGCGGCCCAAGCAGCAGGATTCCGTCGAAGTTCATGTCAATGGTGAATTCATCGGGGTACTGTTCAAGGACGAGGAGGACGGTGAGATCTCCTACGCCTTCAACATGGCGATCCTGGAACAGGACCTACCTGAACCGCCGGCCAGCCGCGCGAGCTGAGTCGTAATCCTTTACCGGCGAAATTTGGCGATTAGGCGCCTGACCCCGTCCTCGATGGCCCGCCAATTCGGCAGCTGGGACCGCTTGAAACGGTAGGAGAGGTTCACGCCGGGCGCGAGGCTCCGGTCGATCGTCAGACAATTGGGACTGGGAACGTCCTGGGCCGGACGTTCACAAAGGAAAAGGAGGTCCTTGGTGGGTCCGGCGTAAAGATCGTCGCCGCCATAGCCCGAGCCAGGTTTAAATGAATAATAGGTGAGGCCGTACGCGCTTTTTTCACCTTGTGGATTGGTGACGTAAGGTAGGTAGATGCGTTGAAAGCGGTCATTCGTATCAGGCGCGTTCCGGTTGCCGCGTATGAGAAGATGCACCACGGGCGAGTCCGGAGCATTAGCGGCGAATAATTCGGCATCGTTCTCGGTAAAGCCCCGCATGTCGGGAAGGGCCGCGACCAAATCAACCCTGTCGCCTCCGCCGCGTGTACCCGGTTCGAGATAACGGCGCGGGATGATGAACGTCTGCCTGCCAACGGTGACCGGGATTGCCGCAGCGCTGTCGCGGCTGTCCCTGAATGGGGCAGTCCCATTCCGGCCCAAAGCAAACGGTCGCAAATAGTACAGGAGCAGGGCCGCACACAGCAGTGCGATGGCAACCGCCACGGCAAAAGGAATAAGCCAGCCGGAATGTTGCTGAATTTCACCGTCTTCGGTCAATTTACCGCCCATTCTCGCATCTCGTTTGTTTACCATTCCGCGCAGAGCGCGAGCCCTGAATTGGGCCGGCCTTGCCCAATTCTTGCAGTGCGTGGCCTGGAAGCATCATGCAGCACCAAGTTGATACATGAGAGAAATTTTGGGCGATCGATTTTTGCACGACCTGATTGTCTTCCTGTTCGCGGTGAGTGGGGGAATTACGCTTTCGGCGATTATCGCCAATATCCACCGGCTGATAGCGAGGAAGCCACAGAGCAAGGTTGAAACGGTTTTGCATTACGCCGTGATGGCGCTCGCCGGTCCCATCGTCTTATTGGAGAATGCCACCCGCTCCTACCGCAAGGAGGGCTGCTCGGACCTGGCCTACATCATCGCCGTAGCGGTCTCTGGATATTGGGCCTTCGCCATCGGCATGGGAATCCTTACCGCCTACACCGTCGTGAAATAGAGTTACGCTCAGGCTCGCCCCGCGCGTGCAGGGGCACGTTGGCGGGGGGTGGCTGTACGGTTCTTGAGCCCAACCCAGACTGGGGGGCCAACCCGGAATGGAGGAGGGGTGGTGGCTACAGCACCGTCAGCATGGATGCCACTAAGGGATGGCGCACGATGTCGCCTTCGGTGAGCCGCACCACTGGAATCTCCGCGATCGTTTCCAGCCGGCGCGCGATTTCGCTGAGGCCCGACATGCCCGGCAACAGATCGGTCTGGTCGGGATCGCCGGTGAGCACCATGGTTGAGCGCCAGCCGAGACGCGTAAGGAGCATCTTGATCTGGCCATACGTGCAGTTTTGGGCCTCGTCTATCACCACAAAGCATTCGCTCAAGGTACGGCCGCGCATGTAGGCGACCGGCGCGATCTCGATGGTGCCTTCTCCCAGAAGCGCTTTAAGACGCTTGGTGCCCAGCCGTTCCGTAAGCGCGTCGTAAAGAGGGCGAAGATAGGGCGCGAGTTTTTCCGTGAGGTCGCCGGGCAGAAACCCAAGGGATTCGCCCGCTTCCACTGCCGGACGTGACAGTACAATCCGCTGTACCTTACCTGCTTCCAGTGCTTCCACCGCCTTGGCGATGGCGAGATAAGTCTTGCCGGTACCCGCTGGGCCAAGCGCGAGGACCACGCTTTGCGTGTCGACCGCATCCATCAATTGTTGCTGGGCCGTGCTCATGGCCCGGACATTTTTCACATAGCGGCGATCGCGATTTTCTTGATCGCGGTCGTGCGGACTCCAAGGATGGCCGGGAAAGAGAGAGTGTACATTTTCTTGGGCGGAATAATTCTCACGGTACTTGGTACGCTGCGAGCGCTTTGCCATACCTGCTCCATGTGATGATGAATGTTTGAGAAAGGCGTTGTGCCGGAGCGGTGACGAACAAGCCGCTGACGGCAGGATAGAACCACGGTGCGATGCTGCACTCCGGCCGGCCCCTTAAAGGAATCACTGCGCTTATCCACAGCCTATTCTTTTTTTGCCCTGGCCGGAGAAAAATGCGTGAAGCGCATTCGACAAGATTTTGTGAATGAGGAAAGGAGGCGGCGACAGCCGCGCGGCCGCCCTTAAGCGAAAGGCCCGGAGCCGCGACCGATCAGGGAAGAATTGGTCCAGGGGTTTGAGAGGCGAACGTTTGAGCTCGAACGATGGGCAGTGCGGCTAGCTGCGCCTCCCTCAACTTCGCTTGCCAGGGAGTAACGTCAGTAAAAAAGTCCCCGGCATTTTCGCCGGGGACTGATCGGCAACATTTGTTTCTCAGTCGAAGCGCCAATTGCCGTCCGTCTGGCGGCAGGCCGTGCCGGACCGCGTGAAGCTGCGCCCATCGGGACGGTAGGACGTTTCGGTGAAATCGCGGCAGATTACACCGCGCCGGCTATATTCGCGCACCGGCGTGAAATAACCATACGCATCGTCATGGCGCCACTCATACCGGCGGCCGACGTCGCCATTCAGACCATCCGCATAAATGCGATAAGCATAGGGCTGGTCGTTGCAGTCGATGTCTTGCGACACCGCGTTGCCCAAAAGTCCGCCCAGAACGGCGCCGCCCACTACTGCGCCGCCGTTGCCGTGACTGGCCGCGCCGCCAATCAGTCCGCCGGCCAGCGCGCCAAATATCGTGCCGGCGGCCGCGTTGCCGCGGTGGCAGTCCTGCTCATACCGGCCCGGCTCATAATAGGCCGGGGGCGGAGGAGGCGGGGGCGGGGGTGGCGGCCCGTAATCCTCATCTTCGTGGCGGATATGACGATATCGGCCATCTCGATCATAATAGCCTTCTTGGTCGTATTGGCTGTAATAGCCATAGGGATCGTTGGGCGGCGGCGGCGCCGGTTGTGCCATGGCGATCGTGCTCATGGACAAAAGCGCCGCGCTAGTCAAAATAACGCGCTTAGCGGTCATGCGAATCTCCCATCTCCTCATTGCTCCAAGTGTGATCAGCGTGAACAGGCGAACTTGAACACATTCTGAACGGATAAAGGCGATAATGGGGCCGAACCGCCCCCGAAGAATGACGATCGCCCCGACAATTAATGAATCAATTTATGAAATAGCTGATCACCGACCAGGCGCCATTTTCGGACTCTAGCGTGATCGATTCCACCGCCGCGGGTTTGTGAGCAAAAGCAGAATCATATCGCACCACGGCGTACTGGCCGGCGTGCATGGCGGGGAGAGTCTTGGCAAGTTTGACGTCCTTCAGCGTACGCGATGACATAGCGCCCAAAGGTGTGCGCTCGCCGCCAATCTTAGCCGTGAAATCCTGCTGGCTGACTTTGTCCCGCGCCGAAGCGCCCATCTGCTTATAGGCATCGGCGTAATTGTTGTCATCTACCAGGGTCAGCCATTGCTTGGCGCGATCGTCGGGCGTCGGCGTCATGGCCGTGGATGGAGCAGCCGCCTGCGCCAAAGCAGGCGCCCAGAACAACAGAACCAATGCCACCAATAAGCATTTCATGCGAACAGTCCGGCATAACACCCCGAGGGTTAATAACGCCGGGATCGGAACAAGAGTTCCTTTGCAGCTAATAGGTGCGGGCCTTGGGCGGGATGTATTCCACGTCTTGGGTGAGCGTGTAACTGTGCACCGGGCGATAATCGATCCGGGTCTTTCCCGTCTCGGGATCGAGCCAGGTGAGGGTGTGTTTCATCCAGTTCTGGTCGTCTCGCTGGGGGAAATCTTCGCGCGCATGCGCGCCTCGGCTTTCCAGCCGGTTAGCGGCACCTTCGATGGTCACCACGGCCTGTTGAATCAAGTTGTCGAATTCCAATGTTTCGACCAAGTCGGTGTTCCAAATCATTGAGCGATCGGTCACGCCCAGGTCGCGGCGCTGGGCATAGATCTCATGGATGCGCCCCTTGCCTTGCTCCAGCGATTCGCCTGTGCGGAACACGGCAGCGTCTTCCTGCATCGCCTTCTGCATGGCGGCGCGAAGTCTGGCTGTGGGAATGGGTCCCTTGGCATTGCGGAAATGATCCAGCCGCGCCAATGCGGGATCGCCGGCATCTTTGGGCAGGTCCTGATGGGGCGGGTTGCCGCGCAATTCCTTGGCAGCCTGCAGGCCGGCCGCTTTCCCGAACACCACCAGATCGATCAGCGAATTTGAGCCCAGGCGATTGGCGCCGTGCACAGAAACACACGCCGCTTCGCCGACTGCCATCAGGCCGTGCACGATACTGTCGGGATTGCCGTGAGCGAGGGTCAATGCATCGCCGGTATAGGCACAGGGAATGCCGCCCATATTGTAGTGAACGGTGGGAAGCACCGGGATCGGTTCTTTGGTGACGTCCACGCCGGCGAAAATGCGAGCCGATTCAGAGATGCCGGGCAGCCTCTCATGGATGATCTTGGGATCGAGATGCGAGAGATGAAGATTGATATGGTCCTTGTTTGGACCGACGCCGCGGCCTTCGCGAATTTCGATAGTCATCGCGCGGGACACGACGTCGCGCGAAGCCAGATCCTTGGCATTCGGCGCATAGCGCTCCATGAAACGCTCGCCTTCCGAATTGGTGAGATATCCGCCTTCGCCACGTACGCCTTCGGTAATCAGGACGCCCGCGCCGAAAATCCCGGTGGGATGGAATTGTACGAACTCCATGTCTTGCAACGGAAGGCCGGCGCGCAGCACCATAGCGTTACCGTCGCCAGTTTGGGTGTGGGCGCCAGTACAGGTCAAATAGGCGCGACCATATCCCCCAGTAGCAAGGATCACCCGATGGGCACGGAAACGATGGATCGTTCCGTCATCCAAATTCCAGGCCATTACGCCCCGGACCGTGCCGTCTTCCATGATTAGGTCGAGCGCAAAATATTCGATGAAAAAATTCACTTCATGCTTGACGCATTGGCCGTAAAGCGTGTGCAACATGGCGTGACCTGTACGATCCGCGGCGGCGCAAGTGCGCTGCGCGATGCCTTTGCCGTAGTTGCTCGTCATGCCGCCAAAGGCGCGCTGATAGATTTTTCCATCCTCGGTGCGCGAAAAGGGAAGGCCGAAATGCTCCAGCTCGTAAACCGCTTCGGGCGCATGGCGGCACAGATATTCTATGGAATCCTGGTCGCCCAACCAGTCCGATCCCTTGACGGTGTCGTACATGTGCCAGCGCCAATCGTCGTCACCCATGTTGCCCAGAGCCGCGGCCACGCCACCTTGCGCCGCCACCGTGTGGCTCCTGGTGGGAAATACTTTGGTGATGCACGCCGTTTTCAGGCCCTTAATCGCACATTCGAGCGTGGCGCGCAGGCCCGCGCCACCCGCGCCTACCACGACGACATCAAAAGTGTGATCGACAATTTCATAAGCGGGCATGAAAATTCTCTATCGGGGCTATAGGGCGGCGATGCGAACCAGGGCGAAGACGCTGACAAGACTTCCGGCGATCCAAAGGACAGTGATCAGAAGTCTGAGAAAAAGTTTGGTGCCCGCGGTGTGGACATAATCATCGATTACCACTTGCAGGCCCAAGCTGAGGTGATAGAATGATATCACCACGAATGCGGCCATCAGGATCGCGTTCCAAGGATGGGCCAGAAAGCTCACCACCGCGACTTCGTTGGTATCAATCAACCCCAGAACTGCATAAGCGAACCAGAGCGACAGTGGAATCAACGCGACCGAAGTAAGCCGCTCGCGCCAGAAATGGCCTGTGCCGGAATGGGCCGCGCCCAGGCCCTGGACTTTGTGCAGGGGTGTTTCCAGCGAACTCATTGCAGATATCCCCCGTGCCCTGTCCAGGCGAAGGCGAAAATGCCCAGGGCCAGCACCACAGACAGCACATAGACCAGCGAACCGGACTGGGTGGCGGTGCGCTTCTCGAAGCCGTAGCCCAGATCCCAGGCGAGATGGCGAATGCCGTTGAGGAAATGGAACGACAGCGCCCAAGTGAAGCCGAACAGGATCAGAAGGCCGAGTGGGGTCTCGGCATAGTCCATAAAATCCTCATAGCCTTCCGGACCGTTGGAAATCGAGACGAGCCACCAGGCTAGGACCAAGGCTCCCAACCCAAGGCCCATGCCGGTAACGCGGTGGGTGATGGAGGCCAGCATGGTCACTTGCCAGCGATAAATCGTCAGATGGGGAGACATGGGACGCTCCGTCACGGGCGCGCCCGGTTTTTGCGGATGATCCGCCATTAAAACCCTTCCGGAAATGCTTGTCTAAAGGTTGGGCCGCGAGTTTAGGGGCGATGCCCCGTTAGTCAACCACGCAAAATGCCGGACTGCCCCGCTTTTGCTGTCGCGTGCGCTGCCTCTTTGGGGCATTCTCGCGGCCCCGTGGGGCACTCTTGGATTTTTACGAATTTGCTGCGCAAGAAGTTCAAGGCGATCTCGCTCCTACTTGGGTTTGCCTTCCTCACCTTTCTGTTTCTCGTCATCGCCCTGTGGAACCGCTTTCCCCTGATGTTCTACGACACGGGCGGCTACCTCGCGGAAGGTCTGGAAGGTGCGTTCCTGCCTGAGCGCTCTCCTGTCTATTCGCTGCTTCTGTATCTGACCGGCGGCGGCATCAGCCTCTGGCCTGTTGTGATTCTGCAGGCAGCGATGACCGCTTACCTGGTCGCACTGACCGCACGGGCCGAAGTGGAAAAGCTTTCGCTCGGCCAATTGATGGCCGCCGGCGCCTTCCTGATGCTGGCCACCGGGATCGGCTGGTATGTGGGGCAGGTTGAACCCGATTGCATGACCGCCCTCGTGGTCCTGGGCGCATATCTCCTGTTCTTCCGCAGCAAGTTTCTAGGCGCAGCGCAAACGATTCTGGTCGCTGCGATTACTGGGCTCGCGGTGGCATGCCATCCTTCGCATCTTGGGCTGATGGCGGGATTGCTCGCAGTGGCTTTGGCTCTACGTGTTTTTTTTCCCCTCCGCGTTTCGCGCAGTCGAGAGCGTGATACCGCCAACGCGGGGGAGGCGGACCTGAAGCTGCCTCACATTCTTCCCGCGTTGGGTGCGTTCGTATTGGCATTGGGCCTTGTCTTCGCCAGTAATTACGTTCTTACGCGGCAGGTCTTCTTCAGCCGCTCAGCATCGGTGTTCGTATTCGCGCGTTTGATGCAGGACGGGATAGTCAAACGACTGCTTGACGACACGTGCCCGGCCTCCGGCTACAAGCTTTGCGCCTATAAGAACCGGCTCAAGACCCGCGCCGACGCCTGGTTGTGGGCACCGGACAGCCTGTTCCGCGCCGAAGGCGGCTTTCGTGGTGAGCATGGCGAGGAAACGCGCATCGTCCTGGACAGCATTCGGCGATATCCCTTTGAGCAGGTGTCGGCGGCGGTCAATGATTCGGTCCGCCAATTTTTCACCTTCAAAACGGGTGACGGCATCGAATCGCAGGAATGGGTGTTGAAGCCCATATTCGAGAAAGACGTGCCCGCGCAAATTCCCAGCTATTTGGCGGGCAGACAGCAGCAGCAAGGCCGGTTCCGCTTCGCCACCCTCAACATGATCCATGTGACGGTGGGCTTTCTGTCGCTCCTGGGGATAGTCTTGCTGCTCCATAGCGCGGCACGGGCGCGGCTCTGGCAAGAGCTGACGTTCCCGGGCCTGGTACTTGTGGCGCTGATCGGCAACGCCATTATTTGCGGTACCTTTTCCAACCCCCATGACCGTTATCAATCGCGGGTCATCTGGCTGCCTTCCCTGGTCCTGATTCTCGCCCGCATCAGGAACCCCAATTCGTTTCAGCCGGCAGAATCCGGCTAAGATGTTATTTCCATCGGGCGACCCGCGCGCAGATACGGCTCGCCCCAGTTCACTGGCTCTCACATTTCCTGAACGTCGCTCCTTGCGGGATTCAGGAGAATCCGGCACTTAAACCCTGTCCCAAAGGCGATATTGCATGACGGTAAAGATTGCGCCTTCGATCCTGTCGGCCGATTTCTCCCGGCTGGGAGCCGAAATCGAGGCAATCGAAGCCGCCGGCGCAGATCTGATTCATGTCGACGTCATGGATGGGCATTTCGTCCCCAATCTCACCATCGGGCCGCCGGTGGTGAAAGCGCTGAAGCCGCACGCCAAGAAACCCTTCGACGTGCATCTGATGATTTCGCCCGTGGATCCCTATCTGGATGCATTCGCGGAAGCCGGTGCCGACGGTCTCACGGTTCATCCTGAGGCCGGACCCCATATCCATCGCACGCTTCAGCATATTCGCCAGTTGGGGAAGAAAGCGGGCGTGGTCCTCAATCCCGGAACGCCCATCGACGCGATCGACAATCTGATGGATCTGGTCGACTTGATCTTGATCATGACCGTCAATCCAGGTTTCGGCGGTCAGGAATTCATAGACAGCCAGATCAGGAAGATCGAAGCCGCGAAGAAGCGCATCGAGAATAGTGGGCGGGCAATCGCATTGGAGGTGGATGGCGGCATCACGCCCAAGACCGCAAAACGTGCCATTGCAGCCGGTGCCGACACACTGGTGGCAGGGACGGCAATTTTCCAGGGCGGGCCTGCACACTACGCCGCCAATATCGCGGCTCTTCGCGGTTGACGATGGGCGCGGCGGTTCCGATGAACCTGCTGCCTGAGATGGTGGAAGCAGGCGCGCGCCGGATGGTCACCCCGCTGAGGGTGTGGGGCAGGCGGACCTGGTTATACCGGCGGCTGCTCAAAGGGCCATTGGCCGATCACATCGCCTTTCCACCCCATGATGCTTGCGCGCGCCGGCTGGAAGACGCCGACGCGCTGTTGAGGGGCCGGTTCCGCTTCCTCGGCGAGGTTGTGGGTGTCCCGCAAGGGATATCGGTCTTTGATCTTCCGCCCCCTTCGCAGGCCTGGCTTGAAGAGCTTCATGGCTTCTGCTGGCTGGCGTCGCTGGCTGCGGCCGGCGGCGAGGCGGCGCGCACGCTCGCCACTAACCTCATCGCCCAATGGGTAAAGCGCTACGGCCATTATTGCGAGCCGCAATGGTTGCCGCATGTGCTGGCTAGGCGCTTGCTGCACATTTTCAGCCATGGACGGCTGGTGGTTTTGAATTCCGACATAATGTGGCGCTCGAAATTGTTCGTCAGCCTGCGCGAACAGGCAAGGATGCTTGAACGCATTGCCGGCGAAGCGCCAGACGGTCTACCACGTCTGGAGGCAGCCTGCGCCCTGGCATTGTCCGGCCTCTGCCTGGACGACAATTCAAAGCGGCTCAGGGCAGGGTTGATGCGTCTGGAAGGGGAGTTAGCCCGCCAGATCCTGCCCGACGGCGGCCATGTGAGTCGCTCGCCCGAGGATCTGCTTCACGCCTATCGCCATCTGGTGATGATTAGTGATGCCCTGGCGGCGGCCAACGGGGAGCCGCCGCACACCTTGCGCAACGCGCTTGACCGCATGGCGCCGATGTTGCGCTTCTTCCGCCACGGCGATGGCGCCTTGGCGTTGTTCCAAGGCGGGCAGGAAAGCGACCCGAAGTTGGTGGCGGGCCTTCTGGCGCGGGACGATGTGCGCGGCCAGCCCTTCGGCCATGCGCGCCATTCCGGCTATCAGCGGCTGGCGGCAGGTCGCACGCTTATTCAACTCGATTGCGGCGAAGTGCCTAAAGGCGTCCTCTCCGCCAAGGCTCACGCCGGATTCCTCGCTTTCGAGATGAGTTCCGGTTCCCATCGGCTGGTGGTGAACTGCGGAGCGAGCGGCAAGAAACATCGTGTCTGGGATGCGCCACTACGCGCCACCGCTGCCCATTCCACATTGACTCTGGCAGACCGGTCCAGTGCGGAGATTCTGCCGCCCGGGCTTGCGCGCGAACTCCTGGGCCCCAGGCTGGTAGGCGGCCCTACGGACGCCTCGACCCAGCGCAGCGAGACGCCACTGGGCTGGATGGTGGAAGCCGGTCACGATGCCTATGTGCCTGAGTTGGGTTATCGCCACGAGCGGCAGATCACGCTGTCACCGCAAGGCCTAATGGTGACCGGTGCGGACCGTTTGGTGCCGGTGCGGTCGCTCCGGGGCCGGGTCGAATTCAACTTGCGCTTCCACATCCATCCAGACGTCCGGGTGTCGCGGCTCGAAGGCGGCGCCGTCCTGCTCAAACTGCCCAATGGGGAAGGCTGGCGATTTCGCGCCGGCGGTGGCGAACTCAGGATTGATGAAAGCGTCTATTTGGGTGGTGAGACGGTGAGACGCACCCATCAATTGGTGGTGACGGGCGAGGCGCGCCAGAGCCCCGTCGAAGCCGCATGGGTATTCGAGCAGATTGTGGTTTGATTCCTGCCAACATCAGTCTTCCTCGGGTCAAGCCTCGGAAGACAATTTCCCCCGCCTATGGTTTCGCCATGCGGGGGACGAAAGCCTGTGTCCTGTGTCAGGAATTGCACGGCGCGTAATGCCCATGTCAAAGTGAGCGAATACGAGCAAATCAGTCTGGAGCGGTTTATGGTTGAATTCACACTGCCCAAAAATTCCAAGGTCAAGAAGGGCAAAGTGTGGCCGGCCGAAACCGCCGCCAATGGCAGGAAACCCAAACGCTCCAAGGAATTCAAAGTCTATCGCTATAACCCGGATTCGGGTGCCAATCCCGCGGTGGATACCTACACAGTGGATCTCGACGCTTGCGGTCCGATGGTTCTGGACGCCCTGATTAAGATCAAGAATGAGATCGACCCCAGCCTCACATTTCGCCGCTCTTGCCGCGAAGGCGTCTGCGGGTCCTGCGCCATGAACATCCAGGGCATGAATACGTTGGCCTGCACCAAGGCGATCAGCGATTGTTCAGGCGCCGTGGCGATCTATCCCTTGCCCCATATGCCGGTAGTGAAGGACCTGGTGCCCGACCTCACAAATTTCTATGCCCAGTACGCCTCGATAGAGCCCTATCTTCAGACCAAGACGGCGGCGCCGGAAAAAGAATGGAAACAATCGCCGGAGGACCGAGCCAAGTTGGACGGGCTTTATGAATGCATCCTTTGCGCATGCTGTTCCACCTCATGTCCAAGTTATTGGTGGAATTCAGAACGCTATTTGGGACCGGCAGCGCTTCTGCAATCGTACCGCTGGCTGGTGGACAGCCGCGACGAACAGACCGGCGAGCGGCTGGACGGGCTGGAAGATCCCTTCCGGCTCTATCGCTGCCACACCATCATGAATTGCACGCAGACCTGCCCCAAAGGTCTCAATCCTGCGCAGGCAATCGCCGAGATCAAGCAGATGATGGTGAAGAGGAAAAGCTAAGGGCGCAGGGATTTTTCAAGTCGATATGCTGCCGCTATCTCCGGGTTCGTCACGAGTGCGGGCATTTCGCCCGTGTATCACGCAACGCTCCTGCGCAAGTCGCCCAATCCCTCGCGCCAGAAGTCCGCAATCGCTAAGCAGTGCTGGCCCGGCGCTGCATCAACCACCAGAGAAAATCGCCACCCCAATAGGCGAGGCGCCCATGGGGGTCGGCCCCGACGGCCTTGGCCACCATTTGCACGAGCTTGTAGATGTGACGCGGGCGGTAAATTGCCATGCTGGTTTTGGCCGCCAACCGTGAATAGAGCTTGCGGTCGTAGGGCTTGGCGGTTTGCTCATCGGCACTTACATTGGCGCAGTAATAGGCATAGGCCAACTCGTCATCGTCCGACTCTCGTACCCGTCCGGCCGCAATCCAGAGTTTCTTCCAGAATGCCAATTCCGGTTCAATCTGTTTATGAAGAATGTCGTAGAAGAGCTTGTAATGTCTGTATTCATCGGCGGCAATCCGTCCGGCGATTTCCCTGAGGACCGGCTCATCGGTGGCGTCGCGGATCGCGGAATAATAGGACGAGGTGCCGCTCTCCACCACACAGCGGGCGATCATCTCGCCTCGGAGTGAGCCCCGAACCGAACCCTTGGCGTCTGGGTCGGAAAAATGTGCCGGCTTATAGCCAGTGCGAAAGCGGGTGAAGGCTTCGTCTAGCTTGAAGCCTGGATCGGCAATCTCGGCCCAGCGGCCCAACGCCCGGCCGTGCTGGCTTTCTTCCTGGCCCCAGAGATCGATGGCGTCGAGCGTTTCCTGGCCTGAGTCGCGGAACACACGCTTCAGATAGGTAACATAGTCCGGGGCGTTATACTCGACCAGAGCCGCCGCCTTGATGGCGGCCAGCAAGCCGGGCTCGACTGCAGCACGCTGGAATGCGTCCCACGGGATCTCTTCCAGTTTCCATCCCTGACGATAGACGGTCTGACCCGCCATAATTTCCAATCCCCATCCGATGCGACGATTCTATAACAAGATCGGCTCCCGCCCCATAGGGAACAGTCCCTCAGGCCAAGGTCTTTCTTGCCAGAACCTACGAAAAAGGGCTTAAAAAAACACCGACATCGCTTGTTAATGGCGCCGATGGAGCTTTTTGGCCGCTGACTTAGGGCAGCAATATCAGAACGCAGCCCTTACTAGCTTCAAATCGTCCACCAGTTGGGCCGCGCGAGCGCGGTCGGTGTCAGTCTTCGCAGCAATCTCATCGGCCTGGGCATCGGCGATGCGTTGGTCGAGCACCGCGATGTCCAATTCACTGATCGGGATGGCTTCCTCCGCGAGCACTGTGATCTTCTCCGAATTGATTTCGACGAAGCCGCCTCGGATGAAGAAGCGCGTATCCTGGCCGTCATCCTGCATGTCGATCATGCCGGCGCGAAGCGTCGAGACAAGGGAAGCATGCCCAGCCATTACGCCCATATAGCCCTCGCTGCCGGGCACCGTGACTATGTCCACGGGCCTCGATAAGAGCAGCCGCTCTGGCGAAACCAAATCGAAGACGATTTTTCCGGCCATGCCGCTTAAGCCGCTTTGGCGGTTTCTGCCGCCATTTTCTGGGCCTTGGCCACCACTTCCTCAATGGCGCCCACCATGTAGAAGGCCTGCTCGGGCAGATGGTCATACTCGCCGTCTACAATCGCCTTGAAACTCCTGATCGTGTCGGCCAACTCCACGAATTTGCCGGGCTGATTGGTGAATTGCTCGGCCACGTGGAAAGGCTGGGAGAGGAATCGCTGAATCTTGCGTGCGCGCGCCACAATCAGTTTGTCGTCCTCGGACAATTCGTCCATGCCCAAAATGGCGATGATGTCCTTGAGCGCGCGATATTGCTGCAGCACTGCCTGGACGCGCCGGGCGACGTTGTAATGCTCCTCGCCGATCACCTGGGGATCCAGAATGCGCGAGGTTGAATCGAGCGGGTCCACCGCCGGGAAGATCGCTTGCGCGGCGATGTCACGAGACAGGACGGTGGTGGCATCAAGATGCGCGAAGGAGGTCGCGGGCGCCGGGTCAGTCAAGTCATCGGCCGGCACATAAATCGCCTGGACGCTGGTAATCGAGCCCTTGGTGGTTGAGGTGATGCGCTCCTGAAGGTTGCCCATCTCGGTTGCCAGCGTAGGTTGGTAGCCCACCGCGGAGGGAATTCGGCCCAGAAGCGCTGACACTTCCGAACCCGCCTGCGTGAAGCGGAAGATATTGTCGATGAACAGCAGTACGTCCTTGCCTTCCTGGTCGCGGAAATATTCCGCCACCGACAGGCCGGTAAGCGCCACACGGGCGCGCGCGCCCGGCGGCTCATTCATCTGGCCATAGACCAGGGCGCATTTGGAGCCCGCCGCAGATCCCGCCTTTTTGGGATCGATATTGACGTGGGACTCGATCATCTCGTGATAGAGATCGTTGCCTTCGCGCGTGCGCTCGCCTACGCCAGCCAGCACCGAATAGCCGCCATAGGCCTTGGCGATATTGTTGATCAACTCCTGCATGGTCACCGTTTTGCCCACGCCGGCGCCGCCAAACAGGCCGATCTTGCCGCCCTTTGTGTAGGGGCAAAGGAGATCGACCACCTTGATGCCGGTGACGAGAACCTCGGCTGTGCCGGCCTGTTCCGCGAAGGTCGGAGCTTCACGATGAATGGGCGACATGAATTCCTGGCTGATGGGACCAGCCTCGTCGATGGGCTCGCCGATCACGTTCATGATGCGGCCGAGTGTGGCCGGGCCAACCGGCACACGGATTGGCCCGCCCGTGTCCACCACTTCCTGGCCGCGCACAAGGCCTTCGGTCGTGTCCATGGCGATGGCGCGCACAGCGTTCTCGCCCAGATGCTGCGCCACCTCGAACACCAGACGGAACGGTTTGCCGGTCTTGGCGTCGATGTTGGTGGTCTCGAGCGCGTTCAGGATCGCGGGCAGGGCGCCATCGAACTCTACGTCGACGACGGCACCGATAACCTGGATCAAACGGCCTTTAGATTGGGTCATGGTTCTGTCTCTCTATCAAAGGGCTTCGGCGCCGGAGATGATTTCGATCAGCTCCTTGGTGATCTGCGCCTGGCGGGTCCGGTTCATCTGGATGGTGAGGGCGTTGATGAGGTCGCCCGCATTGCGGGTGGCGTTGTCCATCGCCGCCATCTGGGAGGCGAAGAAACCCGCCTGATTCTCGAGCAGGGCGGATAAAATCTGCACCGAGATATTCTGTGGCAGCAGCGCTTCCAGGATCGTGTCCTCGTCCGGCTCGTAATCGTAAAAGGAGCCTTTGTCGGTATTTTCCACTTCCGCGGGGATCAGTTGGCGCAATGCAGGCTGCTGCACGACCACCGATTTGAAGCGGCTATAGACCAGGGTGACGACGTCGAATTCGCCTGCCTGGTAAAGATCGAGAATTTTCTGGGCTATGGGTTTGACCAGAGCAATATTCGCGGTCTTGATACCCACTTCATAGCTTTCCAGGATGCGCGCGGAATATTGGCGCTTGAGCTGGTCGCGGCCCTTGCGGCCGATGGTGATCAATTTGACGTCTTTGCCAGCCGCCAGAAGCCCGGCGATCTTCTCGCGCGCCGCGCGCACGATGCCGGTGTTGAAGCCACCGGCGAGACCGCGATCAGCCGTCGCCACGACAACCAAGTGGCGTTGATCCTTGCCAGTTCCAGCAAGAAGCAATGGCGCCGAAGGACCCGAGACGCCGGCCGCCAGGTTGGCGATCACATTGGCCATGCTCCTGGCATAGGGACGCGCGCTTTCGGCGGCAGCCTGGGCACGGCGGAGCTTGGCCGCGGCCACCATCTGCATTGCCTTGGTGATCTTCTGCGTGGATTTCACGCTTCCGATCCGGGTGCGCATTTCCTTGACGGAGGCCATGCTTCTGTTCCTTAAGCCGCGAAGCTCTTGGCGACGTCGTTCAAGGCGTTCTTCAGCAAGTCTTCGAGCGCGGGTGTAAGCGCCTTCTCCTTGCGAATGCCTTCCATGAATTGCGGATAGCCGGTCTTGAGCTTGGCGATCAGGGCCTCCTGGAAAGGACCGACCTTGACGGTGGGAATGGGGTCTAGATAGCCGCGTGTGCCGGCATAGATCACGGCGACCTGCTCCTCGACCGCGAAGGGCTTGTATTGCGGCTGCTTCAGAAGCTCGGTAAGGCGCTCGCCGCGTGCCAACATGCGCTGCGTGGCGGCGTCGAGATCGGAGCCGAATTTCGCGAAGGCAGCCATCTCGCGATACTGCGCAAGTTCGCCCTTGATCGGGCCGGCCACCGTCTTCATCGCTTTGATCTGGGCGGACGAGCCCACGCGCGAGACAGAGATGCCCACATTCACTGCCGGGCGAATGCCCTGATAGAACAAGTCGGTCTCGAGGAAGATCTGTCCGTCGGTGATCGAGATCACGTTGGTCGGGATGTAGGCGGAGACGTCGTTCGCTTGGGTCTCGATGACCGGGAGCGCGGTGAGCGACCCGGCTCCGTTGCCATCGTTCATCTTCGCCGCGCGTTCGAGCAGCCGCGAGTGCAGGTAGAATACGTCGCCGGGATAGGCTTCGCGTCCAGGCGGACGACGCAGCAGCAGCGACATCTGCCGATAGGCGACCGCTTGCTTGGACAAGTCGTCATAGATGATCACGGCATGCATGCCGTTGTCGCGGAAGTACTCGCCCATGGTGCAGCCAGCAAACGGCGCGAGGTACTGCATCGGCGCAGGATCGGAGGCCGTCGCCGCCACGATGATCGAGTATTCGAGCGCGCCTTGCTCCTCGAGCACCTTGACGAACTGGGCCACGGTCGAACGCTTCTGCCCGACCGCGACGTAGACGCAATAGAGCTTGATCTTCTCGTCGC
This sequence comes from Rhizomicrobium sp., assembly GCA_035262545.1. Classification (GTDB taxonomy): domain Bacteria; phylum Pseudomonadota; class Alphaproteobacteria; order Micropepsales; family Micropepsaceae; genus Rhizomicrobium. The sequence goes on along the minus strand of DATFSP010000268.1, from coordinate 2,650 downwards.
CGGAAGCATTCAGCGGTTTCTGATTGAGCATGGTGTCGAGCGCGATCGCGGTCTTGCCGGTTTGCCGGTCGCCGATGATCAGCTCGCGCTGGCCGCGGCCGATCGGGATCAAGGCGTCGATCGCTTTCAATCCGGTGGCCATCGGCTCATGCACCGATTTGCGTGGAATAATGCCGGGCGCCTTCACGTCAACGCGGCGCCGCTCCCCCTTGATCGGCCCTTTGTCGTCGATCGGATTGCCGAGCGCATCGACGACGCGTCCGAGCAGGCCTTTGCCGACCGGGACGTCCACGATCGCGCGCGTGCGCTTGACGGTTTGGCCTTCTTTGATCTCGCGGTCGTTGCCGAAGATCACGATGCCGACGTTGTCGGTCTCGAGATTGAGCGCCATGCCTCGGACGCCGTTCTCGAACTCGACCATTTCGCCGGCCTGCGCGTTGTCGAGGCCGTAGACGCGTGCAATGCCGTCGCCGACGGAGAGCACCTGGCCGACCTCGGAGACCTCGGCTTCCTGCCCGAAGTTCTTGATCTGCTCCTTGAGAATGGCGGAGATTTCAGCGGCGCGGATATCCATCAGCCGACCTCTTTCATCGCGTGCTTGATCGCATTGAGCTTGGTACGAAGCGAACTATCGACCATACGGCTGCCGAGCTTGACGACCAGCCCACCGATGATCGCGGGGTCGATCCGGACGTTGACCTCGACGTTCTTGCGGGTCACCGCCTTGAGCGCGTCCCCGATCGCGGCGAGATGCGCGTTATTGAGCGGCTCGGCGACGGTGACCTCGGCGCTTACCTCGCCCTTATGGCTCGCCACCAACGCCCGGTAAGCCTTGACGACGTCGCGCACGGCAAACAGCCGTCGATTGGAGGCGACCAGCTTCAGAAATTTTGCGGCGAGGCCGCCGATCCCGGCGCGTTCGAGGACCGCGCTGAGCGCGCGCAACTGCTCCTCGGCGCTAAAGACCGGCGAGCGCACGAGGCGCGCGAGATCCGCGCTGTCGGCAACCAGCCGGTCGAACGTTTCAAGGTCTGCCTTGATGGCATCGACCGCGTTGCTTTCGAGCGCAAGCTCGAACAGGGCAGTGGCGTAGCGGCCTGCCATTCCGGAGACGATCGGAGCTTCGCCTGCCACGGGTTCTCTCGGGCATGTCAGGGGCTTGGCACGGTCCCAACGGATCGGCGCAAGCCTTTGGGATTAAAGCGGGACTTCGGTTTTCGGAGGGTGTCGCGGAGTGCCCCGCGCGCCCCCACGAAAATCGCGCGGTTTGCTAACACATGGGGAACGGCGGTGCAACACGGGGAATACCGAGCCATATCCTCCCTCGCGGGGACAGGACAGAGGGCTCTGCAATCAACGCTAGCATGCCAGCCCATCGCACAAACGCAGTTCCGTATCGGTCGCGTTTCGCTTAAGTCAGGCCAGGAAAGGCCGGAAGAAATCCCCGATGGTTGCTTCGTTTGGAGACAGTGCGGCCGTAACCAGCCGTGTGTGGAAGTCGCTGTGCCTGTTGTGGCTCGTCGGCCTGTCCATGCGGATCACGCTTCTGGCCGTACCACCGGTAATTCCGCTCATTCATGACGATCTGGGGATGACGGAGGCCCAGGTCGGCCTGCTGATGGGCTTGCCGTTGATGGTATTCGCGCTCGCCGCCGTCCCCGGCTCGCTGTTGGTGGCGCGGTTCGGCACCACCGTGACGCTGACGCTCGGCATGCTGATCGCAGGTGTGGCAGCGGCAGGTCGCGGCGGCGCGGAGAGCGTCGCCATGCTCTACTCTGCGACGGTCATCATGGGATTCGGAATTGCCATCATGCAGCCGGCGCTTCCGACGCTGGTGCGCGAATGGTTACCGGATCGCGTCGCCCTTGGCTCGACCGCTTCGACCAACGGCATGGTGGTCTCGACAACGCTTGGACCCGCGTTCACCGTGCCGCTCGTGCTTCCCCTTGTGGGTAACAGCTGGCGTCTTGATCTCGTGGTTTGGGCGGCGCCGTTGTTCGTGACAGCGCTCTTGATCTTCATGGTCCGCCAGCAATCGCGACCAGCCTCGCCGCGCGGGACGATCGTCGTGCGCCGTTGGTGGCCGGACTGGACCAGTCCGCTTCCCTGGCTGCTCGGTCTCGCCTTCGGCAGCAACAACAGCATCTATTTCACCGCCAATGCGTTCCTGCCCGACTATCTTGCGAATCACGGGCGCGGCGACCTCGTCGCTGCAGCGCTCACCTCGCTCAACGCCAGTCAGCTGCTGGCCTCCTTCCTGATGTTGGCGGCACCCGCTCTGGTGATCGGACGGACCTGGCCTTATCTGGTCTTCGGCCCGCTGACCATCGCCGCCCTGATCGGAGTGATTTCTTTCGACGGCTATTGGGTTGTCGTTGCCGCTGGTGTTGTCGGATTCGCCATCGCCGTAACGTTCGTGATGATGTTGGCGGCGCCGCCGGCCCTGAGTCCGCCGGGCGAGGTGCATCTCACCGCCGCCGCCATGTTCACCATCAGCTACACCTTGGGCGTGCTCATTCCGATCATCAGCGGGAGCCTGTGGGATCTCACCGGCGTGCCGTGGATGGCGTTCGTGCCGTTGTGCATCTGCGCGTTCACGATGACGGCGTTCGGCGTGGCGCTGAGTCGCTATCGGCCGAAGCGGGCGTAG
>DATFSP010000267.1:0-19993 GCA_035262545.1 Rhizomicrobium sp. | reverse complement strand
CTGAAGCCGGCGATGAAGATCCAAGCGCAGGCCGCCAGCACCAAGGGTTTCAGGCCTTCGCGCTTCAAGTTTGCAAAGTCAGTTGCCAGGCCCATCGCCGCAAGCGCCATCGAGAGCAGGAAATTGGTCAACGTGACGATTTGGGCCTTTTCGGCCGGCGCGACGGTAATGACACTGTTGAGCAGCACCACGGCGATGAAGCCCAGCACGAACCAGGGCATCGGAGGTGCCTTACGCTCGCCTGCTTCGCCGCGAGCCTTGCGGGCGGCCATCAAACCCAGTCCGATCACCAGGGGCGCGAGCATCATCACGCGGGTGAGCTTGGCAACGGTGCCGAACTGTCCCGCAGTTTGGCCATCCTGGAACGAGGCTGCCACCACTTGGGCGATCTCGTGGATGGACGAACCGCTCCATAGGCCGAAAGCGCGGGGCGAAAGATGCAGCAGTCCCGGCAGGAGGGGATAAAGCAGCATAGCAATGGAGCCGAACACGGTGACGCAGGCCACTGCATAGGCCACGTCGGCGTCGCTTCCCTCGGTAACGGTATTGGTGGCGATCACAGCGGAAGCCCCGCAGATCGAGGTCCCGGCGCCGATCAATTCGGCCAACTTCGGATCCACGCCAATGACCCGGCCCATCATCTTGGTGAACAGGAAGGTAGTCACCAAGGAAGCGAGAATGATAGCGACACCGATGGCGCCCACCGCGACGACCTGGGACAGCATCAATTGGAAGCCCAGGAGAATGATCCCAAGCCTGAGGATGCGCTTGAGGCTGAAGGTCACGCCCGGTTTCGCGCTCGCCGGCGTGCCCAGAAGATTGTGCACCAACATGCCGATAATTGTGGCCAAGATCATGGGGCTGAACATTTCCACGCCGGGTATCTGGCGAAGCGCGAAAGCCCCTGCGGCGATGGCGCCCGTGAGGCCCAGCCCCGGCAGGGCCGCAATCACCGCATCGGCAAAAGGTGTTTTGACTTGGGTCTGGATTTGCGCGGGATGTGACATCGGCCCAATTCACAGGAAATCCTCTAATTAATCCAATGGATCATAATGATAGAAATAATCCGATATTTCGATTGATCAGGTGAAGGCAACTTTCCTGGGCGATTCCAACTGCCCTTGCCTGTCCTTGTTCCCGCGCTTAGAACCCAGACTTCCATGGAAGATCTGGAAACCCGCAAAAAAGCCGCGCGCGCTTGGTTCGAAAACCTGGCCGAAAGGATTGTCGCCGCCTTCGAGGCACTGGAGGATGAGGCCGACAACCACATCTATCCCGGCCAACCCGGTCGTTTTGTCCGCTCGCCTTGGAGCAGGCCGCTTTCGGCCACGGGGGACGACCAGGGCGGCGGATTGATGGGATTGATGCGCGGGCGCCTGTTCGAGAAAGTGGGCGTGCATGTCTCGACCGTCTATGGCGCGTTCTCACCCGACTTTGCCAGGCAGGTAAAAGGCGCCGCCGTTGATCCCCGCTTCTGGGCGTCCGGCATCAGCTTGATCGCCCACATGAAGAATCCAAACGTGCCGGCCGCGCACTTGAACACGCGCATGATCGTGACTACGGAAACCTGGTTTGGCGGTGGCGCCGACCTCAATCCCACCCTGGACGCCGCGCGGTCACAGTCGCATCCGGACGCGCGCGATTTTCACGCCCGCATGCAGGCCGCGTGCAATGCCCATGATCCGGCCTGGTATGCCGCCTACAAGAAGTGGGCGGACGAGTATTTCTTTCTTCCCCACAGGGGCGAACCGCGCGGGGTGGGAGGCATCTTCTATGACCACCATCAGAGCGGCGACTGGCACCGCGATTTTGCCTTCACCAAGGACGTAGGATCGGCTTTTCTGGACATTTACCCGCAACTGTTGAAACGGCGCTGGAACGAAGCCTGGACCTTGGCGCAGCGTCATGAACAGGCGAAATGGCGCGGACGCTATGTGGAGTTCAACCTGCTCTATGATCGCGGGACCATGTTCGGGCTCAAAACCGGCGGCAATGTGGAAAGCATCCTGTCGTCCATGCCGCCTGTCGCGGAGTGGCCATGAGGCTCGGCTCGCGCGGCTCGCCTTTGGCGATGACACAATCGCGCCAAGTGGCCGCGCTGCTGGCTCAGTCAATCGGCGAAACGCCCATTATTCAAAGTTTCGTCACCTCGGGCGACCGCATCGCCGATCGCCGATTGCAGGAAGCGGGCGGCAAAGGCCTTTTCACCAAGGAATTGGATGAAGCGTTGCTGGACAACCGCATCGACGCGGCGATCCATTCTCTTAAAGACCTGCCCACAAGGATGCCCGACGGCATTACGCTGGCCGCGATTCCATCGCGGGAAGATCCTCGCGACGCATTTATCTCGCCCAAGGCGCGCGATTTGAATTCCCTGACGCCGGGCGCGGTGGTGGGCACCGCCAGCCTCAGGCGCCAGGCGCAGACTTTGCATCTGAGGCCCGATCTTGAAGTCGTCACTTTGCGAGGCAGCGTCGAAACGCGGCTGAGCCGCATCGCAGAAGGTCGAATGGATGCCACTTTCCTGGCGCTGGCCGGGCTGACTCGCATGGGTTTGACGAACCATGCCGCGTCGCTGGTAAACGTGGAGGAGATGCCGCCTGCGCCGGGACAAGGCGCGCTGGCCATCACGTGCCGGACCGAGGACACCAAGTCGCTTGAGATACTGGCTCGGATGAGCGATCCGGCGCTCGAAATCGTTATTGCAGCCGAGCGTGGTTTTCTGGAGGCATTGGATGGTTCCTGCCGCACGCCCATTGGCGCGCTGGCGCGGCTCACGAACAGGGACCTACATCTTCTCGGCGAGGTGCTGACGCCCGATGGCAAGAAACGCTGGCGGCGCGAGGAATGGCGGACGCTAGGCACCGACGCCAAGGCCGAGGCGGCAGAGTTTGGCCATGCGCTTGGCCGTGATGTCCGCGCCGAGGCGGGCGAAGCCTTCATCCAGAGCCTGGAAAAACGCGGATGGTGAAGAAACTTCTTTCTGTCCTTGGGGGAAAAGCGGTTTTTCCACCACCGATCTGGCTCATGCGCCAGGCCGGCCGCTATCTGCCGGAATATCGAGCGCTCAGGGCCAAGGCGCCGGATTTCGTGCAATTCTGTCTCAACCCGGAGCTGGCGGCCGAAGTCACATTGCAACCGGTCCGGCGCTTCCGGCTTGATGCCGCCATTCTCTTCGCCGACATTCTGTTGATCCCGCACGCCCTAGGCCAGAAGCTTTGGTTTGCCGAAGGCGAAGGACCGCGGCTCGAGCCTCTTCGCGACGCCGATAGCATCGCTGCACTTTGTTATGATGGGGAAAAGCTCGCGCCCGTGACAAAGACGATCCGGCATGTTCGTGGCGCGCTCGACGAAGACACTTCATTGATCGGGTTTGCCGGCGGACCCTGGACCGTTGCGAGCTATATGATCGAAGGCCGCGGCGGCACCGATCACGAAACCATTCGCCGCTGGGCGTGGGCCGAGCCGCAAAGCTTTGCGCGGCTGATGGATGTGCTGGTGGAATCCACCAGCGCCTATCTTATCGCTCAGGCCGACGCGGGGGCCGAGGCCCTGCAACTGTTCGAAAGCTGGGCCGGAACCGTTCCCGCGGGCTTGTTCGAACGCGCCGTCCTTGCGCCCACCGCGCGTATCGTCGCCGCGGTCAAAGCGAAGCATCCCGCGATCCCCATCATCGGCTTCCCTCGAGCAGCAGGCGCCTGGCTCGCCCATTATGCGCAATCCACCAAAATGGACGGCATTGGCGTGGATCAAATGACGGATATCGCCTCCATTGCGCTTGCGCCCCATGTCGCCCGTCAGGGCAATCTCGATCCTGTGCTCTTGCTTCAGGGTGGAAACGCGATGCACGCCGAAGCCAGACGGCTGGCAGGCGCCATGAGAGGCAAGCCCTTCGTCTTCAACCTGGGCCATGGCGTCATGCAGCCGACGCCACCGGACCACGTCGCGGAACTGGTGGCCACAGTGCGGGCCGCTTAGAGCGCCCAGGCCGCCCCGCTTCATCGCGGGACGCGAAAAGTGCGTCGTCAATAGACGATAAAGGGATGCAGCATCTCGTAGCCGAAATGCCAGACCGTGAGCTTGTTCGGCTCGCTCATGGCCGGCGGCTGCGCGGCGCCGTCATCGGCGCGGGAGACATAGATTCTTTGATTGCGGAATGAGATGTAGAGATGGGTCTGCCGGAGCACATCCATGCCCAACGTCAAGTCGGGCAAAAGCTGATGAAGATCGAATTGGGTCCGCAGAGTTCGGGATATGTGATATTCTCCGTTATCTTCCGTGCGCGCATCGCGAACCACCGCGACCGGCACATTCGTCAACGTCAATTCGCCGAGAGAAAGCACTGGAAAGGTGTGAAAATCCGCTTTCGCGGTTGCACCATCGCTGATGATCTCACCGGGCGTCATGTCGGGGGAACCCGGTGTCAAACCGAACAAATTTCTGGCCAGCACGGGATTCATCATCGAATGTTCCGAACCCGTGTCGATAAGCGCCGAAATTTTGTGACCATCCAACACGACGTCGACGTAAGCGCGACCAGGCAGCGTCGGTGTCGGCAACATGGATAGCGCTTTCGGCGCCCAATAGATGCCAGCGTTCTGGCACGCTTCCGGCGCGAAGTAATTGAGCCGCCGATGTCCGAAATCCAAATCGATGTCGTAGCGGCTCATCATGTCGGTTGCCAAAATACCATCGAAGGGGGGCTCGGCGCTGAAATCCGGATCGGGAACGAGTCGGAGATAGAAGCCGGTGGCTTGCATATTGCCGAGTACGAATGTGGTGATCCGCGCGGCCTCGCGGGAGAAACGGCCCGAAATATCGTATTGGCCGCGCGGCGTCGCCAGACTGGTAAGGCGAAGCGCCGCGGCCGGCGCATAGGACACCTGGCTGACGATGCTGCCGGTATCAACCAAGAATTTCACCGGCGACTCGTCGATGGATGCCGAAACAATCGGCATCCCGCCGCCATGTGCCAGCGTTATGGGCACACTATTGAGCAATTGGGGTGGAACGCAGTCGGCCGCATGCGCAGCGCCGGTCAAGACCATGGATAAAGACGCGGCTGCCAGAACTAGACGCATGTGTTCCCCCGATGGACGGTGCCGTGGCACCATATACAAGAGGCCCCCTTTTTTAAGGAAGAACCGAGTGAAAACCCGCTCGCTAGCAAGCGTCCGCTACGACCCGCCGCGCAAGCCGGCGCGCACTTTGGCGATGGAATCGGCGCGAATCCGCGGCGCCTGATTGCCCCAACTGTTGCGGACGTAGGTAAGAAGATCAGCCATTTGCCGGTCGTCGAGCTTCCAGGCGAAGGACGGCATGGATGGCTCTGTCGGCGTGGACTTGGTGGTCACGGATTGCGCGCCAGCCAGCACTATGCGGATCAAGTTTTCCGCGCTTGTTTGGATAAGAGCGGCGTTGCCGGCAAGCGGTGGGACGATCAGACCTTCGCCCTTGCCGTCCCAGCCATGGCAGCCGACGCAATTTTGCCGGTACAGTTGCGCCCCAGCCGTCATTGCCGGATCGTTGGCTGCCAAGGCGTTTTGTTGCTCGCTGTCCGCTGCCGGCTGGTCCTTGAGATAGACCGCGATTGCTTGAAGATCGCCATCGTTCATTTGAGAGGTGGACCGCTCGACAACATCCGCCATCGGGCCGGACGCGACCGAATGCGCATTCCAGCCTGTTTTCAAATAGGTAACGACGTCATTGACGCTCCAGCCGCCCACGCCACGAGGTTTGGCGCCGGTGATTTCGGGAGCAAACCAGCCCTGCAGCGAGTCTCCGGTGAGCAAAGCGGCGCGATCGGCGCCCAACAGGGTCTTGGCAGTGTGGCAAGCCCCGCAATGGCCTGGACCGGTGACGAGATAGGCGCCACGATTCCACTCAGCCGATTTGCCGGCCACAGGCTTGAAAGCTTCCGACTTGAAATAGAGCCAATCCCAGCCGGTCATCAATGTGCGGACATCGAAGGGAAAGCGCAGGCGATTGACTTCGACCGCATGACGAACTGGCGCGAGGGTCTTGAGGTAGGCCCAGAGCGAAGAGAGATCGGCGTCGCTCATCCGCGCGAAATAGGGATAGGGCATCGCCGGGTAAAGCCGCCTGCCGCCGGGCGCAACGCCTTCGCGGATAGCCCGGCGAAATTCCGCTTCGCTCCAATTGCCGATGCCGGTCGAACGATCCTGGGTGATATTGGGAACGCCCATGTCGCCGAAGGGTGTTTGAAGCACCAGACCGCCCGCGAAAGGCTTGCCGGTAGGGGCAGTGTGACAGCCTTCGCAGTCGCCTAAGATCGCCTGGTAGCGGCCGGCAGCCGCGCGGTCCTGCGCCTGCGCCGCGCTGCCCAGGAAGACAAGCAGTAGCGCTGCAGCCAGGCTTCTCATGTCCCGACCAGCGCGCCAGGTTTCTTGAGATAGCGGTCCCGGATCGCTTCCGCAGCCCAATAGGCCAGGGCCCCCACCGTGCCGGTGGGATTCTTACCCGCATTGTTCTGGAATGCGGACGCGCCGATCACGAACAGGTTGGAGACGTCCCAACTTTGCAGATAACGGTTGACCACGCTCGTCCTGGGATTGGCCCCCATGGTCGCGCCGCCGGTATTATGGGTGGTCTGGTAGGGCACCGAATTCCAGCCCTTGCCGGCGTGGCTGACTGTCAACTCCCTAGGATTCATGGCGCGGCCGATCTTGGTCAGTTGGCCCGACATGTAGTTCGCCATGCGCAGATCATTGTCGGGAAAATCGAAGGTGACACGCAGCAGTGGCCGACCGAAACGATCCTTATACGTGGGATCAAGGTCGAGATAATTGCCCCGCACCGGATACGACGAGCCCTGCGCGCCGATCCCCATCGTGTTCTGATAGGTTTCGGCCACTGCCTTTTTCCATTTGGCGCCCCAGCGCGGCGTGCCTTGAGGCGTGGGGCGGTAGCCAATCGGTCTTCCATTGGAAGTCCCGCAGCTGATCCCGGCCCCGCCCACGAAATCCAGGCTCGAATGATCGAAGGCATCGCCGTTGAAATCGTCAATTACGGCGGCAAGCGCCCCTGTGCCGATGAATGGATTGAAATGCTTGCCCTCGAAAATCAGCCGGACGCCCGCGCCCTGGGTCTGGTAGCAATAATTGCGCCCCACTGTGCCTTCGCCCGTGGTGGCATCGTAAGCCTTGCCGATGCCTGAGAGGAGCAGCATGCGTACATTCATCAAGCCATAGCCGCAAAGCAGAATGATGTCTGCCGGCTGCTCATATTCCTCACCCGACCGGTCTACATAGATGACGCCGCTCGCGGTTTTGCCATCGGGGTGGAGATTGATCTTCAGCACTTCACATTCGGTGCGGGCTTCGAAATTCTTCTTCTTCATCAGCACGGGAAGAATCGTAGTCTGCGGCGTAGCCTTGGAATAATTGGCGCAGCCAAAGCGCTCGCAGAAGCCGCAATACGTGCATTGCCCCATGGCGACGCCCAGCGGATTCACATAGGGCTGCGAGAGATTGGCCGCTGGGGCCGGGAACGGATGGAGCCCCAGCCCCCTGGCGGTTTCCATGAACAGCGCTGCGGCATAGGGCATCTTCAAGGGGGGCGTGGGATAATCGCGCGCCCTAGCATCCTCAAAGACATTGCCGCCTTCTATCTTCTGGCCTTTGAGATTGCCGGCCTTGCCAGAGGTACCGGTGAGATATTCGAACCGGTCGAAGCAATGTTCCAGTTCGTCATAACTGACGCCCCAATCTTCCAGTTGCAATTCACTCACCCGGCGCGCGCCATAGCGTTTGGAGAGATGCGTCTTGAGTTGGAAATCGCTCCCGAAGAAACGCCACACATAGCCGTTCCAATGCACGCCCGCGCCGCCCACGCCATGACCGGGAAGGAACGAGCCGTAATCCCGCATCGGCAGCGCCACCTGATCGGCGTTATTGCGCATGGTCATGGCCTCGACCACGGGCGAGAGGAACAACTCCTTGCGCACAGAAAAACGCAACTCGTCTGGCATGTAGCCGATGTTGAAGTCGGTCGCGGTATCGCGCCACGGTCCGCGCTCGATCGCCACCACATCGAGACCGGCATCGGTCAATTCCTGGGCCAGGACGGCGCCCGTCCAACCCAGGCCCATGATCACTACGTCTTTGCGCGGCAAAAGTCTGGCCATGCTAGGACCTAGGTCTCGCCGTAAATCGAGACCGGCCCACGCGGATAGGGCACATTGTGCTTGTCCACATGGTCGCGATAGTCGTAACGCGCACCTGGAAATCCCACCAGCTTCCAGCCTGCCAGGCCTTTGTTGCCGCCGTAGAGCGGATCTGCAAAGAAGCCCTCCATCGTGTTTTCCAGTACAAGGTCGAAAAAGCCTCGCGTGCTCAGGCCGGGTGCGAGCTTGAGTTCGATCTTGCCGCTCTCGAGTCCCGCCAGGATTTCGTCCTGTTGTTCCCCGCTTAATTGCGCGAAGCCTTTGCCATGCGCGCCGCGGACATGGGCCTCAAGCGCGCGAAGACCGTCGCGATAACGTGCCGCGGGCGTGAGTTCGGCCTGATAGCCCTGCGTGGGCAGCCCCTTTGCGAAGGGGCCTTTCATGTAAAGCCGGCTGGATTTGCCGAAGCTGCCGGCCAATTGGCGGTCGATGAAAATGGCACAGCCGGCATCCTTGCCGCCGACAGAAAGATGATCAGCCGGTATCAAGCGATCGACTATGGCCTCGACGGTTGCCGCCTCAGCGGGCGTTAAGAAATACCAGCCCATGGGATTGACGGGCCTGGGCGGCTCGCCTGCGAACGCTTCCCAGGGCAGATGGCCGGATATATTCGCCGCCTGCGCATGACCGGTAATGGCCAGAATAGGCAACGCAGAGGCCGAGGCCAAAAAGCGGCGGCGGCTTGGCTTTTGCCCGCGCAACATGAGACGCCCCTTTTCTCATCCCCAATAGCTGAGGTGATCTTTCATCAAAAGGCGGAACAAGAAAAGCACCGCGCTCGGTATTTTCCCCGAATATTCATAAGGCGAAGAGACGGGGTAATTGCCACTGGCACACCTTCGAAGGGGTGGGCGCGTTTCGCCGAGGCGAATGGTCCGGCAGGCCATCTCGGGCGGCCAGAGGCCGCCACCTTGCGCGGAAGACAGGGTACGGAGCGAAGCGACCACCTCCTTCGCTTCGCTCCTGCCCTTGCTTTCTTATCCGCTATTTGGCTTCCGAGGGTGCAACGTCCCGGCTTGGATCCTGATCCGGGAACAGGCCCGGTCAATAAAGGAACATCGGTTTCCCGGCGATCTGGGCAATCCTTGGACGATATGCCTCCACATCATAAAACGCCGGCACATCCACGCGGCGTGTGCCCTTGATGCAGGTGTCCACCGGCACACTGGTGTAGCGTCCTGCCTGAATCGCGGTCATCAATCCCCGCTTGCCATCCTTCAGCAATTGAACCGCCATGGTGCCGTAATTGCGCGCCACCATCTGGTCGAGCGCGTCGGGCGGGCCGCCGCGCATCAGATAGGCGAGCTTCTGATTCATCACACCGATGCCGGTCAGGCGTTGAATCTCCGCGCCCACCATTTCGCCGATCCCGCCCAGCTTGCGATGGCCATAGGCGTCTTCCGGTCCCGTCTCGACGATGGCGCCTTCCTTCATCTGCGCGCCTTCGGACAGGACCAGCATGGCGTAGCGCGACGGATTGCGGGCATGATCCTTTTTAAGAAGCGCGGCCAGTTTCTCCATCTCGAACGGGACCTCGGCAATCAGGGTGCGGTCGGCATCGGCGAGATAGCCGGAGAGCAGCGCCGTTTCGCCTGAATTTCTTCCGAACAATTCCACCACGCCGATGCGTTCATGGCTGCCGGTTGGCGTGCGCAGTGCATTGATCGCTTCCACCGAACGCGACACGGCTGTCGAAAAGCCCATGCAATAATCTGTGCCGAACACGTCGTTATCCATGGTCTTGGGACAGGCCATCACGGCAAAGCCTTCCTGGTGCAGCCGCGCCGCATAGGACAGCGTGTCATCGCCGCCCAGTGCCACCAGCGCGTCTATCTTGAGCGAATCCAAGACTTTGAGCACGTGGGGCGTGGCATCCACACGCTCACCCTTGCGCGGCAGGTTGCCCAGAAAATCGGGCAGGTCCGACGACTTCACCTTGGCGGGATTGGTGCGCGAAGAATGCAGGATCGTGCCGCCTGTGCGATCGATCGTTCGAACAGCTTCATGCGTCAGCGGCAGAAGATGACGGGCGCCGTCGTCCGGATCGTCGGGATTATAGCCCAGCGGCCCCGCCCAGCCGCGGCGGAAACCGACAACGTCCCAACCTTCGTGCAAGGCGCTTTCCGTGATGGCCTTGATGCAGGGATTAAGGCCCGGCACGTCGCCGCCGCCCGTCAGAACCGCGATCCGCATGTGCCCTCCTCCAGCCCGCAATTACCGCGGGGGTTCCAGCATAACGCGCGTCTCCGCCACGGTTTCCACCTTCGCGCGGGAATAAAAGATTGGGAAATATTTGCCTTGCGACCAGAGCGCATAAAGGTCGCGGTAATGCGGACTGTTGACGTCACCCGATTGCCCGGGGTTGTTCAGCCCCACCGAATTGTCCCAGTTCTCGGTATCCATGGCGATCTTGAAGGATCCGCCCGCCTGCTGATTGTCGCTGCCTCCGGTAGCGTCGATAGTATAACTATCTCCGCCGCGAGGCGCGCGGCCCACGTCATATTTTTCCTCAAGATCGGGCCTCACCGCCGCCGAGAACGGACTCATGATCCGGGCATAGTGATAGGCGCCCAGTTTCCACGCATCCATGTCGGCGCCCAATCGCTTGGTCAACTCCGCCACCGCTTCGTTCAGGCTCCTGACCAGAACGGCGTTGCGTCCGGCGATCGGGTCGGTGCCGAAGCGGCCGTCCGGCGCTTCCATCCAGGCAACGATGCGCGCCATCGCCGGCGTGCCTATATAGGCGCGCGCATTTTCGGGCACCACCGCGTCGCGCACATTCGCGATCAGCCTGCGCTGGAACATTTCATAGATGCCGGCCGCCACTGAATTCTTGTCCAGCGTGAAATTCCAAGCCAATAGCCGGTCGGCCGCGCGCTTCCCCGCGGGGTCGGAAATTTCAAGATCACGCAGCAACGGCATCAAACTGCGCGCCGGTATTGAAAGCGTGCTGTTCTGCAACTGCACCATGTCGGCGATTGAAAATTTTCTTCCGGAACCCAACAGCTCGGCGACGCTTTGGGCGCGATAGGGATCGGTCCAGATGTAATGCAGCGCCTCTTTGTAGGGCCAGCCGCGTGGAATCTGGAATTCGTTGGACGTGTTGTAATAGCCCTTGTCGGGATTTTTCACGTGGGGAAGTTCCTTGATGGGCAAAAAGCCTTTCCATTCGTAGCGACCATCGCCGGGCACCGGCACCAATCCGCTCCAATTGGGCCGGTTAGGCGCGATGCCCACCGCCTGGTAACCGATATTTCCGTTCCTGTCGGCCCACACCATGTTCTCGGCCGGAATGCGGCTATAGCTGCTCGCTTCCACAAATTCGTCCCAACTTTCAGATTGATCCATGCGCAGGCTGGCAAGATAGGGCGCCGATCCCGTCTCGAGCCAGGCCGCGCGTACCGCATAGGCTTTGTGGTGGACCCGGTCCTCGAACACCACCGGACCGTGGCGGGTATATTTGAGCGCCACGTCGCGCGACGCCTCGCCTTTGACGGGGACGGTTTCGTGGACCACACGCATTGTCTCCCAACCATTTTTATATTTATATTGCAGCGGGTTCGACGGGTTGATGTCATAGACATAAAGGTCTTCGCCGTCGGTCCCGAAAATGGTGAGGCCCCACGCCCCGACCTGATTGTGGCCGATGGAGACCCCAGGCAGCGCCGGTTCGCCCGCGCCGATCACATTCCAGCCCGGCGCGTTCAGATGGACCCAATATCGCAGCGATGGCGCTTCCTGCACGCGATGCGGATCGTTCATCAGCATGGGGTAGCCGCTCATGGTGAGCTTGCCGGAAACGGTCCAATTGTTGCTGCCGATATCCTCGCGCCGCTCGCTCTGCGTCAAAGGCGATGTGATGTCGGTGTCCAGCATCGCCACCGATTTGGGGTTGCGGTATTGCGGAAAGAGTTCGTCGGCCTTGAAAGTCAAAGGCGTGCGGAAGGCGCGGAAAGTATTCAAGATTTCGTTGGAAAGAAGTGACGTATCGATGGCCGGATCGATGCGAAGGTCCGGACCGGCGGGCTGAAAATATTCTATATCCCGGACCTTGTCCGCGCCCAGAGTCTTGACCGCCAGCGCCATGTTGATCTCGCTCTCGACATTGCCCAGAAGACCGTTGAAGCGCGATATGACTATGGCGGGTGTCCACTTGCCGGGTTTGATGCCCAGCATGGCGAATTCGGGTGTGAGCAAGGAAGGATCGCGCGCGGTCTGGTCGATGTAAGCGTTGATGCCGTCCACGAAGGCATTGACGATCAGGGCGCCGTGCGGGTGATACCAGTTGAGCTCTTTTGTGAGATCGCCGCGGTACATGAATAGGCGGTTGCCGATATCACGTTCGATTTCCTTCGGCCCCAGGATTTCGGCCACCGTGCCGGTCGCCTGGCGGCGCCACATTTCCAGCTGAAACAGCCGGTCATGCGCCACGTTATAGCCCTGGGCGAAAAACAGGTCTGGTTCGTTCTTGGCGTAGATATGGGCGATGCCCCAATGATCGCGGATGATCTCGACCGGCTGATGCAAGCCCGCGACGGCGAGGTTCTGAGACGCGGGTTGGGCGGCAAGCGAGACCGGCGCAAGAAGAACAAACGCCGCGAACAGCCACTCCCTCACTTTCATCACAAAACCCCTTCCCGCCCCATGGATGCTGCCCGCGCGTCCCGGTTATGTGCCCGGCTTTGGTGGCGGCGAGCCGTTCGCGCGTCTAATCTAGCCACAATCAGGTTCAAGGAGAAACCACGATGATGCTTCAAGGAAAGGCTGCTCTGATTACGGGGGGATCGAGCGGCATCGGGTTGGCCGCGGCCAAGCTCTTCCAGGAGCATGGCGCGAGCGTCGCCATCACCGGTACAGATGCCGCCAAACTCGTGAAAGCCAAAGCGGCGCTTTCCGGAAAAGCCCACACCATCAAGGCCGATGTGCGTTCCGTGGCCGACCTGACCCGGATGGCCGAAGAGGTGAAAGCTGCCTTTGGTAAGCTCGACATTTTCTTCGCCAACGCCGGTACGGCGCTGGGTACGCCGATCGGCGCCACCGACGAGGCCGCCTACACCAAATTGATGGACGTAAATGTAAAGGGCGTTTTCTTTTCCGTGCAAGCCGTGGTGCCGTTGATGCCGCCGGGAAGCTCGATCATCCTCAACACGTCGTGGCTGGACCAGCGCGGCGTCGCCGGGCGCGGAATTCTTTCCGCGAGCAAGGCTGCAGTGCGTTCTTTCACCCGTACCTTTGCGGCCGAACTGGCGGATAAGAAGATTCGTGTCAACGCGGTTAGCCCGGGGTCGATCATCACGCCGCTCCACAAGGGAGCGCGGAGTGACGCCGAATTCCAAGCTTATGTCGAGGCCACTTCGAAGCTAATTCCCGCCGGCCGGATGGGCACGCCAACGGACATCGCCAATGCAGCTTTGTTTTTGGCCAGTGATGCTTCCAGCTATATGCTGGGCGCCGAAATCATTGTGGATGGCGGCCGCGCCGAACTGTAGGGCCCGATGAAGTTGAACGCGGATTTCAGCGCACCAACTGTGGTGCATGCGGCAAAGCTCCCCTGGGTGTCGAGCCCCACGCGTGGGGTGGAGCGGCGCATGCTGTTTCGCATCGGTGACGAGAAAGCGCGCGCCACGTCCATTGTGCGCTATGCCCCTAACAGCCATTTCCCAGCTCACGGCCATCCCGGCGGCGAAGAGATCCTGGTGCTTGACGGAGTGTTCCAGGACGAAAGCGGCAACTACCCTGCCGGTTCTTACATGCGCAATCCGCCTGGATCGGGGCACCGGCCGGGCTCGGAACAAGGTTGTGTGATCTTCGTTAAGCTCTGGCAGTTCCGCCGCGACGACCATGATTTTGTGGCGTTGCGCAACGGTGATGGCATTCTATTCGAGAATGGCCATGAACAGGTGCGGATCGAGGCATGGCCCGCGACCCGCGATGTCGAGTTGGACAATGCGCAAGGCCTGGAGTTGTTGGTGCTGGACGGCTCACTTACGGACGCCACGGAAACTTTCACGCGTCTTTCCTGGCTCAGGCTTCCTGCGGGCGTAAGCCTTCGCGCCCGCACTGGCGCGCATGGCGCACGGGTTTGGCTCAAGGTCGGCGCGTTGCAGCAGGAGAATCTCTGCGCATTTTGAATTGCCGGGTGTATCATTGTTTTGCGTTAGAGCTTGTCAAAGGAAGGACCATGCCCCAGAGCAAAAGTGACACGGCCAAAAGCAACAAATCCAAAACTTCCAAACCCTCTAGAGCCAAAACGGCGAAACCCAAGCAGGCCGCCATGAAAGCCGCGGCTGCCAAGCCCGCGAAAACAGAATCCACCAAGGCCGAGCAAAGACTGCCGGAAGCAGCGGCAAGCACACCGGCGCAGCAAGTCACGACCACCACGCCCGCCTCCCCTAAGCCCAAGATCGAACCACCCCATCCGGGAAAACCCGAACAACCCATGTGGGCGCGCTTCAACCAGGGCCATAATCAGAAAATGCCCAAGGGCCGCTCCTTCCGTCATCAGGGACGCTAGTTTCGCGCGCCTTATAAGGCCGGACCGAGCACATCATTGCTCGGCTTGACACGCAACCAAATGGTTGCATATTAGGGCCATGGACGACGACGCCGTTTTCCGCGCACTGGCCGACAAAAGCCGAAGGCTGTTACTGGACCGGCTCCGCTCCCGGAACGGGCAAAGTTTGAGCGAACTGTCGGAAGGACTGGAGATGACCCGCCAGGCGGTGACCAAGCATATCGCCATCCTGGAAGAGGCTAATTTGGTGGCGCCGCTGCGCCAGGGGCGCGAGAGGCTGCATTTCATCAATCCAGTGCCGATAAACGAGATCGCGGAAAGATGGATCTATAAGTTCGACCGGCCTCGCTTGCGCGCCCTATCAGACCTCAAGAAAGCGCTCGAAAGCAAATCCAGGAAATAATCCCGAACAGGAGGCCGTCATGGCAGAAAGCAGTTTTATCTATGTCACCTATATCAAGACCACGCCCAACGAATTATGGACGGCGCTGATCAGCCCCGAATTCACCCAGAAATATTGGTATGGCATCCGTCAGGAATCAGAATGGAAGCCGGGCGCAAGCTGGAAGATGATTTTTTCCGACGGCCGCGTTGCCGATGCCGGCGAAGTGGTGGAATGCGAGCCGCCTAAGCGCTTGGTGCTGAAATGGCAGAACCAGTTCAGACCGGAGCTGAAAGAGGAAGGCTACTCGCGCTGCGTCTTCGAAATCGAGCCGCAGAGTGATGTAACCAAGCTCACCATCACTCACACGTTGGAGCGTGAGAATTCTCAATTCATCAAAGCGGTCTCGCAGGGTTGGCCGGCGATCCTGTCCAATCTCAAGACGCTGCTCGAAACGGGAAACCCGATGATGCCGCTCAGGTAATGCGCCGCTGCAGGAAGCTCTCGTCCAGGTCTACTAACGACGCGCAGCCCAGAAGCTTCATGGTGCGCACTAGATCCGCGCGGAGGATGGCTAATGCCCGGTCCACGCCGGGCTCGCCGCCTGCTGCCAGGCCATAGGCGTAGCCGCGCCCGATCAACACGGCGTGCGCGCCAAGAGCCAAGGCCTTGACGATGTCGCAGCCGCGGCGGATGCCGCCGTCCATCAGCACCTCGCAGCGCTCGCCCACCGCGCGTACCACTTCGGGCAGCGCATCAAGGCTTGCGGCGACGCCGTCCAGTTGCCGGCCGCCGTGATTGGACACCACTACTGCTTGGGCACCTCCATCGCAGGCGCGCCGAGCGTCGTCGCCGGTGAGTATGCCCTTGATGGCAATCGGTCCCTTCCATTGCCGTCGAATCCAGGCAAGGTCGTCCCAAGTCACTACAGACCGCGACAGAACTTTTGCCACGTCGCTTAGCGGCAAGGGCCCCTCTTCAGTCACGACATTCGGCAGATGAGTCATGCGCGCGCCGCCAAGATAAGAAGCGAGCCAGCCCGGATGCACGAGAAGGTCTGCGACATACGGAAGTTTGGCGAAGACATCCCGGCCCATCAGTTCATTCATGCCATTGCGAAAATCGCGCTCGCGCAGGCCCGCCACCGGCGTGTCGACGGTAAGAAACAGGCCTTTGACCCCACAGGCCTCCGCGCGTGCCAATGTGGCTTCGCCTGCTTCCCGCCCAGCGAGGAGATATATCTGCATGAAGACGGGCGTGCCGGTAGCGGCCAGGTCCTCCATCCGTGCGCCCGAAATGGTCGAGAGAATCGCACCCGTCCCGGCCCGACCGGCCGCTCGGGCCACGCCCACCTCGCCATGGGGGTGCATCAGGGCGCTGTAGCCGATGGGGGCCAGCAAAGCCGGCCATTCCAGCCTTTGCTCCATCACGGTGATTCCCAGGTCGAGCGACTTCAACTCAACCCCATGACGGGGCCGGAAAATCCAGTTCTTAAAGGCCTGACAATTGTCCTTGAGCGTGGCTTCGTCTTCCGCCGCGCCGTCCAGATAATCGAACACGACAGACGGCAGCCGCGCCCCGGCGATGCGGCGCAGATCGGCAATATTGACGGCGCGGGCAACCCTCCCCATGGCCCTTTATCCGGCGTCCCGCGGGCTTTGACAATCGGCGCCGTTTCGCACCGGCAGCCAATCATGCTAGAAACCGGCATGGCAGATCCCAAGCCGCCATTCACCGCCTCGGAACTGCGCGACAAGCTGGTCTGGGCCGAGATCGCCAAGGAACGTGCCGCCTTCGATGCCAAGACGGCGCGGCTGAAGGCCTTGCGCCTTGCCCGCGAGGCCGAGGCACCGCCGCCCCCGCCCAAACCGGTCAAATCTAAACCCAGGCGCCGCTGAATTTCGCGAAAGGGATCGGAAGCTCGCCTAAGCATTCGCGCGACGCTGGCCGCTAGCAGACCGTTCGCCGCTCGAAATGATCGACTGGGCCAATTCGTTCGCTAGCCCGAAGCGTTTATCACCCAATTGGCGACGTCGTCCTGAACCTTGGGGCCTTCCAGATCGCGCAGCAGCATGTGGTAGCCGTTGCGATATTCGCGCACCTCGGCATGGGTCCCCAGCGCTGCGATTGCGGCAGCAGCGGATTTTGGCGGAATCACCTGGTCCTTGGCGCCATGAAGAAAAAGAATGGGCGGTGCATTTCTGATCTCACCCGCGGCGCGGCGCGCTTCGTCCATCAGATTGACTAAGCCGAACAATGTGTCGGCTCGGGTCTTCTTCTGGAACAGCGGATCGCGGCCCAGCGCGACCAGCATGGGAACATTGTCGGACGGCACCACAGTCACGACATGGCTGGCCGCGGAATTGGTGAGGATGACGCCGGGCATCAGATGCGCTGCAAGGAACAGCGCCACGCGATAGGGCACGGGCATGTCGGCGCGCGACCAGACCGCTGGCGAAACCAGTATCGCGCCGTCGACCGGGGGCGGATCGGCTGACGCTAAAGACGAAAGCAGCACCGCTCCGCCCATGCTTTCACCGAGGGCAAAGATTTTCGCATCGGGATAGCGCGCATGCGCGGCGGCAGCGAAATCGTCGAGATCATGTCGCATCGCCTCGCCTCCCGCCCACAGGCCGGGGTTGGGGGCCCGGCCGAAACCGCGCTGGTCGATCGCCAAGGTGGTGATCCCGCGTTTTGCCCATTCGCGGCCGGGGCCATCGAAGGCGTTGGAGTAGTCGCTCATGCCGTGAAGCGCGATGATCACAGCTTTGGGCTCGTCCCCCTCGGCGTCCCATTCGCGCATCGGAAGCCTTGTTCCGTCTCTGGCAACCAGCACGCTCTGACCGAACTCAGGCGTCACATCCTCGCTCCCCAATGGCGCGCGTGTGACGGCGCATCCCAACAGGATCAGGCTTAACAGAATTGCGGGCAAGCGCATCGCTGGAACTGAGGCTCAGGTGAGAAGCCCGATCATGGACGCCGAAAGTCCGCTCGCCAAGGTCCCCGAAATCATGGCGCGCAAAGCCAGCGGCACGATCTCGGCTCGCCGCTCTGGCATTAATGCGCTCATGCCGGCGATCAGAATCCCCACACTGCCGAAATTAGCGAAGCCGCACAGCGCATAGACCATGATCAGGCCGGAACGCGGATCGAGCGAGTCCTTGGGCAGGCCGGCGTATTGGAGATATGCCACCAGCTCATTGATGATGGTCTTGGTGCCCAGAAGGCTTCCAGCCACGCCGGCCTCGTGCCAGGGCACGCCATAAAGCCAAGCTAGGGGGGCGAAAAGAAAACCCAGAACGCGCTCCAGCGTGATGGGCGCGCCGGCAAAGGGAGGCAGCGCGCCGAGAATTTGGTCGGCAAGCGAGATCAAGGCCACCATCACAATCAGGAGCGCCATGATCTGCAGATAAATTTTGAGCCCGTCTTCCGTGCCTTTGGCGACCGCGTCCATGCTGGAACGGTAACCAAGCTGGGCGGGCACTTCCTCCGTGGCGGCATCGCCCGGTACCATCACGCGGGCGAGCATCACGGCGCCCGGGAGCGCCATCATCGAGGCCACCAGCACATGACCAAGCGCGCCCGGCAGGACAGCTTTCAGCACCGTGGCATAAAGCACGAACATCGTACCCGCCACCGAGGCCAGACCCACGCTGAATAGGATGAACAATTCGGTGCGGGTCATCTTCGCGAGGCACGGCCGAACCAGAAGGGGCGCCTCGATCATTCCGAAGAAGACCATCGCGCCCGAGGCCAGCGCGGTCGCCCCGCCCAGGCCCAGAACCCGGCGTAGGACGAAAGCGATGCCGCCCACGATCACAGGCAGGATCCGCCAATACCAGAGCAGCGCCGACAAGGCCGAGATCACGATCACCAGAGGCAGCACGCCAAAGGCGAAGCTGGTGAGGGCGCGGGGGTTGGTGATGGAAAAAGGGGCGGCGCCGCCGCCCACATAGCCGAAGACGAAACTCGCCCCCGCGGTGGTGGCCTGGCTGAGCGCATTGACCACGTTGTTGAGGCTGAGGAGTGCCGCCCGCGCAGGCGGAATCTTCAAGAGCAGCAGCGCGATCGCCAGTTGCAGCAACAGCGCCGAGGCCACCATCCGGAACCGGAAGGCGCCTCTATTCTCGGATAGAATCCAAGCCAACCCGATGATCACGATCAGCCCCAACACCGATTGTAGATGCACCAACAGATTTTCGGACATGACGTTTTAAGCCTCACCCTCCGACAAGCTCCGAGTGAAGAAGTCCTCATGCTGAGCCTGTCGAACCATGAGGACGTATGCTCAAGTTATATGATTCGCGCGACAGGGATGCCGCCTCGCGTTAGATTGCGCTGAAGGGGCGCCATGAGATGACCAAACCCACCGAGATCGCCGCCCTGTCCGGTGCGCGGGCTTTTCCACCACTGGTGCTGGTGATGTTCCATTTCAGCGAAGGCCATGGCTATCGCAATTTCTGGCCGCTCGATCTTCTGGCCGCGCGCGGTTATTTGTGGGTGGAATTCTTTTTTTGCCTCTCAGGCTTCATCCTCACTCATGTCTATGGGCCGAGACTGGCGAAGCTTTATACTCGCGAAGGGTATGGCCAATTTCTGAAAGCCCGTCTCACCCGGCTTTATCCGCTTCATCTTTTCATGCTGCTGGCGGTGCTGGCGGTGTTGATCGTCGCCCGCATCCTGGCCCATATCGGCGGCTATCATTCGATTTTCGATCTGCGCTATCACCAGGATGTGAGCGCGAAGGGGTTTTTCCTGAGCCTGTTCCTGCTCCATGGCTGGAACACCATGGACCGGCTTACCTGGAATGGCGTCTCTTGGTTCGTGAGCGTCGAATGGGCGCTCTGTATTCTTTTCCCGCTGCTCCTGTGGCTGGCCAATGGCCGCAGCTGGCGCGGCGTACTTTTGATCG